>JBCCMX010000008.1:0-31688 GCA_039026135.1 Pseudomonadota bacterium | reverse complement strand
GGTGAAAATCAGCCCGCCTGGGTGGCTGGCTTTATGTCAGGGACATCGCTGGACGCCGTCGATGGCGCACTGATCCTCACCGATGGCGAGGCAGTGCTTGAGTTCGGCCCGGTTGTTGAACGCAAATACCTTCCCGAAGAGCGCGTGATCCTGCAGCAGGCGACGGAGGCGGCCCGCGCCTGGAACTGGAGCGGACCGCAGCCGGACGGCGCGTTTGCGCCTGCACGGGAGGTGATGACGCATACCCATGTGGAGGCGTATCGCCAGCTCGTCGACGGATGGACGGGCGCCGCGCCAAGCCATATCGGCATTCATGGCCAGACCGTTCTGCACCGCCAACCGGCACCAGATCGGCCGGGCGCCACTTTGCAACTGCTTGATGCGTCTGCGATTGCCAGTCATCTTGGCGTGCCGATTGTACATGATTTTCGCAGCGCCGATGTCGCCGCCGGCGGTCAGGGCGCCCCGCTAGCTCCGGCCTATCACGGTGCATTGATGACGAAGCTTGGCGGCCCAAGCGCCGCAGTGCTCAACCTTGGCGGGGTGGCGAACATTACCGCTGATCTCGGCAATGGGCGGCTTTTGGCCTTCGATACCGGGCCGGCCAATGGACCGGTTGATGAATGGGTGGAAGGCCATGATCGCGGCGCGCTTGATACAGATGGGGCTTATGCCGCCTCCGGTCATGTTCATGAAGGCCTTTTGGCGCAGCTATTTGAGCATCCCTGGTTCAATCAACCCCCGCCCAAATCGCTCGACCGGTATGATTTCAATGCCAGCATGGCGCGCGGGCTGACCTTTGAAGACGGTGCGGCGACGCTAACGGCCTTTTCCGCGCGCGCCGTCGCCGCTGGGATTGCCCAATTGCCGGAGCGACCCGCGCGCGTGATCGCTTGCGGCGGCGGACGGCACAATCCTGTCCTGATGGAGATGCTATCGCGCGCGCTGCCATGTCCGGTGATTACCGCCGAACAGGCCGGCTGGCGGGGCGATTCAATTGAAGCGGAAGCCTTTGCATTTCTGGCCGCCCGCTCTGTTCGCGGTCTGCCAATCAGCTGGCCAGATACGACAGGTGTGCCTCAGCCGATGACTGGCGGGCAGGTTACCGAACCGCGTTAAAGCGCCAGCGCTTCGCGCACAACATTTTCGCAAAGCGATTCAAAGCTCTCGCCCTTTTGCCGCGCGACGGCCTGCAATGTTGCAATATGGTCCGCGTCGAGGCCATCACAGCCGCGAATCAGAACGGTTTCCGGCGCCGCAACAGCTGGCTCGGTTACGGGCGCAGAGGATGTGCTGACGCCAGTGGTTGACAAGACAAGGGCGGCCGCAAGCGTGCTTAGCCCAGCAACTTTTTCCATCATACGGGCCATATCGGTCTCCCTGGCACGACGTACAAGCAGTGTGGCGCAGCAGGCTTTTTATTTGATCCAATTGTGCCGGTGAATCTGAGCGAGTTTTGAAAGCGCCTGTTAACCGAGCGGATCGTTGTCCTCTGGGCCAAGCTCATCTTCATCGGCATCGATATCAGCCGGGTCCATATCGAGCGGAATGGCCCGCGGAATAGGCGGTTTGCGCGATCCAGCCTTGGCGGCGGCGGCTTCAGCTTCGCGGCGAAGCTTTTCCTCATCCTCAATCAGCCGGCGATCAACATAGGCCTCGCAAATATCGATCAGCTCATCATGCTTACCTTCAAAGAAGTGATTGGCCCCGTCAATGCTTTCGCGCTCAATGCTCTCGCCCTTCTGAATACGCACCTTGGTGAGTGCACGCTCGACATCTGCCGGTTTTGAGATCGCGTCCCGCTCGCCGGAAATGACGAGACCCGATGCCGGGCAGGGCGCAAGGAAGGACAGATCATAATGATTGGCGGGTGGGGCAACGGCCAGGAACCCGTCAATCTCTGGACGGCGCATCAACAGCTGCAGCGTGATCCAGGCGCCAAAACTATAGCCCGCACACCAGACATAGCGCGGGCTTTCGACCATGTTTTCAAGATAGTCGAGTACAAAGGCGGCGTCTTCCAGCTCGCCGACGCCCTGGTCGTAAACGCCCTGGCTGCGTCCGACGCCGCGCGTGTTGAATCGCAAAACGCCAAAGCCCTTGCGCTCAAACATCTGATACAGGCGAATGGAAATCGGGTCCTGCATCGTGCCGCCGGCGCGTGGGTGAGGGTGCAGGATCAGGGCAACAGAGGCGCCTTCACGTGGCGGCGGGGTGTAGCGGGCTTCAATCCGGCCAGACGGGCCAGGGATAAGGAGTTCGGCCATGCGGTTTTTGTCTCGCTAAAAAGGCTTGGAAAAAGGCATCAAGCCGGCGCTATAGCCAATCTCTTATGGCAAATGCAAATTTTTCTGCAGATATCTGCCAGCCCTGATATATCAGGGCGATGATCTATGCCGACTATAATGCCACTGCGCCGCTGCGCTCCGAGGCGCGCGAGGCCATGCTGGCCGCTCTGGAGGCCGGGGCCAATCCCTCCAGCGTGCATCGGCCGGGGCGGCTGGCCCGCCGCGCTGTGGAGACAGCACGTGGGCGGCTTGCCCTGACCATAGGCGCGCGGGCCCAGGATTTGGTCTTTACGAGTGGTGGCACGGAGGCCAATGCGCTGGCCCTGCATGGGGTGACCGCGCAGCTTGAGGGCGCCTGTACGCTGCTTGTCTCAGCGATTGAGCATGAGGCGGTGATCAAGAATGCCGGGACAGCCGGCGCGCCGATCGAAACCGCCTATGTCACCGCGCAGGGCACGCTTGATCTTGATTGGCTTGGCGACAGGCTGAAACGCTGGGACCATGATCGCGACGGCCTGCCTCTTCTGGCGCTGATGCTCGCCAATAATGAGACCGGCGTGATCCAGCCCGTCGCGCAAGCGGCCGCCATGGTGCGTGAGGCGGGCGGTCTGACCCATTGCGACGCGGTTCAGGCCCTTGGGAAAATTCAGGTCAATGTCGGCTTGCTTGGCGTCGACTATCTGGCGCTCTCGGCGCACAAGGTTGGCGGACCGCAAGGCGTTGGCGCGCTTTGGGTGCGGTCCGGCGCGCCGCTCAAACCCATCCTGCTTGGCGGCGGTCAGGAGCGGTCGCTACGCTCGGGCACTGAAAATGTCGCCGGGATTGCTGGCTTTGGTGCGGCGGCCGAGGCCGCCATGTCTGATCTGTCGGATTTGCAGGCGCTGTCAGTTCATCGCGACGCCTTTGAAGCGCGGCTGAAAGCCGAGGCGGGTATTGCGGTTTTTGGTGAAGATGCAGAGCGGTTGCCGCAAACGTCCAACTTTGCCTTGTCTGGGTTTCGCGCCGAGACGCAGGTCATGGCGATGGATCTGGGCGGCGTCGCGGTCAGCTCCGGCGCAGCTTGCTCCAGCGGCAAGGTCAAACGCTCGCTGGTCTTATCCGCCATGGGTGTCGATGACGCCCTTGCAGAATCAGCAATCCGCACCAGCTATGGATGGAATACAACGCGCGAAGATTTTGACGCCACAGCTGAGGCCTGGCTTGAGGCGGCGCGGCGCACTGTTTTGAAGGAGAGCGCCTGATATGGCTGACGATATCAGAGTCAAAGACAGTATCGATAAGGACACTGTTGCAGCGGCCAAGGCGCTTGAGTCTGAGAACTATTCGGCTGGTTTTGCCACTGAGATTGAGACGGAATATGCACCAAAAGGGCTGAACGAAGACGTTATCCGCTTCATCTCCGACAAGAAGGGCGAGCCGGACTGGCTGCTCGACTGGCGCTTAAAGGCCTATGCGCGCTGGCTGACCATGGAAGAGCCGGACTGGGCGATGGTGCGCTATGAGCCGGTCGACTACAATGACATCTATTATTACGCTGCGCCAAAAGCCGGGGCGAAGTACGATTCGATTGACGATGTCCCCAAAGAGATTCTTGAAACCTATGAGAAGCTCGGAATCCCGCTGCGCGAGGCTGAGGTTTTGCTTGGCGTCAAAGGCGCCGCAGAAACGGCGATTGAGGCACGCACCGAAAGTGACCGCCCGAAAGTCGCTGTCGATGCGGTATTTGACAGTGTGTCTGTCGCGACAACCTTCCGCGAGGAGCTGAAGAAAGCCGGCGTGATCTTCATGTCGATCTCTGAGGCGGTGCACGAGCATCCCGAACTGGTGAAACAGTATCTCGGCACGGTTGTGCCCCAGTCGGACAATTATTTCGCAACGCTGAACTGCGCGGTCTTTTCCGATGGCACCTTCGTTTATGTGCCGCCCGGTGTGCGCTGCCCGATGGAGCTATCGACCTATTTCCGGATGAATGCGGAGAATACCGGCCAGTTTGAGCGCACGCTGATCATTGCCGATAAGGGCAGCTACGTGTCCTATCTTGAAGGCTGTACCGCCCCGATGCGCGATGAGAACCAGCTGCATGCCGCGGTTGTTGAACTCGTCGCGCTGGATGATGCAGAGATCAAATATTCCACCGTTCAGAACTGGTGGCCAGGCGACGAAGACGGCAAAGGCGGCATCTATAATTTCGTGACCAAGCGCGGCGATTGCCGCGGACCGCGCTCCAAGATCAGCTGGACGCAGGTTGAAACCGGCTCAGCCATTACCTGGAAATATCCAAGTTGCGTCCTGCGCGGCGATGACAGTGTCGGCGAGTTCTACTCTATCGCTGTCACCAATGGCCGGCAAATGGCCGATACGGGCACCAAGATGATCCATCTTGGCAAACGCACCAAAAGCCGGATCATCTCCAAGGGGATCAGCGCCGGCAAGTCGGACAATACCTATCGCGGCCTCGTTTCAGTAAACAAGAAGGCCGAGAAAGCGCGCAACTTCACCCAGTGCGATAGCCTGCTCATTGGCGGCGACTGCGGCGCGCACACCGTGCCCTATGTCGAAAACCGGTGCTCGGATGCACAGCTGGAGCATGAGGCGACGACGACCAAACTGTCGGATGATCAGCTTTTCTATGTCCGTCAGCGCGGGATTGGTGAGGAAGAGGCGGTGGCCCTGCTCGTGAACGGATTTGTGCGCGAAGTGTTGCAGGAGCTGCCCATGGAATTTGCGGTGGAGGCACAGAGCCTGCTCAAGGTCAGCCTTGAGGGCAGTGTCGGCTAACTGTTTCACAGAAAGTTCACGCGTTAACCTGTTATTAACGATTTTGAATGTTCTTGTTTTGTGCTATCGTGTGACTATTATGTCGCGTACCGTTCCCCTGCCCACGCTTAAGGCCCTGTCGGACGATCTTGTTCGCGTGTCGGAGACGCTTGAAATCGCCCGGGCAGAGCTGCGCGCGACGCGCCGGCACGCTTGTGAACTGAGCAAGCAAAGGCTGCAGGACAGCCGCCGGATTGAACAGCTCCAGACCCGCCTTGACTGGATGGAAAAACGCATGGGCCGCAACAGTTTGCCGGAATAGGGCCCGTGCCGCTTGCGCTGCGGCACTTTCCCCTTTGAAAAGCGGGCATTCGCCTCTACATGCCCCTCATGTTGAAACTGAATGATCTGACCGCCACCGTTGGCGAAGAAAATGAGGCCAAAACCATTCTGGATGGTCTCTCGCTTGATGTGCCTGCCGGCGAGGTCCACGCCATTATGGGGCCGAACGGTGCCGGCAAATCCACCCTGTCCTATGTGCTGACCGGCCGCGACGGCTATGAGGTGACCAGGGGCTCCGCCGCGCTTGATGGCGATGACTTGCTAGACATGGATCCTGAAGAGCGCGCGGCCAAAGGCCTTTTTCTCTCTTTCCAGTATCCGGTTGAAGTCCCCGGCGTTCCGGTCATGACCTTTGTGCGCACCGCAATGAATGCACAGCGCAAGGCGCGCGGCGAGGATGAGATTTCGGCACCGGACTTTATCAAACAGTCGCGCGAGGTCGCCAGGACGCTGAACCTGACGCCAGACATGCTGAAACGGCCTTTGAATGTCGGCTTTTCGGGCGGTGAGAAAAAGCGGCTGGAGATCTTTCAGATGCTGATGCTGGCGCCGCGTTTTGCGATCCTGGATGAGACCGATAGTGGGCTCGACATTGACGCGCTGCGCACGGTGGCAGACGGGGTCAATACGCTGCGCGGCGATAGCCGCGGTATGCTGGTCATCACCCATTATCAGCGCCTGCTCGACTATATCAAACCCGATAAGGTGCACGTTCTGGCGAATGGCAAAATCATCAAGACAGGCGGGCCGGACCTTGCCCTTCGGCTTGAGAAAGAAGGCTATGACGGGGTGCTGGGAGAGGCGGCCTAGCGACGGCGTATCCTTATCCTTCGACTTCGCTCAGGATGAGGATGGTTCAGAAAATAGGCATGGGCAGCCCTCATGCTGAGCGAAGTCGAAGCACGAGGGCGTCATGAGCGCATCCATTACTGATCTGAGACAGAAGTTCAAAGAGCCTGGTCCGGCTGAGCTGGAACTGATTGCCCGCTATGCCATGCTGCCCAGCAATGGCCAGCGCGCGCGTGCTTTCGACGCCTTTGCCGAAACGGGCCTGCCACATCGGCGCCTGGAAGCGTGGAAGTGGAGCGATGTAAAGGCGGCGTTGCCCGCGGTCGAGGCGCCTGCGCTCGCAACCAAAGCCGCGCCCCTGCCGGGCGCCGATCATCTTGCGTTAACTTTCCATGCGGGCGGGCTTGATACAGCCGGCGCGGTTCCGGACGGCATTGTGTTGCATAAGCGCGCAGACGCGCAAGCCTTTAGCAGTGCAGAAGATCTGCCGCTTGGCGCGATGACCGCTGCATTATCTGGCCGGGTCGGCGGGCTTGATACACTGGTCATCGAGGTGACGGGCAAGGTCGCCGCACCTGTCCATCTTGAGATGCAGGCTAACACCGCAGAAGCCAATTTCGCGCGGGTCGCCGTGATTGTGCGCCCCGGCGCGTCGATCGATCTGGTGGAGAGCTATCTTGGCGGCGCAGGCCTGTCATCCATGCTGATCGAGATTGATATGCAAAAGGGCGGTGCGGTGCGCCGAACCATCCTGCAGCGCGGCCAGCCCGATGAGGTTCAGGCGATTACGTCGGCCGTCACGCTGGGCGATACATCCGAATATACTCAAACCGTGCTTTCCTTCGGCGCTAGGCTGGCGCGGATCGAGACGCGGCTGACCCATCAGGAAACCGGCTCGCAGGCGACACTCAACGCCGCCTATCTCTGCGGCGCGGGCTACCATACCGATCTGACCAGCCATGTTCGCCATGGCGCGCCGTCTTGCGTGACACGCCAGGTCACCAAGGGCGCGGTGCTGGATGGCGGCACGGGCGTCTTTCAGGGCAAGTTCCATGTGCCGCGCGATATTGGCCAGCATACGGACGCCGACATGCAGCATCAGGCATTGCTGCTGGAAGAGGGCGCAGCGGTCTTTGCCAAACCCGAGCTTGAAATCTATGCCGATGATGTCGAATGCGCACACGGCAATACATCTGGCGCGCTCGATAATGACCAGCTTTTCTATCTGCGTCAGCGCGGCATTCCGCTGGCGCAGGCCCGCGCCATGCTGACAGAGGCTTTCATCGCCGAAGCGCTGGAGACAGCAGATGAGAGTGTACATGAGGCCCTGATCGAGGCAGCGCAGGGCTTTCTGGCGGAGGTCGCTTCATGAACCGGCCATTGGATCTGCCGGCCATCCGCGCTGAGTTTCCTATTCTCAGCCGCGAGGTGAATGGCAAGCCGCTGGTCTATCTCGACAATGCGGCGAGCGCGCAAAAGCCCGATGCCGTCATCGATGCGATGGCCGGTCAGGCACGCACAGCCTACGCCAATGTTCACCGCGGGCTGCACACGCTCGCCAATGAAACCACACAGGCCTATGAGGATGCCCGCGAAAAGGTGCGCGGTTTTCTCAATGCACCCAGCCACGATAATATCGTCTTTGCCCGCGGGGCGACCGAGGCGATCAATATTGTCGCCAATGGCATGGCCGACCAGATTGAGCCGGGCGACGAGATTGTGCTCTCAATTATGGAGCACCATTCCAATATCGTGCCCTGGCATTTCCTGCGGGAGCGGTATGGCGCGGTCCTGCGCTGGGTAGAGATCACTGAAGATGGCAGCCTCGATATGGCTGCCCTTGCAGACGCCATCGGCCCGAAGACACGGCTCGTCGCGCTCAGCCATATGTCCAATGTTCTCGGAACGGTAACGGGCGCTGCCGAGATTGTCCGTCTGGCACATGCGGCCGGCGCTGAGGTGCTGCTTGATGGCTGCCAGGCCGCGGTGCATCTCGCCGTCGATGTGCAGGCGCTTGGCTGCGACTATTACGTGTTTTCCGGCCACAAGCTTTATGGCCCGACCGGCATTGGCGTGCTTTATGGCGCGCCGGGAAAGCTTGATCAGCTGCGTCCCTGGCAAGGTGGCGGCGAGATGATCGATACGGTCGAGCTGGACCGCATCACCTATAATGAGCCGCCGCACAAATTCGAGGCGGGGACGCCGGCCATCCTGGAAGCGATTGGCCTCGGCGCGGCCATCGACTGGTACAGCCAGTTTGACCTTGATGAGGTCGCCGCACATGAAGCCGCGCTCTATGATCGCGCGCTGGACGGCGTGCACGGCATTAATGGCTTGAAAGTGCATGGCACCGCGCCCGGCAAAGGCGCCGTTCTGTCCTTCTCGCTTGAAGGGGCCCACCCCCACGATATCGCCCAGCTGGTGGACCGCTTCGGCGTTGCGATCCGCGCCGGTCATCACTGCGCCCAGCCGCTGATGGCGCATCTCGGCGTATCGGCCACAGCGCGCGCAAGTTTTGGCCTTTATAACACAGTCGAAGAAGTCGATGCCTTCATCGCAGCGCTACACAAAGCGCGCGGCATGCTTATATAGGTGTCATTATGGCAGATGATTTGACCCCTCGTGACGTGATGGATGTGCCTGACGCGCCGCAGGATACGGCCGTGTCTGCGATCCCGCAAAAAGAGCTGAACCAGATCACCGATGCGTTGATCGCGGCCTTTAAAACGGTCTACGATCCTGAAATTCCTGTGGATATTTATGAGCTTGGCCTGATCTATCGGGTCGATATCGATGACAATCGCAAAGTCGATATCGATATGACGCTGACCGCGCCGGGCTGCCCGGTGGCGGGTGATATGCCGGGCTGGATTGAAACTGCCGCCCGCACTGTAGACGGCGTTGAAGACGTTGAAGTGCGCCTGACCTTCGATCCGCCCTGGGACCCGTCCCGCATGTCAGATGAAGCGCGCCTCGCGCTGAATATGCTTTAATTGAATCCTAGACCTTGAGCGCTTAACTATAGACCATGGCCAGACGACCTCGCCCCCAACTTGTGACACTGACGGACGCCGCTGCCGCGCGCGTGTCTGAAATCATGTCTGAAAAAGGCGCCGGTTTCCTGCGCGTGGGTGTCACCAATGGTGGGTGCGCGGGCATGGAATATGTTATGGACTATGTTGAGGCGCCCGAGCCGCTCGACGAAATGGTCGAAAACAAGGGCGTGAAAATCGTTGTCGATGCCAAAGCGGTGCTTTTCCTACTCGGCTCAACCGTCGATTATGAGACCACGCTTCTGCATGAGAAGTTCACCTTCTCCAACCCGAATCAGACCGATGCGTGCGGTTGCGGGGAAAGCGTAACGATTGTCCCGGCTGCCGCCGAATAGGCTTCTATCTTGCCAAGCGCAGAGAATGAGCCGACCCTGAGGCAAACAGGGAGGCTCAATCATGCTCTATTTTGTCGCCGGATTGGCACTTTTCTTTCTGCCACATCTGTTCAGCGCAGTGCGCTCGCGCGCACCGGGCGGGGATCTGCGCGTGAAGCTCGGTTATGGCCCCTATATGGGGCTCTACAGTCTGGTCTCGCTGACCGGTTTTGTCCTTATAATCTACGGCTATGGCGAGACGCGTGGGCTCGGCCTGCTGTATCGCCCACCTCTTTTCCTGCAGCATCTCAACTCCCTCTTCATGCTGCTCGCGCTCATCTTCCTTGCCGCCAGCCAATTGCCGGCAGGGCATATCAAAAAGGTGCTGAAACACCCGATGCTGGTGGCGGTAAAGCTGTGGGCGGTCGGTCATTTGCTCGCAAATGGTGAGTATAACGCGGTCATCCTGTTTGGTGCCTTCCTTGCCTATGCGGTGTTTGACCGGATCATGGTCAAACGGCGCGGCGATGTTGGCCCGGGGCCCGATGCCAGCGTGTCGGCAACCTACGATATTATTTCTGTGGCCCTCGGGATTGGTGTCTGGGCGGCGCTCGCTATGTGGCTGCACCCGATCCTGTTTGGCGTGCCCGCCATCCCGATCAGCTAGCCTTCGCACTTTAGCGCTTTGTCGCGGCGCCATTCGCCTGCTAGAAGCGGCGCGACGGTCGCAACGGAGAACACTGCCTTATGTCCGCCCAGACTCAAATCCGCCGCAAGACGGTAAAAGACATCGCCAAAGCCAAGGGCGGCACGCCGCTGGTGTGCCTGACAGCCTATGATGCGCCCATGGCTAGCCTGCTCGACTCGCATGTCGACGTGATCCTGGTGGGTGACAGTGTCGGTATGGTGGTTCACGGGTTAAGCTCGACGGTTGGCGTGACGCTCGAAATGATGATCCTGCATGGTCAGGCCGTTATGCGCGGCGCATCTGAAGCCTTTGTGGTCGTGGACATGCCCTTTGGTTCTTATGAGACCAACCCCGATCAGGCTTTCCTCAACGCGGCCCGGATCATGAAGGAGACCGGCTGTCAGGCGGTGAAGATTGAAAGCGGCGCGTATGCGGCCACACAGATCAAACACATGGTCGCGCGCGGTATTCCGGTTATGGGGCATGTCGGCCTTCGCCCCCAGGCGGTGAATGTCGATGGCGGCTTCCGCGCCAAGGGTCGCTCTGAGGATGAATGGGCACGTGTCCTGGACGAGGCGATTGCCGCCGACCAGGCCGGCGCCTTCGCGATTGTGGTCGAGGGCGTTGCTCCGGATCTGGCTGATCAGATCACCGAATCAGTCAGCTGCCCGACAATTGGCATAGGAGCGTCGGCCGGCTGCGATGGCCAGGTTCTGGTCACCGATGATCTCTTGGGCATGTCAGATTGGGTGCCGAAATTTGTCCGCAAATATGCTGATCTGCGCGGTGAGATTTCCGGCGCTGCCGAAAGCTATGCGTCCGATGTTCGCGCGCGCGCATTTCCCGGCGAAGCGGAGATGTACAAACTGTCCAAACCCGCCGACAAGGCGTGATCTCGCGTTGCGAGCCTGCGCCAGCCTGTTTAGGGTGATCTAACATGCGCGTAACCTTAAGAGTGGAGTAGGCCGTCTTGGCAGATATTTTTGATGAAGTCGAAGAGGGGCTTCGCAAAGACGGTTTATCGGCCGCTTGGGATAGGTATGGGTTCCTGGCCTATATCGGCGCCGCCGTCCTGGTTGGCGGTGTCGCACTGAATGAATACCTGAATTACCAAAGCAGTGAGACCGTTGAGCGCCGGTCCGGTGAGCTTGAAATCTCTCTGTCAGAGCTTGAAAACCGGGACTATCAAGCCGCTGCCGCCTCACTGACGGCGCTGTCGGGCTCCGATGACGCTATCGCGCCGATCGCCGCCCATTTCCTGGCGCAGGTCCGGCTGGAAGGAAATGGCGATCTCGCCGCCGCTGCCGATGTCTTGAAGACAGCTGCCGAGGACAGTGACACGCCGGCAGCCAAGCTTGCCCTGATGAAGGCGGCGTATTTGCGCGCTGACAGTGCGTCGCGTGAAGAGCTCTCGGCGCTGCTGGCGCCCTTGTCTGGCGATAACTCGGCTTTTGGCGCGCTGGCGATTGAATTGCTCGCAGCCAAGGCGCTGGCCGAAGGCGATGTAGAATATGCCCGCGGCGAGTTTAACCTGATTGATGTGCTCTCCAACGTGCCCGATGGGGTGCGCCAGCGCGCCGCCCAGGCTCTGGCGAGCCTGCCACCCCCTGCGGACGACGCATTGCCTTTCGACAGTATTTTAAGCGATACAGAAACAGCGGCGGGGGCGGGCGCAACTGAGGATGAAACCGATGACCAGTAGCCGCCTGAGGACCGCCATCCTTGCTGCGATGGCCGCGACATTTCTGACATCCTGCGCCTTGCTCGATCGTGACCGCGAGGAACGCGAAGCTGCCGAAGCCGCCGATCGTGAAGGTCGCATCGAGATGGTGCTGAACGATGCCGCGCTGGAGGTTGACCCCGATCTGGCGGCCACGCCGGTCGATCTGCCTGAAGTGGTTGCCTTGGCCTCGTGGGGCCAGGCGGGCGGCCAATCGAGCAAGGCGGTCGGACATGTCGCAGGCGGCGAGGCGTTTGATATTGCTTGGCGGCGTGATGCCGGCGCCGGGTCAAACAGCCGCTCTGCGCTGACAACACCGCCGGTGACCAATGAGAGCGCGATTTTCACAATCGATTCAAATCAGCGCGTCACCGCGTTCAACATTGCAAGTGGCAACAGGTTGTGGAGCAAGACCCTAAAATCCGGACGTCGCCGCGACGGGACCAGCATCGGATCAGGCATCGCCGTTGAGGATGAGGCCCTTATTGTGGCCAGCGGCTTCGGCTTTGTGACCATGCTGGATGCATCGACAGGTGATGAGGTCTGGCGGGTCGACACCGATGCGCCCATGACCGGCTCGCCGACCATTAAAGACAATCGCGTCTTTGTCTCGTCCAACAATAATGAAGTCTTCGCGCTCGACCTTGAAACGGGCGATGTCTTGTGGACCGATCAAGCGATTGCTGAACCGGCGCGGGTCTTGAGTTCTCCGAGCCCTGCCGCGGTAGAAGACATTGTTGTCGCGCCTTATTCGTCTGGCGAGATCATCGCCTATCTCGCCAATAATGGCCGCCGACTCTGGGATGAGGCGCTGACCAGCCCCGGCCAGTTTACCCCGATTTCGGCGATTAACGATATTGGCGCGCGGCCCGTGCTTGCGGGCGGCCTTGTCTTTGCCGCCAGCCAGTCCGGCATCATGGCCGCGATTGACGGGCGAACCGGGACACGCGTTTGGCAACAGCCCATCGGCTCCATTCAGGCGCCAGCCATTGTTGGCCAGTATCTGTTTATTGTCAGCGTTGACGCACAACTGGTCTGTATCAATGCAGGAACCGGTCAGGTCTTTTGGGTAACCGACCTGCGGGCCCATAAGGACCAGAAAAAGAAGAAGGGCCGGATCACCTATTCAGGGCCGATCGTGGCGTCTGGTAAAATTGTGCTGGCCTCGTCGCGCGGCGACCTGCTCGCCTTCGATCCCCAGACAGGCGAAGAGATTGATCGTTTGAAGCTTGGCGATCCAGTTTATATCGAGCCGATTGCCGTCCAGGACAAATTACTGCTGCTGACAGATGATGCCAAACTGATCGCAGTGCGCTAAAGCTTCCGGCTTGCTTTGACATCTGGCGTGGGAAGGCGGGCGAATGCCGCTCAAAATTGCGATTGTTGGACGGCCAAATGTCGGCAAGTCGACCCTGTTTAACCGGCTGGCGGGCAAACAGCTGGCGCTTGTCGATGATCAGCCAGGCGTGACACGAGATCGCAAGGAGGCGCTGGGCCGGCTTGCCGATTTGCCGCTGACGCTGATTGATACGGCGGGCTTTGAGGACGTTAATGACGGCTCGCTCGAAGCGCGCATGCGCGCCCAGACCGAAATCGCCATTCGCGAGGCCGAGCTGGCGCTGTTTCTCATCGATGCGCGCGTCGGTGTTACTGCGATGGACGATCGATTTGCGAAAATCTTGCGCCGCGCCGACCTGCCGATTGTTCTGGCTGCCAACAAGGCCGAGGGCAAGGCGGGTGATGATGGCGTGCTGGAGGCTTGGAATCTCGGGCTTGGTGAACCGGTTGGTCTCTCCGGCGCGCATGGCGAAGGCATGGCTGAGCTTTATGCCCGCATTCGTGAAGCGCTCGGCGAGGAAGCCTTCGAAGCGGCCATGCAAGAGGCCGACGCCGAAGACAATGACAGTTTCAATCAGGGCATTCTCGACAAGTTGGAAGGTCTTAATGTCGACAGCCCAAGTTTGACGTCGGAGAAACTCGAGGCGGCCCTGGAACAAGCGGGCATTGATGATGAAGCTGAAGGCGCTGCGATTGAAGCGGCCAAGGCCGCGGCCAAGCAAAAGCCGATCCGCCTCGCCATTGTCGGGCGGCCGAATGCGGGCAAGTCGACCCTGATCAATCAGCTGGTCGGTGAAGACCGTATGCTGACTGGCCCGGAGGCGGGCATTACCCGTGATAGCGTGACACTGTCCTGGACCTGGGAGGGGCGTGAGGTACGCCTGGTGGATACGGCGGGCCTGCGCAAGAAAGCCAAAGTACAGGAGCGCCTTGAGCGTATGTCGACCGGCGAAACGGTCCGCTCGCTGAAATATGCAGATATTGTCGCCCTCATCATGGACCCGGATGATGCGTTTGAAAAACAGGACCTGCAGATCGCTGATCTTGCGCTGCGCGAGGGCCGCGCCGTGGTCTTTGTGATCTCCAAATGGGATACGGTCACCAATCATGGCATGGCGCTGAAGGATCTTCAGGCCAGAGCAAAGTCACTTCTGCCACAGGCGAAGGGCGCGCCGGTTGTGACGCTTTCGGGGCTGACCGGCAAGCGGGTGGAGCGGCTGATGCCCGCTGTCGCCAAGACCTATGATGACTGGTGCGCGCGTGTGAAAACCGGCGACCTGAACCGCTGGCTGCGTTATGTGATTGAACGCAACCCGCCGCCAAGTGTGAATGGCAAGCGCATCAAGCCGCGCTATATGGCGCAGATCAAGGCGCGCCCGCCCACCTTTGTGTTGATGGCTTCACGCGGTGATCAGATGCCTGAGCAGTATAAGCGGTATCTGGTGAATGGCCTGCGCGAAGGCTTCGACTTGCCGGGCGTGCCGATCCGCCTGTTCGTGCGCCAGGGCGCCAACCCGTTTGCCGACAAGGCCCGCCGCAAGAAGTAGTGCGCTGGTTAAAGGAAAATGTCATCCCGGCCGAAGTGTCAGCTAAGAGCCGGGCCCCATAATTTATCTCGTTTGACTTCTGCGCTAGCTCCCGGATAAGCGCTTCACACTTTCCGGGAAGACATTTCGAAATTTCGACGTGCTGCATGCGCCGCCATTCTCACAATTTTATGAGGGGGCGCCATAGGCCGCGAATTGCGCTAGGTTTGCGCTGACCTGGCGTGGGTCTCACCCCACTGTGCCAGAAAATAACGGGCCAGTGAGGCCAGCCTGCAGGGAGAGGACGATGGAATTCACACAGAGAGACACGGTCAGAATTGTTGCCGCATTGCTGTTGCTGGCGGGCATTTCCCAGCCGGTCTATACCGCGCTGTACCTCAGCGCGCCCGAAGTCGACCGCCAGTTCCTGTGGGGATTGGAGGGGCTCATCTTTGTCTTGCTGGCCGCGTTTGCAGGCTCTGCCCTGGTCATAGCCAAACGCTATACATTGGGCTTTTCGGCCATTGCCTTCAGCGCCGTGCTCAATGTCGTCCAGGTGGGTGTCGGCCTGACCCAATTTGGCCCGTTTGGCGCTGCCGCCGAAGCAAATCCCGACCTTGGCGATGTCGCCTTTTCCGTCGTTGCCTTCTCATTCTTTGGCTATAATGCCGCGAAAATCCTGCTCAGCCTGGCGGCGATTGTCTTTGGCATGGCCAAGATGAAAGCAGGCGGAAAAGCGCTGGGCGGTGTGACGGTTTTGGTCGGGGCGCTCGCCTTTGTTGCCAACACGCTGGTGATGATGTTCGGCTTGCAGGGCGTCCTGCCGTCACCGGTCGCGGGTGGGACGGGTGTTCTGGCGACGCTGCTTCTGGCTTTTTGCCTGTTCAGCCTTGACACCGAGGATTGATCAACCGGCGGAACTCGCCTCTTGCCTCACGGGTCACGGACGGTAGGGCGCCTCGAAAAGCATGGGCCTGGTTTGGCGGGCTAGCCCGCCAGTTCAGCAACTGTCTCACGCGCGCCTTGGAGTGCGTGGATATGCTGCACACACTCGCCTGCATAGAGCGCCACGACATCCAGCAAGGCCTCATCCATACCTGGCAGAAGCGCGTTCGGCGTATAGAGCGGCCGGCTGAGCGTCTGGCGCGCCGTCATGGCGGCGCCGCCATCCGAGCCACCGATTTTCGACGCAATCCGTGTCAGCCCATGCAGGATTGGCATCCAGGCTGGATCGCGCCCCTCGCCGTCACACCATTTCTCAACCGCCGCATTGGGCACGACCCGATGCGGGTCGCGCCAACCAACGCCAAAAAGGTTGGTCATCACTGTGCGCGAGGCATCAACCAGAAGGGCTTTGTAGGCCGGATGGGCCACCGCTTCCGGTGAGGCGAGAAACCGCGTGCCGGCGCACACAGCGTCGGCGCCAAGCGCGCGGCAGGCATCTGCGCTTTCAGCATCATGGATACCGCCCGCCCCGCAGACCAGTTTGTTAGGGAAGGCGTCTCTGACCTGTGGCAACAGGTCGGCCAGTCGGCTCTTGCCGCGCACATGGCCGCCGGCTTCATGGCCTTGCACGATCACGCCGTCAGCGCCCGCTGCGATCACCTTTCGCGCCTCTTGAAGGCTGCCAATCTGGAAGAGGACGATTTTTCCCGCCTCTTTCAGTGCCGAAACCATGTTCTGGTTGAAGCCATAAAACACGGTGACGATCGGCACATCGCTGTTCAGGCACGCCTCGACATGCGCCTTTGAGATAATCGGCATCAGTAGGTTGGCGGCAAATCTTCTCTTGCCCAGACTGTCCTGAATACGCTCCATTTCCGCAGCGAAGAATGCCGGCGGCAGATAGCTCAATGTGCCAAGGCCGCCGGCGCCTGACGCGGCGACAACAAGATCATGCCTGGCAACCGCGCCCATGGCGCCTTGCAGTACGGGTTTGTCGATGGACAGAAAATCACATGCGTCGATCATGGCGTTTGCCGCTTCTCCCTCGCCTGGCTTTACCACGCGGCGGCCTTCTTGTCCGCTTTTCAGCCGGGTCGAGCGGCGCGCCTAGCTGCCGGCGATGACATCGCGCGCGCTGACCCGTGCCCCGTTACGGGTCTCATCGCTGCCAAGCAGCGGCACCATGAGGGGTGCGACGTCTTCCGGCGCCGGCAGGGTCATCGGGTCTTCGCCGGGCACCGCGTCAGCGCGCATCTGTGTGCGCGTTGCGCCTGGATCGAACAGGTTCACACGTAGGCTTGTTTTTTCATTCTCGTCTGCCCAGGCGTGGACCAGGGCTTCAAGCCCGGCCTTTGAGGCTTGGTAGGGCCCCCAGAAGGCGCGCGGACGTGGCACAACGCCGGAGGTGATGAACACGGCGCGGGGGCTGCCGGATCGGCGAAGCAGCGGGTCCATGGCACGGATCAGTCGCCAATTGGCCGACAAGTTGACATCGATCGTCTCGTTAAACTGGCGCTCGCCCCCCGCCTGCAAGGGACCGATCTGGCCGAGCACACCGGCATTGGCGAGCAGACCGTCCAGGCGTCCGAACCGGCTTGCCAGCGCCTGGCCAAGTGCCTCATATGCGCCAGCGTCTTTCAGGTCGAATGGGATCAGGGTCACGCTGCCGCCTGCGGCTTTGGCCTCATCGTCCAGCCCCTCCAGCGCTTTCTTGGACCGCGCCAGCGCCACGACATGGTGTCCCGCCGCGACCAGCGCCAGACAGGCGGCGCGGCCAATCCCGCGCGAAGCGCCGGTGACAAGCGTGATGCGTTGATCCATGGACAGACTTTCTTCTGACCCAGCGGCGGGGTGGTCTATTCGAGCAAGGAGAGCTGGCGTTCCTTGCCGCTCTCATCCTTGTCGTGGTCGACAAGGCGGGTTGGGTAATTTCCGGTAAAACAGTGGTCTGCGAATTGTGGGAAGGCGGCATCGCGCTCGATGCCGATGGCGCGGTAAAGCCCCTCCACCGATAGATAGCCAAGGCTCTCAACCTGCAGATAGGCGGTCATCTCTTCAATCGAATGGTTAGCCGCCAGCAGCTCGCTGCTATTGGCCATGTCGATGCCGTAAAAATCCTGGTGCGTGATCGGTGGGCTGGCCGAGCGGAAGTGAATTTCCTTTGCGCCTGCATCGCGGACCATCTGGACGATTTTGCGCGATGTGTTTCCGCGCACAATGGAGTCGTCAACAAGAAGAACGCGCTTGCCTTTCAAGACCGCCGCGTTCGGAGAGTGTTTACGCGACACCGCGCGTTGGCGCCCGCCCTGTGTCGGCTGAATGAAGGTGCGGCCAACATAGTGCGAGCGGATAATGCCGAGCTGAAAGGGCACACCTGATTTTTCCGAGAAACCGATTGCGGCCGGAACACCGGAATCGGGAACCGGCACGATCACATCAACGTCGGCGGGATGTTCGGCGGCCAGCTCATGGCCCATGCTACGCCGCGCTTCATAAACGCTGCGTCCGCTCAGAATACTGTCGGGCCGTGCGAAATAAACATACTCGAACAGGCAGGGCCTTACCGGCTGGCTCGGAAAGGGTTTGAAACTCTGCACACCGGCTTCTGAAATGATGATCACTTCGCCCGGATCAATCTCGCGCACTGTCTCGGCACCGATCAGATCAAGCGCGCATGTCTCCGAGGCGAGAACATGCCCATCGCCAAGCTTGCCAAGAACCAGCGGGCGCAGTCCCGACGGATCGCGCGCCCCGATCAGCTTCTTGTTTGTCAGCGCCACCAATGCGAAGCCGCCTTCAATGTGACGGATCGCGTCGAGAAACCGGTCGGCGATGCGGTCCTGATCGCTGCGCGCGACCAGATGCAGGATCACTTCAGTGTCCATTGTCGATTGGAAAATCGCGCCGCGCCGCACGAGCTTTTTGCGCAGGGCCCGCGAATTGGTCAGATTGCCATTGTGCGCGATCGCGAAGCCGCCCGAATCAAGATCGGCAAAGATTGGCTGAATATTGCGCAGGGCTGGCTTGCCTTGCGTTGAATATCGGTTGTGGCCAATCGCGCTGGCGCCCGGCAAACGGTCGCTGACATTGCCGGCAAAATTATCGCCGACCAGGCCCATATGGCGTTCATTGTGAAACTTCTCGCCATCATAGACGGCGATGCCGCAGGCTTCCTGTCCACGATGCTGAAGGGCATGCAGGCCGAGGGCTGTAACCAGTGCGGCTTCAGGGTGACCATATACACCCATAATCCCGCATTCTTCTCGCGGTTTGTCGTCATCATGGTCGAAGATCATCGATGAGCCCCGCAACAGCCGTCTGCGGGCGAACTATTCTGCGCTGGTTTCCACGTCAAGGGGAAGCTGCTGCTCGCTTCTTTGTTCGAGCTCTGGTGCATACTGACCAAGATAGTCTGCGCCAGCGGCGATAACAGGGTATGTCCTTGATTGACTGACAAATTCAGGGATCTGATCCTGGTCCATGGCCAGGTTCAGAAGATAGATAAAGAAGACCAGAACAACCGCGCCGCGGGCAAACCCGAACACACCGCCTGCGATTCGGTCGATCATGCTGATTCCATCGACGCCCTGAATGCTCTTCGACAGACTGGCACCGAACCAGGCCACAGCCACGTAGATGATCAGGAAGGTCCCGATAAACAAGATCACAACTGGTGCAGTTTCTGGCATGGAGTCTGGCAGCGCCTCTGCCAGTGGCTCGCTTAGTGTATTGTTGGCAAACATGGCGGCGGCGAGCGCGGCGATGAAGGCGCCGAGTGTCGCAAGCTCTCGCATGAAGCCGCGGGCAAGTGCCATAAGCGTAGAGACAATGATGATGACAATTGCGATGCCATCAAACGGTGTCAGGGCTTCCATCATTGGGCAGCTTCCGGTGCAATCAACTCTACAAGATCAGATAGGCGCTTCAGGGGGGTCATCGTCAAGCCTTCAATCACCGCATTGCTGCCATCTGGCACAAAGGCGCGTTGAAATCCCAGCCGTGCGGCTTCCTTTAGCCTTTGTTCGGTACGTGCAACAGGGCGGATCGCCCCGGACAGGGCCACCTCGCCAAAGAAGACGGACTTGGCCGGCCCCTGAATACCGGCTGCAGAGGTGATGAGTGCGGCCGCTGCGGCAAGGTCACCGGCCGGCTCGCTCATCCGATATCCGCCGGCTACCGAGAGATAGACATCGCGCCCGCCAAGCGACACACCGCAGCGCGATTCCAGCACAGCGAGCAACATGGCAAGGCGCGCACCGTCCCAGCCGACAATGGACCGGCGCGGTGTGCCATAGGTGCTGGCTGCGACAAGGGCCTGGACTTCGGCAAGTACGGGGCGGGAGCCTTCCATCGCGGCAAACACCGCTGTGCCGCCTGCCTCTGAGTCGTCGCTAGACAGAAACAGGGCCGAGGGTTCCTGAGCCGGGGCAAGACCATATTGATGCATTTCAAAGATGCCGATCTCATCGGTCGGCCCGAACCTGTTCTTGACCGCCCGCAGGATACGAAACTGGTGTCCACGCTCGCCCTCAAAATAGAAGACGGTATCGACCATATGCTCGACAACGCGGGGCCCGGCGATCTGCCCCTCCTTGGTGACATGGCCCACCAGGACAAGCGCGGCGCCCGACTGTTTTGCCCAACGGGTTAGTTCCTGGCCACAGGCGCGCACCTGACTGACGCTGCCGGGCGCGGCCTCCAGACTGTCTGACCAGAGGGTCTGGATGGAATCGATGACGACAAAGTCGGGCTTGGCGCTTTTGAGGGCGGTAAGCACCTTGCGAAGATCTGTTTCGGTCGCGAGTTCAACCGGACTGTCAGCGACTTTCAGGCGCCGCGCGCGGTCCTGAATTTGCGCGGTGGCTTCCTCGCCGGAGACATAGACCGATTTCAGTCCATTACGTGCAAGCCTTGCAGCGACCTGCAAGAGCAGGGTGGATTTGCCAATGCCCGGATCACCGCCAATCAGGGTTGCCGAGGCGGGCACAATCCCGCCGCCAAAAACCCGGTCCAGCTCCTCAACGCCGATCACAATACGCGGCGGTGCCTCGTCCGTGCCGCTCAGCTGGGTAAACTGAACCTTGCCGGATTTGCGGCTGCCAGATTTAGGCGCTTTCAAGCCGCCCGGCGGGCCTGAGCCTGCTTCTTCGACCAGCGTATTCCATGCCCCGCAGGCATCGCAACGGCCCGACCATTTGGAATGGACCGCGCCGCAGGCCTGACAGGTGAATTGGGATTTTGCCATTGGCCCGGCTTAAAGCGATTTGCAGCGGTCGGGCAATGACATGTCTAGATCGCCGGCTGGATCGGTCCTTCGGCGCGGCCATGGACAAACTGGTCAACATGGGCATTGCCAGGATTGTCGATGGTGGAGGCGGCCCCGCGCCAGATAATCTTGCCTTCAAACAGGAAGGCGAGCTCATCGGCGACTTTGCGCGCGCTCGCCATATCATGGGTAATGGTCACCGCAGCAGCGCCAAGCGCTTTGACCTGTTCGAGGATCAGATCATTGATCGCATCGGCTGTAATGGGATCAAGCCCGGTTGTCGGTTCGTCGAAAAAGATAAGGTCCGGCTTGGTGATAATCGCGCGGGCAAGGCCGACACGCTTTTGCATGCCGCCGGAAATCTCTGCCGGTGTCAGGTCCGCCACGTCAGAGCCAAGCCGCACCTGTTTCAGCGTGGCAATCGCGCGCTCCTTGGCCTCGGACCGTTTGACCCCATCGGCATTCAGCAGGCGAAAGGCCACATTTTCCCACACACTCAGGCTGTCGAACAGAGCGCCGGACTGAAAAAGCATGCCGATACGGGCCCGCATGTTTTCCCGCGTCTTGCCCTGATCATGGGTCACATCATGGCTGTCAAAGATGATCTTTCCGTCTTCTGGAGTCATCAGGCCGAGCGCGTTTTTCAGCATCACCGACTTGCCCGATCCAGAGCCGCCCAGCACAACCAGCGACTGGCCGGGCGCAACATCGATATCGACACCTTTCAGGACGTGTTTCGGCCCAAAGGATTTGTGCACATTCTCAAGACGCAGAATGGGTTCGCTCATAGGCCAATCTCCACAAACAGGGTCGAGAGCAGATAATTGGTCGCAAGGATCAGGACAGCAGCGCCGACCATGGCGAAGGTTGCCGCGCGGCCAACACCGGTCGCGCCGGCCGAGGATTTATCGCCATGATAGCAACCCATAATGGCGATAATGCCGCCAAAGAAGACCGCCTTGATCAGGCCGACCGCGACATCCTGAGCCGTCACGAAGTCGAGCGTATTGCGCAGATAGGTCGTCGAATCAAAGCTCAGACCAAACACACTGACCACCCAGCCGCCCATCACGCCGATAATGTTGGCCACCACCACCAGTAGGGGTAGGGTAATGATCCCGGCGAGAAAGCGCGGTGCGTAAAGATAGCGATAGGGGTTAGCCGACAGCGTTTTGAGCGCATCAATCTGTTCGGTCACACGCATCGCGCCGATTTCCGCGGCAATCCCGGCAGAGACGCGGCCCGCCAGCATCAGGCCGGTGATCGTCACGCCGAGCTCTCGGGTGATGCCCAGCACCACGATGTTTGGCACAAATTGTTCGGCGCCATAACGGCTCCCGCCGGTATAGATATTCAGGGCCAGCGCCGCGCCGATAAAGATGGCTGACAGTCCAACCACTGGTAGAGAATAAAAGCCGATCGCCACCATTTGGCGGGCAATCTGCGCGGGGTACCAGCGTGGACTGAAGCTTGCGAGCTTGACCTGCGTGGTGAAAATCGTCAACGCGCCGATCTCTTTGAACAGCGCCAGTACAGCGCTGCCAAGCCATTGTAACGGATTGGGAAATCCGCGCTTATCTGTCGTAGATGCGTTTGACACGGGGCGTTAGTCCTGTGGTTAGTTCATACCCAATCGTACCGGCGAGCGCGGCCTGTTCCTCAAGTGGTGCGTCCGGTCCAAGGATTTGGGCGAAAACGCCCGGTCTGGCAAGGTGCGAAGCTGCGCTCACATCAATTGTCATAAGATCCATGGAGACCCGCCCGACAATGGGACACCTTATGCCGTCAAGCGTAGCAAAGCCGCTATTGGAGGCCGAGCGCGGAAAACCGTCGCCATATCCGATGGCAAGGGTGGCCAGCAGTCTGTCTTCAGTCAGGCGGTATGTGGCGCCGTAGCCGACGGTTTCGCCGCTTCGTGCGCGGCGCACCTGAAGAACCGGCGCTTCCAGCGTCATGCCGGGCTTCAGCGCCTGGCCTTCGGGCGGGTGTCCGCCGCCATAAAGCGCAATGCCCGGCCGGGTCAGGTTGGCGTGATAGTCCGAGCCCAGCCAGATACCGTCAGAATTGGTGAGCGATGTCGGAATGCCCGCAAACGCATCTGTCACCGTTTTGAACCGGGCGAGTTGAAAGGCGTTGGCGGCGTCGTCCGGCGCGTCAGAGCATGAGAGGTGCGACATGATCAGCGCTGGCGGCATACCCTCCACAGCGGCCTTGATGGCGCCGGTGTCTTCGACCGGAATGCCAAGCCGGTTCATGCCAGTGTCAAAGTGCAGGCCATAGCCGTCGCGGAGTTTCAAGCCGGACTGTATCCAGGTCACCAGTGTTTGGAACTGTTGATCGGAATTGATAATCGGTGTCAGAACATGCGCCTGGTAGAGCGCCTCGTCATATGGCGCCGGGCCATTTAGCACATAGATGACCGCGTGCCCGCCCAGGGCCCGCCGGGCGATCTCGCCCTCATAGGCATGGGCGACAAAGAAATGATCGCAGCCCGCATCGTGCAGCGTATCGGCGACTTCGGCCAGGCCATGCCCATAGCCATCCGCCTTGATCACCGCTGCGGCTCTGGTGCCTGGCTGGGTGGCACGCACGCTGCGCCAATTATCAGCAATATTGGCAAGATGGATATGGGCGCGAGGGCGAAGTGACATATTCGCTTGGTTAGCCCGCTTTGTGGCGAATGTAAGCCCAGCGCGGTGGGTAGACGCTATTCAAAGGGATCCTGCGGCTGTTTTGCCAGATTACCAAACCGGGTCACATTCGCATCGAAGGATAGAACCACGCGGCCAATCGGGCCATGGCGCTGTTTGCCGATGATTACTTCTGCCGTGCCATAGACCTGGTCCATCCGCTCGCGCCAGGCTGCCCATTTCTCATTTGAAGACAAGTCATTGGGATCGGCTTGCGGCTCGGTTCGCTCCAGATAATAGGACTCGCGGTAGACGAACATCACCACATCGGCGTCTTGTTCGATTGAACCGGATTCGCGCAGGTCAGCCAGCTGTGGGCGCTTGTCATCGCGCTGTTCCACCGCGCGTGAGAGCTGAGAAAGCGCCACAACCGGCACGTTCAGTTCCTTGGCAAGCGCCTTTAGCGTCGTAGTGATCTGCGTGACTTCCTGGACCCGGTTTTCGCTCTGCTTGCCACCTGTGCCCGTCAGCAATTGCAGATAGTCGATAATGATCATATCGAGCCCGGTCGAGCGGTGCAGGCGCCGGGCCCGCGCGGCCAGCTGACTGACAGAGATGCCGCCCTGATCATCGATATATAGCGGCAGATTTTGCAGCTCCTGGGTCGCCTCGCGCAGGGTCTCGAAGTCATGCTTGTCGAGATCGCCCTGACGAATGCGGTGCGCATTGATGCCGGTGCGTTCGGCGACAATCCGTGTTGCCAACTGTTCAGACGACATTTCTAGCGAGAAGAACGCGACAACCGCGCCCGCAACGGTCTTCTTTGAGCCATCTTCCTGCGTCTCGCGCCGGCAGGCGGCGGCCGCATTGTAAGCGATATTGGTGGCGAGCGACGTCTTTCCCATCGAGGGGCGCCCGGCCAGAATAACAAGGTCAGACCCGTGCAGACCGCCCAGCTTGTGGTCGAGATCATCAAGATGCGTGGCGACACCGGCAATTTTCCCATCGCGCTTGAAAGCGGCCTCGGCCATTTGCAGCGACTCGGTCAGGGCCTGGGCAAAGCTGGAAAAGCCGCGGCCGGTCGATCCGCGCTCGGCCAGATCAAACAGCTGACGCTCGGCCATTTCAATCTGCTGGGCGCCGTCATTATCGCGGTCATGGACCATGGCGCGCGACTGCACGCCCGCGCCAATGTCGATCAGCTCCCGGCGCATCGCGAGATCACGTATAATCCGCGCATAGTCCTGCACCTCTGGGCCAAAGGCGGCGCTATCAAGCAGTTCGGCCAGATATTGCGCGCCGCCAATCGCGGTCAGGCGCTCATCCTTTTCAAACTGCTCGCGCAGTGTGACCCCATCGGCGACGCGGCCATTCTGGATCAGCAGCTGACAGGCTGCATAGATTTCCTCATGTGCCGGGGCGTAAAAATCGCTCGGTTGCAGAATATCGGCGACGCGTTGAAACGCATTATTGTCGTATAGGATGGACCCGATAATCGCCGCCTCTGCAGACAGGTTCTGCGGCAGGTCGTGGGTCTTCCCCTCGGGCGAATCGATCTGTGCGATGGCTGTGCTCATGGCGGTGACAATATCCCGTATGCTGAGGAATTTGAGACTTGACTTACATCTCGCGCCGACTTGTCCACGCGAGTTTCCAAACTGTGGACAAAAAAAGGGCCGCCCAGGCAGAGCGACCCTTTGTTTTTCAGTTTAGCTGATTCGCTACGCGTCGCCTTCCGGCGCGGTGTCGAGTTCCGCGGCGGCTTCTGCCATTTCGCTGGCTTGCTCTTCAGCGGCTGCCTGCTGTTCGTTCTGCAGCGTCTCGATGATGTTCTCACCGGCGGCCTGGCGCTCGGCTTCATCTTCGGTGCGCGCTACATTGATCGTCAGCTCGACGCGAACCTCGGCGTGCAGGCGCACACCGACTTCATGCAGGCCGAGCGTTTTGATCGGGCCCTGCAGGCGCACCTGATCACGCTTGATCGTAAAGCCGTTTTCCTTGGCAATCTCAACAATATCGCGGGCGGAGACAGAGCCATAAAGCTGCCCCGTGGTCCCGGACTGGCGGATCAGAATAAAGCTCTGTCCGTCCAGGGATTCGCCTGCGCTGCTGGCCGCATCGCGCGCCTCGGCATTGCGCTTTTCCAGCACTTCGCGTTCAGCTTCGAACCGCGCGCGGTTCTGGGCATTGGCGACCAGCGCCTTGCCATTTGGCAAAAGGAAGTTGCGGGCAAAGCCGTTCTTGACGCTGACCTCGTCACCAAGGTTACCGAGATTTTCGACCCGTTCGAGGAGAATAATTTGCATCGGTGCGCTCCTCTATTTCACGGTGAAGGGCAAAAGCGCCAGCATGCGCGCGCGTTTGATGGCACGGGCGAGCTTGCGCTGGTTCTTGAAGTTCACAGCGGTGATCCGAGACGGGACAATCTTGCCCTTCTCAGAGATGTAGCGCTGCAGCGTTTTAACATCTTTATAGTCAATCTTGGGAGCCTTCGCACCGGAAAATGGATCAACCTTGCGGCGGCGTCCGAATGAGCGGCGCGCCGGGATATTGGTGATATTCATACCGGCAGGTGTCTTGGAAGCCATCGTCTTTATCCTCTCTCGTCTTCACGGCGCGGCGAGCGCTCTGAGCGGTCGCCGCGATCTTTGCGCGACAGAATGGGCGAGGGCCCCTCGTCCAGTTCGTCGACACGTATCGTCATGTAACGCATAACGTCATCGGAGATGCGGTGCTGGCGCTCAAGCTCGTGGATCGCCGCTGCCGGTCCATCAATATTGAACAGGGAATAGTGTCCCTTACGCTGTTTGTTGATCGGATAGGCGAGGTTGCGAAGCCCCCAATATTCCGTTTTTTCCACTTTTGCGCCTTGTTCGCCGAGAAAGGAGGAGAGTTCCTCCATCAGGGTTTCAACCTGCGCAGGTGAGATGTCCGGCCTCGCAATGAGGACGTGTTCGTAAAAAGCCATGTTGTCTTCCCATAAGTCTGAACTGCGGCGCCGGACCCCTAGGGAAACAGGTCTGGCGATGGCCCCTCGCGTCCGGCTCATTCCGGTTTTAAGGACCGCAATCCTTGGCAAGCGCGGGGTAAAGCGCAAAATGGGCGGCAAATCAAGCCGCTTGCGCAGGCGCGCGCACCATTCTAAGGGGCGCTGATCAGACAGGAGGCGCACTTGACGAAATTTGCGTTTATCTTCCCTGGACAGGGAAGCCAGTTTATCGGCATGGGGAAAGATCTGGCCGACGCCTATCCAGCCGCAAGGGCTGTCTTTCAGGAAGTTGATGAGGCGCTGGGGCAGGATTTGTCCGGCCTGATGTGGGCCGGCGCTGAAGATGAGTTGAAACTGACATCCAACACCCAGCCCGCCCTGATGGCCGTCAGCGTTGCAGCAATGCGCGCATTCGAAGGCGTTGCCGGGTTCGGGGCCGAAAAGGCCGCCTTTATTGCCGGCCATTCGCTTGGGGAATATTCCGCTCTGGCGGCAGCCGGTTCACTGTCCGTCGCCGATTGCGCCCGCGTTCTGCGCATTCGCGGCGACGCCATGCAGGCGGCGGTACCGGCAGGCGAGGGAGCGATGGCTGCCCTGCTCGGGGCCACACCTGAACAGGCAGCAGCGCTTTGCGCGATCGGCGCGGTGCATGGGCCATGTGAAATCGCCAATGATAATGCACCCGGACAGATTGTGATCTCTGGCGCCAAGGCCGCGATTGATGCGGCCTGCGACGGGGCAAAAGAGGCGGGTGTCAAAAAGGCCATGCCGCTGCCCGTCAGTGCGCCCTTCCATTGTTCCATGATGCAGCCGGCCGCTGACGCGATGGCTGAAGCGCTGGGCGAGATTGAGGTTGCCGCACCGGGCGCGCCGCTCGTGGCCAATGTCACCGCCAGCGCCGGGCAGGATGCCGGCGCCATCAAGACCCAGCTGGTCGAACAGGTGACAGGGCAGGTCCGCTGGCGCGAAAGCGTGGAATATATGGCCGCGCAAGGTGTGGAGTTGACGATTGAGGCTGGCGCCGGAAAAGTCCTTAGCGTCATGAACCGGCGAACGGTCAAGGCGCTTGACGGGCTCACCATGGGCACGCCGGAAGAAATTGAAGCGGTCGCAGAACGCCTCAGCTAGAAAGATGGTCGCAAAGGCCTCAAGGGAGAGAGAATGTTTGATTTGAGCGGAAAAACAGCGCTGGTCACCGGCGCGACGGGCGGCATTGGCGAGGCCATTGCGCGCGGCATGCACGGCGCTGGCGCCGAGGTGATCCTGTCGGGGCGCCGCGTTGAAAAGCTGGAAGCGCTGGCCGCAGAGCTTGGTGATCGCACGCATATCGCCGCCAGTGACCTTGCCGATCCAGACCAGGCCGACGCGCTGGTTGGTACTGCAATCGACAAGGCCGGCAAGCTCGACATCCTGGTCGCCAATGCGGGTGTAACCCGCGACAAACTACTGATGCAGATGAAAGACGAAGATTTCGCAGATATTTTGCGGGTCAATCTGGAAAGCTATTTTCGCCTGTGCCGCAAGGCGGTCCGTCCGATGATGAAGGCCCGCGGCGGGCGTATTATCGGCATTGCCTCCATTGTCGGCGTCACAGGTAACCCAGGCCAGTCGAATTATTGCGCGTCCAAAGCGGGCATGATCGGCTTTACCAAATCACTCGCCCAGGAGGTGGCAAGCCGAGGCATTACCGCCAACTGCATTGCGCCAGGCTTTATCGCTTCACCGATGACTGATGTCCTGCCGGATGCCCAGAAAGAGGCGCTTTTAGGCGCGATTCCAGCTGGCCGGTTGGGCCAGGGTGATGACATTGCCGCAGCGTCAATTTTCCTCGCTTCAGACGAAGCGGCCTATATGACCGGCCAAACGCTTCACGTAAATGGCGGCATGGCCATGATTTGATGGCGTATTGGTAATAGCGCTTGAAGGGCTTGGCGTTGTTGCAAAGTGTGTGCTAACCGCAACACATGGCAAAAACAGCCTGTATTTCAGACAGTATAAGAGAGGTCTCCATGTCTGACGTTCTAGAACGTGTAAAAAAAATCGTAGTCGAAAATCTTGACGTTGAAGGTGATAAAGTCACAGAGCCTGCAAGCTTTATTGATGATCTTGGCGCCGATTCTCTCGACCTGGTCGAACTGGTCATGGCCTTCGAAGAAGAGTTCAACATCGAAATCCCCGATGACGTTCAGGAAAGCATCCGAACCGTCGGCGATGCGGTCAACCACATTAACGCCCACGTATCTTAAGGGCGGAGATCCATGCGCCGTGTCGTTATTACAGGCATAGGCCTGATTTCTCCGTTGGCCGCTGGCCGTGAAGCATCATGGGAGCGCCTGATTGATGGTCAGTCAGGCGCGGGCCCCATCGATGTGTTCGATCCGGCCAATGTGGCAAGTAAGATTGCCTGCCAGGTTCCCTACAAAAGCGGGCGCGGCGGCGGGTCAGAGGATGATCCTCACGCCTTTGACCCGGACCTGACCGCGTCGGCGAAAGAGCGCCGACGTCTTGATGAGTTCATTCTCTATGCGATCGCCGCCGCTGATGAAGCGGTTGCCGATTCCGGCTGGACGCCAGAGACCGACGAGCAGAAAGAACGCACAGGTGTTCTGATTGGTTCCGGCATTGGCGGGCTGCAAAGCATCTATGATACGTCCATCACCCTGCACGAGCAGGGCGCGCGGCGCGTCAGCCCTTTCTTTATTCCCTCCGCGCTTATCAATCTCGCCTCTGGCCAGGTCTCGATCAAATACGGCTTTAAAGGCCCCAACCACTCTGTTGTGACCGCCTGTGCAACCGGCGCGCATGCGATTGGTGATTCAGCCCGTCTCATTCAGTATGGCGATGCGGACATCATGGTTGCCGGCGGCTCCGAAGCGGTCATTTGCGAGCTTGCCATTGCCGGGTTCTGCGCGGCCAAGGCTATGTCGACCAATTTCAATGACGAGCCGACCAAGGCCTCGCGACCCTATGACGAAGACCGCGACGGCTTTGTTATGGGTGAAGGCGCAGCGGTGGTGATCCTGGAAGAGTATGAGCATGCCAAGGCGCGCGGCGCCCATATGTATGCCGAGATTGCTGGCTATGGTCTGACAGGTGATGCCTTTCACATCACCGCGCCGGCTGAAGGCTCTGAGGGCGGTTATCGGGCCATGAAAATGGCGGCCGATCATGCGGCACGTAATTGCGGCCTGGCGCTGCAGGACATCGATTATGTCAACGCGCATGGTACCTCGACACCGAAAGGCGATGAGGGCGAGGTTGGCGCGGTTGAGCGCCTGTTTGGCGATCATTCGAAAAACCTGTCTCTGTCGTCCACCAAATCGGCGGTTGGCCATTTGCTCGGCGGGGCCGGTGCCATTGAGGCGGCCTTCTGTGCGCTTGCCATTCGTGACCAGGTGATGCCGCCGACCCTCAATCTCGACAATCCAAGTGTTGAAACCGAGATCGACCTTATCCCGCATAAGGCCAAGCGGGCGCCTGTGCGCGCGGCCATGTCAAATTCCTTTGGCTTTGGCGGTACAAATGCATCGCTTGTGATGAAACAGGTCGACTAAACACACGCGAATCTGCACCATGTTTCCAGCGTTTGGGGTGGGGGAAACACATAGGACGGTTTTGAGATGTGGTTCCTGAAAAGCCTGATTGCGCTTGTGATCGTCGCCGTCATCCTCGGGCTGGCGGCGGCGGGCGGAGGATGGGTCTGGCTTCAGAACGAGCTTTCGCGCGCAGGGCCGGGCACCTCTGAGACCAGTTTTGTCGTCAAACGCGGTGAAGGGCTTGCCAGTGTGGCCAACCGGCTCGAAGCAGCCGACCTGATCACCGATGGCCGTTTGATCCGGCTGAAGGCGCGCCTTGAGGGCACCGAGAATGCGATCAAGGCTGGGACCTACACGCTCGCGCCGGGTATCAGCGCGGGCGCCTTGTTGGAACAGCTGGTGGCCGGCGAGGTTGTTCAGTATCGCCTGACCATTCCGGAAGGGCTGACCACGGCGCAGATCCTCAGGCGTGTGGAAGCTGCGACGGACCTGACCGGCGATATGCCAACCGATACATTTGGTGAGGGAACGCTGTTGCCCGACACCTACCTTTTTGATGCTGGCACCAGCCGCGCTCAATTTGTCGCGCGCATGGAAAAGGCGCAGGCTGATCTGCTGGATGACTTGTGGCCCAGTCGCCAGACCGACCTGCCGATCAGCACGCCTTATGAAGCTGTGATCCTCGCCTCTGTTGTCGAGAAGGAAACCGGCATCGCTGAGGAGCGCGGGGTGATTGCCGGCCTGTTCACCAATCGCCTGCGACGCGGCATTCGCCTGCAGAGCGATCCGACCATCATTTATGGCGTTTCAAAAGGCGAACCGCTTTACAATAGTCGCGGTGAGCGCCGCCCGATCTACCGCTCAGAGATCGATCGCAAGACAGACTGGAACACCTATCAGATTGACGGGCTGCCCAAGACGCCGATTTGCAATCCGGGCCGGGACGCGATTGCCGCTGTGCTCAATCCGCCCGACACGCCCTACATTTTCTTTGTCGCTGACGGCACTGGTGGCCACCTATTTGCTGAGACCAATGAGGAGCACAATCGCAATGTCGCGGCCTATCGCCGATATGAGCGCGAAGAGCTGGCCCGGGAACGCAGCAATTGAGTAAACTATCCGGGATGACAGGTTTTGGCCGCGCTGTCGGCGAACTCGCCGAGGGCAGCTGGGCCTGGGAAGCGAAAAGCGTGAATGGGCGCGGGCTTGATGTGCGGGCCAATGTGCCTGGTGGGTTCGAGCCGCTCCAGAGCGTTGCGAAGTCTAAGGCAGGCAAACGTTTCAGCCGCGGCTCACTCCAGATATCGCTGCGCATTGAACTTGTTGAAAGCGCCGGCCGGATCACCGTCAATCAGCAGGCCCTGACCGATCTTATCGCGGTCCATACCGCCCAGAGCCAGGGCGAGTTACCATCTGGCGAAGCGCTTGCCACGCTGATGACGGCGCGCGGCGTTCTGCAGGAAAGTCAGGGCAGCTTGCGTGATCTGGCAAGTGACGAAGAGATCAT
>JBCCMX010000007.1:0-32211 GCA_039026135.1 Pseudomonadota bacterium | reverse complement strand
CTTCAACGCTGTCGCCCGCGAACAGGTCATCCATTTCGGCCCGGTGCGGCGCAAAGCTTGCCTCAGCCTCGGTCTGGAGCCCATCGAGGGCCGCCAGGCCTTGCGCGCAAATCGCAGTCTTCAGCGCAGGAAGTGTATCGGATGAGGCGATATGTGTCGCAACGCCCGCCGCAAGGACATCATCGCCCTTCAGACGTGCGCCGGTCAGCGCGAGCCACATGCCGAGCGCACCGGACAGACGGGGCAGGAAATAGCCGCCGCCAACGTCAGGCAAGAGACCAATGCCCGATTCCGGCATGGCAAAGACCGTGCGTTCAGTGGCGATGCGGTGCGATCCGTGCACAGAGATGCCCACGCCGCCGCCCATTGTGACACCGTCTATGATGGCGATGTAGGGTTTGCTATATTCCTTGATCAGCGTGTTCAGCCGATACTCCTGCGCAAAAAATTCGGCGCCGACCCTGCCGTCACCGCTGCCGCTTTCAGCCAACATTATGACATCACCGCCGGCGCAGAAGCCGCGCGTCTCATCAGCGTGATCAACAAGAATAAGATCAACATCCGGATGTGAACGCCAGGCCAGCAAGGCCTCGGTCATCAATTCGCACATGTGCGCATTGAGCGCGTGAAGGGCTTTCGGGCGATTGAGCGTGAGGCGACCGGCCCGCCCGTCAATCCGCGCAAGCACGGGTAAGTCTGTCATGTCAGCGTCTCTCTTTCAGCAGATCTCTGGACACGATGACCCGCATAATCTCATTCGTGCCCTCCAGAATCTGGTGCACGCGCAGATCGCGCACGATACGCTCAATCTCATAGTCTGCAAGATAGCCATAGCCGCCATGAATCTGCAGCGCCGTATTGGCAACATTAAAGCCGGTATCGGTGACAAACCGTTTGGCGGCGGCGCAGAACCGGGTGGCATCTGGGGCTTTGACATCGAGTTTTTCAGCTGCGGTGTAGAGCAGCGCGCGCGCGGCCTGAAGCTCAATCTCCATATCGGCGAGCTTGAACTGCGTCGCCTGAAAATCGGAGATGGCCTGGCCAAATTGCTTGCGCTCCTGGGCATAGACAAGGGCGCGGTCCAGCGCATCCTGCGCGCCGCCGAGCGAGCATGCCGCAATATTGAGCCGCCCGCCATCAAGCCCGGCCATCGCGATCTTGAAGCCGGCGCCCTCATCGCCAATACGATTGGCGGCCGGGACACGGCAATCGTCGACCATGACCATGGCGGTGGGCTGGGCTTTCCATCCCATTTTTCGCTCGACCTTGCCAAAGGAGAGCCCCGGCGTGTCTTTTTCGACCAGAAAGGCGGTTACACCCTTGGCGCCTGTATCAGCGGTGCGCGCCATGACGAGATAGAGGTCGGAAAAACCAGCGCCGGAAATAAATGCCTTCGCGCCGTTGAGAATGTAGGCGTCGCCATCTTTGACGGCCGATGTCTTGAGGCTGGCGGCGTCCGAGCCCGCACCCGGTTCGGTCAGGCAGTATGAAGAGATGAGCTCTGCGCGGGTCAACCCCGGCAGATACTTGTCGCGAAGCGGCGCATCACCGAACTGATCGACCATCCAGGTCACCATATTGTGAATGGACAGAAAGGTGGCATGGCTGACGCAACCTTTCGACAATTGCTCAAACACCAGGACCGCGTCGAGGCGGCCGAGGCCCGAGCCGCCATGGGTCTCGTTGGCATAGATGCCGCCAAAGCCAAGCGCGGCAAGAGCTTCCAGCGTTTCGCGATCAAGCGCGCCCTCATCTTCCCATCGCATCGCATTGGGGCGCAACCGGTCTCGCGCAAACGCGCCGGCCATATCGGCGATCATGATCTGCTCGCTGGTCAGTGTCATGTATGGGCTGCCCTATTGCATTGTTGGTATGATGAAGGCCTGATCGCCGATATCGCCTTCGGGCCAGCGCGAGGTCACCGTCTTGATCTTGGTCCAGAAGCGCACGCCGTCGGGGCCATGCTGATTGGTGTCGCCAAAAGCCGAGCGTTTCCAGCCGCCAAAGGTGTGATAGCTGACCGGCACAGGGATGGGCACATTGATGCCGACCATGCCAACATTGACCTGAGCGGCAAACTCACGCGCGGTGCAGCCATTGCTGGTAAAGATCGCGACGCCGTTGCCATACTGGTGCTGGCTCGGCAGAGCGGCCGCCTCTTCCAGGCTCTCTGCACGCACCACCTGGAGCACCGGCCCGAAAATCTCTTCCTCATAAGTGCGCATGCCGGGCTTCACATTGTCAAACAAAGACGGCCCGATGAAATAGCCATTCTCATGGCCCTGCAGCGTGTGTCCGCGGCCATCCAGTTTGAGATCGGCGCCTTCGTCCACGCCCATTTGGATATAGTTCTCGACCTTGGCCTTATGGGCGGCCGAGACAACCGGGCCGTAGTGCGCATCGGGGTCTGTCGAGACCCCGACCTTCAAGCCCCGTGCTGCATCCATCATGCGCTCGACGAATTCATCGCCGGTCTTTTGACCAACGGTTACGGCCACCGGCAATGCCATACAGCGCTCGCCCGCAGAACCATAAGCGGCGCCGACAATGTCTTTCACCGCCTGATCCATATTCGCATCCGGCAGAATGAGGCCATGGTTCTTCGCCCCGCCCATAGCCTGTACACGCTTGCCGTGCGCGGTGCCGGTCGCATAGACATATTGGGCAATGTCAGACGAGCCGACAAAACTGACCGCGGCGATGTCCGGATGGGTCAGCAGTGTATCGACGGCCAGCTTGTCGCCATGAACGCAGTTGAGCACGCCTTCCGGCGCGCCGGCCTCCATGAAGAGCTCCGCAAGACGCAGCGGCACACTCGGGTCTTTCTCCGAGGGCTTGAGGACGAATGTATTGCCGCAGGCAATCGCGACCGCGAACATCCAGCACGGGATCATGGCCGGGAAGTTGAAAGGCGTGATCCCGGCGACGACACCAAGCGGCTGGCGCATGGAATAGACATCAATGCCAGGCCCGGCCCCTTCGGTATATTCCCCTTTCTGAAGATGCGGGATGCCGCAGGCAAACTCGACCACATCAATGCCGCGCTGCACATCGCCCTTTGAGTCTGCGATGACTTTGCCATGCTCGGACGAAAGCAGTTCAGCGAGCTCGTCCATATTCTCTTCAAGCAGATGCTTGAACGCGAACATGATACGCGCGCGGCGCTGCGGATTCGTGGCCGCCCAGGCCGGAAACGCGGCCTTCGCATTGTCAATCGCTTGGGCGACATCGGCCTCACTCGCCAGAGCGACTTTCGCCTGCACCTCGCCTGTATTGGGATTATAAATATCCCCAAACCGGTCGCTGGTGCCCGCTACGCGCTGACCGCCAATGAAATGATGAACCTCGCGCATCGCGTCCCTCCTGAGAACTGGCTTTTCTTTTTGTGCTTATCGCCAGCATCTAGCGGTGTATATGCTCGCGTCAAATTCTGCAGGTAAGGCGTTTATCGACGCGGTATAGGCTGCTGCGGGGCCGAAACGCAAACGTCCAAGGCCAGCGCGTGACCTTGGACGGCATGTTATTGTATGTTTGCGACGCGCGCGGGCGTTAAGGGAACTGGGCTAGAACTTGATCAGGCGCAATTACCGGACGTGTGAGCAGTGACTGTTTGTCCTCGCCCGCGCGATAGCGCGCGATCAGTTCTTCAGGCTCGAACTTGACACCGACAGGATTGACCGAGAAGTCACTTTCGATCAGCCACTGCGTAGTCTGTTCATTGCTGTCGAACGCATCGATCTGCAGTTCGAGATTATTCCCGTCAGGATCCTGATAGTACATGGACAGCGTGCCGCCATGATTGATCGTCCAGTAAGGCTTGATCCCCGCAGCGGCCAGGCGCTCATAGGTGGCAAACAGATCGTCCAGGCTCTCATAGGTAAAGGCGCAGTGCTCCATACCGGCGCGGCTGCGATCCTGGTCCTGCAGGTTGGGCTGAGCCGCGATTGCAATGCGATGATGCTCGTCATCATAGGTCAGGAATGTCACCATTGGCGACCCCATAACAATCTCAGCTTCCAAAACGGTTTTGTACCATTGGATCATCTCCTCGTATCGCGAGGTGCGGAAAACAATGTGGGCCAGTTTTGCAGGCGCAACCTTGCCGCGCGCTTTTGCGGTGGCCGGCGTGTTCGGTGGTGTCATAATAGCTTCTGACATAGTGCGGTACCTTCCTCGTTAGCGGTCTTTGTTTTGTCGCTTGTCAAAATATCTAAATCTAATTATGACAGCTGTCAAATCAAAATTAAGGAGTTTTCGACTTGAGCACGCAAGCGAGCAGACCGCTGGAGGAAACAACAAGAGGCAGGACCGAACTTACCCGCAACACTTTGCTGGAGGCCGGCATCCTTCTCTTCTCCGAACAGGGCTATGAAGCGACAAGCACGCGGCAAATCGAAGCTCGGGCCGGTGTTCAGCGGAACCTGATGACGTATCATTTCGGCAGCAAGGACGAGTTCTGGAAGGCCTGCATGACCCGCCTGACGGGACAGATGGGTGACCGGCTGGGCCCTGCGGTTCTGCAGTCGAACGACATTGAACTGCGCGAGCGGATCCGGTTCTTGATCAAGCAGTTTGTGCGAACGAGCGCGTCAATGCCGGAATTTGCGCGCATCATGTTTGATGAAGGGCGCAGCAATGGCTGGCGCCTGGAGTGGCTGGTGGCTAACAACAAGACACGCTTTTTCGAGCGGCTAAAGACGCTATTCGACGACGGACGCAAGGCCGACTTCATCCCGGACATGCCGTTTGTGAATTTCTACTACACGCTCGTTGGCAGCGCGGCGATTTTCAGCATGTCGGCCGAATGCGAACTGCTGACTGGAAAAACACCACTGAACGATAAGATCGTGGATGCGCATGCCGAGACGATCGCAAACCTTTTGACCAAAAAAACCTAAACTAACATATCAGGGAGTGAGACATGAAACTGGCGAGTTTTACGGTTGGCGGCAAGCCATCCTATGGCATCGTAACGGACAAAGGCGTTATCGACCTTGGCGCAAGGCTGGGTGGCGAGGCCCCCACATTGCGCGACTTACTGGGCACCGACTTGTCTCAGGCGCGTGAGATCGCCGCGTCTGCTGCTGAGGATCACGGCTTTGATGCGATCAGCTGGGCACCCGTGATACCGAACCCGGGCGCGGTGTGGTGCACTGGCCTCAACACACATAGCCATTTCGAGGAAGCCAAAGACAGAATGGGGATGAAAGGTCTGCCACCTGTGCCGATGTTCTTCCTGCGCTCTCAGCACACGCTTATTGGCTCTGGCCAACCGATAGAAAAGCCCAAGCTGGAAACTGACTTTGACTATGAAGGTGAGATCGCGATCATTATCGGCAAGCGCGCGCGCAACGTGCCGCTGGAAAATGCGCTCGATCATATTGCCGGTTATGCCTGTTTCAATGATGGCTCCGCGCGCCAGTACCAGATCCGCAGTCATCAGGTTACGACCGGCAAAAACGCCTATCACAGCGGCGGCTTTGGCCCCTGGATGGTGACCACGGACGAGACCGCCATGGAAGATCTTGTGCTGCAAACGCGGGTCAATGGTGAAGTGCGTCAGAACATGAAGATTGATGACCTGATTTTCTCCTTCGCTGACCTCATCTCGCATATTTCAGAGGTCACCTGGCTGGAACCAGGCGATGTGATCGTCACCGGATCGGCCGAGGGCGCCGGCGCGCTTCGTAACCCGCAAGTATTTCTGAAAGAAGGCGACAAGATCGAGATCGAAGTGGCCGGCATCGGCACACTGACCAATACGGTGGTGGAGCAACAGCTATGACATCACAGCAAACCGATGTTCTGATTGTCGGCGCTGGTCCTGTCGGGATTATCACCGCCATCATGTTCGAGAAACTCGGGGTGAAATGCACCCTGATCGAGCGGCGCGCGACACTGCACCTGGCGCCGCAAGCCCACATCATCTCGGCGCGAAGCATGGAAATATGCCGCATGCTGGGCATTGAAGACGGCCCCATTCGCGTGCAGGGGCCTGAGCCGCTGGACACGGTCAGTGTACGGTGGGTTGACCAGCTGGCCGGCCGCGACCTTGGCGTTTACTCCTTCATCCGGGATCCGGATGCGGTAGAAAAAATGTTCGCCAGCACGCCAACACCAGTCGGGCAATTGTCGCAAGACCTGTTTGAAGCGCATCTGGTCAAGTATCTGTCGGATGACACACCTATCCTGTTTGAGCACAAATGGACCGGCATGCGGGCAGAGGGTGATGGCTATGTCTCGACCGTCGAACGCGCAGACGGTTCGACGCACGACATTCACGCCCGCTTTGTAATCGGCTCAGACGGCGCTGGCAGCCGCGTACGCAGCGCCATCGGAGCGGAGATGGAGGGCCCGAAATTCATCCAGAGCTATATCAACGTGCATTTCCACGCCAATATGCGTGAGCTCGTGAAGGATCGAGAGGGCGTGCTCTACTGGATCATGGATCCAGACGCTTATGGCTGTTTCATTGCGCATAATATCGACAAGAACTGGATCTTCATGAAGAATCTGGATGTCGAACAGCCGCCCAAAGAAATTGATGAAGCCAAATATGAAGGCCTTCTGCGCAAGGCGATTGGCGCCGATGTCGAGATTGACATTCAAAGCATGTCGACCTGGGTCATGAGTGCGCAGGTGGCCAATGCGTATCAAAAGGATGGCGTGTTTCTGGTCGGCGATGCTGCGCACCGTTTCCCGCCCACCGGCGGCATTGGGATGAATACGGGCTTTCAGGACGCGTTCAATCTCACCTGGAAAATCGCGATGGTGTTGAAGGGCCGCGATCCAAAACTGCTGGACACCTACGAGCCCGAACGCCGCCCCTCAGCTGTCGCGAATTCAAAGCAAAGCCATGCCAATTACCTGAAAATGGCCGAGGTCGACAAGACGCTGGACTTTGATGGCGACGGCGTCGCCACGATGGCGGACTTCGACAAAGTGCTGGCCGATCCAACCCGCCTCGCCGAGGTCGCAGAAGCGGTCAATAATCAGGCAGCCCATTTCAGCATGGGCGGGCTTGACCTTGGCGTTTGCTACACATCCGATGCGATTGTCAGCGACGGACCGCCGCCCGTGTCGCCGAACCCGATTTCTGTCTATGTTCCGTCGACCACGCCAGGCACGCGCCTGCCGCATTGCTGGCTAAACCGCGGCGACGAGCGCATATCGACAGTTGATTTAATCGAGACAGATGCCTTCCTCGTTCTGAGCTTCAAGCCGCAAGACCATGCGACGCAAGCGGCCGCAGCGGCATTGAAGGCCGGTGGTTATCCGGTGAGCCATCTGACACTGTCGACCGACAGTGACCTGCAGCCTGACGATGACCAATTTGCAAATCTGTTCTCGCCAGACGAGGTTCTGCTGGTTCGCCCGGATGGCCACATTGCAGCGCGGTTTGCCGGCAGCGAAGCGGCGCAGCGCCTTGAGCAGGCTATTGTACAGATTCTCGGCCCGGCCGACGTCTAGTATGTAATTTGCATAACTGACCTATCTGATGCCCAGAAGGTCAAACACTGCTATGAATAAAGGCGACACACGCAGCGTGGCAGCTTGCCATAGGGTCACGGTATCATGCGCCGCTGGTTCTGCTAGAGTGGTGGGACGGTGTGTTATTCCTGTTCTGCGCCAAGTCGCGCCGAACAGCCTCGAAAGGCATTGCATATGAGCACGATGGTCTATGACAGAGCGCCGATCGGGTCGGGTGTTCAATATGTCGAGGCGTATGAGGAACCACGCGATGTGCCGCTGTGGGAACAGGCGGGCATATCGATCTGGCTGCTATTCACCTATGTCGAGCTGCCGGGCGCGAGCCCTGTGCGATATTTGCTGCTGTTTGGCATTCTGGCCTATGCCGCGATGAATTATCGCGCGGTTACCGCGCTGGTGCTTAAGGCATGGCCGATCTTTCTGTTGCCGATATTTGGTATCTTTTCATTTGTTTGGGCCGACTATCCCCAGGCAGCTTTTCGGGGTGGCTTGCTTTATCTGATTACCGTTTTTGTCCCTGCAGTCTTTGCGGCGCGGGTGAGCTTGCGCGTCCTGTTGAGATGCTACTTCTTTGCCGCAGCTGCCACTGTATTGTGGGCCCTGCAATGGTGGGGCGAATTCAATATCGGCGGGCCCTATGCGAGTAAAAACTACCTCGCTCTGCATATGACATTCGCGGCATTCTTTTTCGTCACGCGTGCGTTTGATCAACAGGAGCACCCGCCGATTAGAGCGCTGGCCCTCTTGTTTCTGCCGCTCAGCCTGCTGATGATTTATGAAGCAAACTCGGCAACCGCGACGGTGATGTCACTTGGCGGCGTCCTTGGACTGATCATGGTCAGACTGTTCTGGCTGAACCTCGCCTCAATGCAGTACATGAAGTCGATCGTGCTACTACTATCGCTCAGTCTCGTGATTGTCGGCTCGCTTATCTTTCTTAGTTATCCAGGCGCAACGCCGATTGATGATTTCCTTGCCATGGTCGGTAAGGACAGCACTCTGACGGGACGAACGACCATGTGGAGCATCGCCGAAGTCTTTGCCGAAGACCGCCCCATGTTCGGGGTTGGACTGGGCAGCTTTTGGCAAGACGCGGTGGGCGCTGCCCAGACGATCAATGAAAATGATCACAAACCCGCTGGCACGCATTTGACATTTCACAGCTCATATTGGGAGGTCCGCGTACATCTTGGCCTTATCGGACTGGGCCTTTATCTTATCATGCTGGGCTGGGTCGGCTTTCAGGTGGTACGCCAATGGCTTGGACCAGCCTCTGTTGAGACGTCAGCCATTCTGGTCATCACCGTCATTACGCTGGCCTGGTCGTTCACAGAGTCCTGGCTCTGGCTGCCACTAAACGGAGCGACGATGCTATTCTTTATTGGCGCACTGGCCGCGGTCAGTTCGCAGAAGCGACAATATCTCGGACGCGCCAAAGTTCAGACGGCGGAGGCGGCTTAATCGGAACGGAAAATCTCCGCCGACATGTCGACTCTCGCAACAGAATAGCCGCGCTTTAAGTCGTCAATATGCTTGGCCATCCAGCGCTGCGCGGTTGGCGCATCGCGTTGGCTTATCGCCTCGGTAATCTCAAGCTGAGCGCGGGCAATACGTTTTTGCGCCTGCGGTGTGGCGGCAATGACTCTGCGTAGACTGGCGCCAATCATCATGTTCAGAGATTGCAGAACCGTCACAAGAACGCGGTTGTTCAACTGCCCGGTCAGGCATTGGAAATAAGCGACGGACGATTGCACAATCTTGTCATGCTCACTTTTATCGTATGAAGCGAGCCGGTTTCGGATCTCAAAAAGCTCGTCGACACCCGCCTTGCTCGATCGCGATGCTGCGAGCCCTGCAGCATGAGGATAAAGCGTCGCAAGGACCTCCCAGACCTCATCAAAGGTGACCCCACCCAGCGTCCAGCCACGGCTTGCGGCAGCGGCGACATCCTGTGTCTGCGGGCGCTGGACAACAAGCCGCTTGGCCGCGCCGCGCGTCACCAGTCCGGCCTGCTCGAGCGAACGGATACCTTCGCGCACGCTGGAGCGGGTTACGCCAAGCTGCTCACACAGCTCGCCCTCAGTGGGCAGAAACGCGCCCTCTTCCAGAACGCCGGACAGAATATCGGCTTCGATCGCCTGGTAGACTTTGACGTAGAGCGGCTCGCGGCTGACGGGTTTGAAATTATGCCCCACGGATTAAGCGCTCACTTCAAACAGCTCACGGCCAATCAACATGCGCCGTACTTCAGAGGTTCCCGCACCAATTTCGTAAAGTTTTGCATCGCGCAGAAGGCGCCCGGTCGGGTAGTCGTTGATATAACCGTTTCCGCCCAAAAGCTGGATCGCGTCAAGCGCGACCTGTGTGGCTTTCTCTGCGGCGTAGAGAATACAGCCCGCTGCATCACGCCGGGTCGTCTCGCCGCGATCACAGGCAGCCGCCACAGCATAGACATAGGCTTTGCTGGCATTCATGCTCGAATACATGTCAGCCAGTTTGCCTTGCACAAGCTGGAACTCGCCAATTGATTTTCCAAACTGTTTGCGGTCGTGCACGTATGACAAGGCGACATCCAGCGCCGACTGCATGATGCCGAGCGAGCCGCCCGCCATCACCGCGCGCTCATAATCAAGGCCGCTCATCAAGACCCGCACGCCATCATTCTCTTTGCCGAGAATATTCTCTTCAGGCACCTCGCAATCTTCAAAGATCAGCTGGCATGTGTCAGAGCCGCGCATACCCAGCTTGTCGAGCTTCTTTTCCGTACTGAAACCGGCAAAGCCCTTTTCGATCAGGAATGCGGTGATGCCGCGCGAATTGGCTTCGGGTTTTGTTTTGGCATAGACGACCAGCGTGTCGGCCTCCGGCCCGTTAGTGATCCACATCTTGCTGCCATTCAGGACATAGCGGTCGCCCTTTTTATCGGCGCGCAGTTTCATCGAGACGACATCCGAGCCTGCTTCCGGCTCTGACATGGCCAGCGCGCCAAGATGCTCGCCAGAGCAGAGCTTTGGCAGGTAGCGGGCTTTCTGTTCTTCACTGGCATTCAGATTGATCTGATTGACGCAGAGATTGGAATGGGCGCCATAAGACAAGCCGACCGACGCCGAGCCGCGAGAAATCTCTTCCATCATCACACTATGAGAGAGATAAGACAGGCCCGAGCCGCCATGCGCTTCGTCGGCTGTAATACCGAGAAGGCCCATCTCACCGAGCGCCGGCCAAAGATCACGTGGGAACTCATTTGTCTCGTCAATCTCTGCAGCGCGCGGCGCCAGCGTGTCATCAACCCAGCGTGAGACGACGTCACGCATCTCTTCAATCTCATGAGGCAAACCGAATTTCATCGAAACCGTTGAATTGCGTAGCATGGCCTTTTCCCGTCTTGACTTAATGCGTTAAAGTAACTTAAACACATTGTCAGACAACGCGACAAAGGTCAAGGATTGGCCTGGCGGAAGTTGTCAGGGAGGATGGGAGATCGATGAGCAGTCGTGCGACAGATATTATACGGCGAGTGTCAGACGATGCCCACAGCACTTTTTGAGCGCGTAACGGCATGACGGTGATCAGCAGCAAAATCGATACACGCAGCGCGGCGTTCGGCGAAAACCGGGATGCCATGGCGGCGCTTGTTGCCGAGCTGAACAGCAAAGCCGAAACGGTTCGCGCCGGCGGGGGCGCGCGATATGCAGAGCGCCACAAGGCGCGCGGTAAACTGCTGGTACGCGAGCGCATTGAGCGGCTGCTGGACGAGGGATCACCTTTTCTCGAGATTGGGCAATTTGCCGCCTGGGAGATGTATTCCGGCGACGTGATGTCGGCCGGTGTCGTTGCCGGGATCGGCGTGGTGGCCGGCACCGAGTGTATGATCGTGGCCAATGATCCAACCGTTAAGGGTGGCTCATACCATCCAATGACGGTGAAGAAACATTTGCGCGCGCAGGAGATTGCGCAGGAAAATCGCCTCCCCTGTTTGTACCTCGTTGAATCCGGCGGGGCCTTTTTGCCAATGCAGGATGAGGTCTTTCCGGACAAGGACGATTTTGGCCGGATTTTCTTTAACCAGGCCAATATGTCCTCGCGCGGGATCCCCCAGATTGCTGTTGTCCATGGCAGCTGCACGGCGGGCGGCGCCTACATGCCGGCCATGTCCGACGAGGCGATCATCGTCAAAGAGCAAGGCACGATCTTTCTTGCCGGACCGCCACTGGTCAAAGCCGCGACCGGAGAAGAGGTCTCGGCCGAGGAGCTGGGCGGCGGCGATGTGCACGCGCGGGTGTCCGGCGTTGCGGACTATCTTGCCGACAATGACGACCATGCGCTCGGTCTCGCGCGCCGCTCTGTCTCAAGGCTTAATTGGACAAAGCTGGGTGAGATTAACCGCGCCGAAGCGTCCCCGCCGCTCTATCCAACAGACGAGATTTACGGGATCGTCGATAAAGACCCGCGCAAGCCCTATGATGCGCGCGAGGTGATTGCCCGCCTGGTGGATGGGTCGGTTTTTGACGAGTTCAAGCCACTCTATGGCAACACGCTGGTCACAGGGTTCGCGCATTTGCACGGCTATCCGGTCGGCATCATTGCCAATAATGGCATCCTGTTTTCCGAAAGCGCGCTAAAGGGCGCGCATTTCATCGAGCTTTGCTGTCAGCGAAAAATCCCGCTCATCTTCCTGCAGAATATTACCGGCTTCATGGTGGGCAAATCAGCCGAGTCCGGCGGGATCGCCAAGAATGGCGCCAAACTGGTGACCGCTGTCTCGACGGCCAGTGTGCCCAAGTTCACAATCATTATCGGCGGGTCCTACGGCGCGGGAAATTACGGCATGTGTGGACGGGCTTATGCGCCGCGCTTCCTGTTCATGTGGCCAAACGCGCGCATCTCAGTCATGGGCGGCGAGCAGGCCGCCAATGTATTGGCAACAGTGCGCAAGTCAGGTCTTGCCGCCAAAGGCATCACGTGGAGCGACAGCGACGAGCAAGACTTCAAAGACGGCATTATGGAGAATTTCGAGCAACAGGGCTCGCCTTATTACTCCTCCGCCCGGCTTTGGGATGATGGCGTCATCGACCCTGCCGACACACGCGACGTGCTTGGCCTGTGTATATCCGCCAGTCTGAACGCCCCTGTTGAAGAGACGCGCTTTGGCGTGTTCCGGATGTAGAGGCGGCCATGAGCGACTATCAGCATCTGACAATCACGCCGGGGCCCAAGCATGTCGCCACTGTGACGCTGGATCGCCCGGACGTGCGCAACGCTTTCAACGAAGCACTGATTGGCGAGATTACCCGCGCGATGAAAGCGCTGAGCGAAGATGATGCCATAAGGGTGATTGTACTCGCCGGCGCCGGCAAAGCCTTCTCGGCGGGTGCGGACCTGACCATGATGCAGCGTATCGCCGGTTACTCCAAGGCGGAGAACCGCCAGGAAGGTCTGCATCTGGCCGATATGCTTGCGGCGATCTTTGACTGCCCAAAACCCACGGTCGCGCTTGTGAACGGCCCAGCCATTGGCGGCGGCGTCGGCCTTGCGGCAGCATGCGACATCGTTATCGCAGCCGAGTCGGCCTTCTTCGCGCTGAGTGAAGTGCGCCTCGGCCTGATACCGGCAGCCATTTCGCCCTATGTTGTGCGCGCGATGGGAGAGCGTCAGGCTGATCGGTATTTCCTAACAAGTGAACGCTTCACGGCAAGCGAGGCCAAGGCAATGGGCTTTGTCCACCATGCGGTTGGCGACGATGCGCTCGGCGAAACGCTTGAAAAGACGGTCGCGTCCCTTCTGAAAGGTGGTCCATCAGCGCAAGCCCAGGCCAAGTCTCTCATCCGGCGTCTACAGAACGCACCGATTGATCGCGCGCTAATTGAAGACACGGCAGAGCGGATCGCCGCCGCGCGCGCCAGCGCCGAGGGACAAGAAGGACTGGCCGCCTTTCTTGAGAAAAGACAGCCCGCCTGGACTGAAGGATTAGACTGATGTTTGAGAAAATCCTTATTGCCAATCGGGGCGAAATTGCCATTCGGGTCGCCAGGACAGCCCGGCGGATGGGCATCCAGACCGTGGCGGTCTATTCAGAAGCCGACAATGGCGCGCCGCATATGCGCTATTGCGATGAAGCGGTCTTTATTGGTGCTGCGCCGCCCAGCCAAAGCTATCTGGTGATCGACAAGATTATCGATGCGGCCCGCAAGACCGGCGCGCAGGCCGTGCACCCCGGCTATGGTTTCCTGTCGGAGAATGCTGACTTTGCCGATGCGCTGGACGCGGCCGGTATCGTGTTTATCGGCCCGACGGCGGAGACGATACGCAGCATGGGATCGAAGTCCGCCGCCAAGGATTTGATGGAGGCCGCCAAGGTGCCAACCACGCCCGGCTATCAGGGCAAGGCGCAAACGCTGAAAACCTTTGAGCGTGAATGTGAGCGGATTGGATATCCAGTCCTGTTGAAAGCAACTGCCGGCGGCGGCGGCAAGGGCATGCGCGTTGTCAATACCGAGAGTGAGCTTTCCGATGCGCTGGACGCCGCCAAGCGCGAGGCCAAGTCCGCCTTTGGTGATGATCGGTTCCTGGTGGAAAAATATGTCGCCCGCGCGCGCCACCTTGAAGTGCAGGTGTTTGGCGACGGACAAGGCGATGTGGTGCACATGTTTGAGCGCGACTGCTCTGTACAGCGCCGCCACCAGAAAGTGATGGAGGAAGCGCCTGCGCCGGCCCTGCCCGCCGATGTCAGGGCAAGCCTGCTGAAGGCCGGCGTTGATGCTGCAAAGGCGGTCAACTATCGCGGCGCCGGCACCGTGGAGTTCCTCTTTGATCCGGCCGCCGGCGTCAATGGCATCTACTTTATGGAGATGAATACAAGGCTGCAGGTTGAGCATCCGGTGTCTGAAGAGATAACCGGGCTCGATTTTGTCGAATGGCAGCTGCGGATTGCAGCCGGTGAAGGCCTGCCGCTGAGCCAGGATAAGATAACTGAAAACGGGCACGCATTTGAAGCGCGGCTTTATGCGGAAAACCCAGAGAACGATTTTGCGCCATCGATTGGCGATATCTCAGCGCTGAGACTTCCGGGTGATGTGGCCCGCATCGATTCAGGCATTGTCGAAGGCCAGACCATCACCCCGCATTATGATCCAATGATTTCCAAGATCATTACCCATGGCGGCGATCGCACAATTGCGCTGAACAAGATGCGTGCGGCGCTAGCCAGGACCCGCGTGGCGGGCCTCGACACAAATGGCCGTTTCCTGCACGCGCTGGCCCGGGATGCCGACTTCAAAAAGGGCGAGGTCTCGACACGCTATATTGAAGAGAACACCGCCACGCTATTTGACAGACCCAGCACAGACGCGCGGATCTTCGCCGCCGCCAGCCTTTATCAGCTGCAGGCAACGCGCCCACTGATGGGTCTGCAGGGTTTCCGACTGAATAGCGATGCTGAAACAGTGAGCTGGGCCGAAATCGATGGTGAGCTGGTTCTACTGCGTCTTGCATCGACAGGACCCAATGCGTGGACCCTCTCAGTCGAAACCGGCGCGGACGCAAAGATACGCCGCGCCGCCGATAATGATACCGAACACACAACGAAACTTTCCTGCGCCTTTACGCTGGACGAGACGGATGGAACGCGTTGGCGCATCACACTCGACGATTCCCAGACAAATCTGGATGTTCTGCCGCATGGCAGCGACGGGGACGTACGGGTCTGGATCGGCGCCGATGTCTGGCATGTGCGCTATCCCGATGTGCTGGTCGCAGCAAGCGATGGCGAGACGGGCGCTGGCGGTCTGTCGGCCACCCTGCCCGGCCTGATTGTCGAACTGAAAACCGAAATTGGCGCAGCGGTGAAGAAGGGTGATCCCCTCCTGGTCATGGAGGCGATGAAAATGGAGCACACGGTTTCAGCGCCAGCCGACGGCACTGTGGAAGGCTTCCGCTTCATGCCGGGCGACCAGGTCAAGGATGGCGACCTCCTGGTCGACTTTGTGGAGGCGTAGATGGCCGTGGACGTCACCCTTGTTGAAGTCGGCGCACGCGACGGGCTGCAAAACGAAAAAGGCCAGGTGTCGGTGCAGACCAAGATCGAGCTTGTTAATCGCCTATCGGGCTGCGGCTTTTCGCATGTCGAAGCGGGCGCCTTTGTCTCACCGAAATGGGTGCCGCAAATGGCCTCCAGCGATGAGGTCATCAAAGAGATAGAGCGCCATGATGGGGTGACCTATTCAGCGCTGGTTCCGAATATGAAGGGCTATGATGCCGCGCTGGAGGCGAAAAGCGATGTGGTTGCGGTTTTCGCTGCGGCATCTGAAACCTTCAGCCAGAAGAATACCAATGCCAGTATATCAGATGTTCTGACACGATTTGAACCGGTGTTTGAGGCCGCTAAGCAAGATGGCGTGAAAGTCCGCGCCTATGTCTCTTGCGTGCTTGGATGTCCTTATGAAGGCGACATCGATGTCGGCGCGGTCGTGTCCGTCTCCACGCGCCTGCATGAGATGGGCGCCTATGAAATCTCGCTCGGTGACACGATCGGAGTCGGTGTCCCGGCAAGGACGCGTACGTTGATGAAAACCGTTGCCAGTGAATTGCCGGTTGAGATGATCGCGGGGCATTTTCATGATACATATGGTCAGGCGATCGCAAATATTTATGCGGCCATGGAAGAAGGTGTTCGCACATTTGACGCCTCTGTCGCCGGCCTCGGCGGCTGTCCTTATGCGAAGGGCGCATCGGGCAATGTCGCCAGCGAAGACGTGGTCTACATGCTGGATAAATCAGGCATCAAAACCGGCGTCGATATTGGTCAGGTGATCGAGACGGGCCGTTGGATATCAAAAGAGCTGGATCGGCCGGTCGGGTCGAAGCTCGGGAAGATTTAAGTGCGCAAGACAGATCCCTTCGGGCGCTCAACACGAATGGACAAAAAGAGGATGCAGCCATGATACTGGACAAGGTTTCGCTGGACGACAAATACCAGCTCGACGATGGGCGCATCTTTATTTCCGGAACGCAGGCGCTTGTTCGATTGCCTTTGATGCAAAGGCGGCTGGACGCGCAAAACGGATTGACGACCGCCGGCTTTATCAGCGGCTATCGTGGTTCGCCGCTCGGCAATTATGACGCCGCTCTCTGGAAGGCGAAACCCATCCTTAAAGCTGAAGACATCCACTTCCTTCCAGGCGTCAATGAAGATCTTGCCGCCACATCCTGCTGGGGCACGCAGCAAGTCACCCATTTTCCAGGTGCGCGCCACGATGGGGTCTTCGCCCTTTGGTATGGCAAGGGCCCGGGCGTTGATCGCAGCGGCGATCCGCTGAAGCACGGCAATATGGCCGGCACAAGCCCGCATGGCGGGGTTATCGTGCTGGCCGGTGATGACCATGTCGCGAAATCCTCAACAAGCGCGCACCAGTCCGAACCGGCAATGATTGCCGCTGGCATGCCCGTGTTGAACCCGTCCAATGTGCAGGACTATCTCGATTTCGGGCTGCACGCCTTTGCCATGTCGCGCGCCGCCGGCGTATGGATCGGCTTTAAATGCCTGACCGAAACGGTTGAAACCACTGTCTCGGCGCAGGTCAGCCCGGACCGGTTCCACACGGTGCTGCCGCCAGAACTGGAGCATATGCCAAATCTCTCCATCAAGTCGCAATTTGCGCCCGTTGCCGATGAACAAACCCTGATGCGGTATCGTCTGCCGGCGGCGCAAGCCTATATTCGCGCCAATGGGCTCGATCGTGTCGCGCTCGACGGTGAGCGTCGCACGCTGGGCATAGTGACAGCCGGAAAATCTTATGGGGATGTTCGCCAGGCCCTGACCGATCTTGGGATCAATGACGAGACAGCCCGCCAACTCGGCATCCGCGTGTTCAAGGTGGCCATGGTCTGGCCACTGGAGCCGCAGGGCATTCGCGCTTTTGCCGCCGGTCATCAGGAACTGCTGTTTGTTGAAGAGAAGCGGCCAATTGTCGAGGAACAGGCGGCTTCCGCGCTGTTTAATCTGCCCGCTGACGAGCGCCCAGTTCTAAGCGGCAAGCGCACCGCCGATGGCGCTCCGCTTGTCCAGTCGGACGGCGAACTCTCACCGGCCAAAATCGCGCTCTACATTGCGGACAGGCTGACGGGTCTTGGCCTAATCACTGACGAGATCAATGCGCGCGCCCGCACAATTGATGAGCGCCTGCAGCGTGCAAGCGAAGTCTCTGGTGCGATCAGCGTCAACCGCACGCCAGCCTTCTGTTCTGGTTGTCCGCACAATACATCGACACGCGTGCCGGACGGCTCGGTCGCGCTGGCTGGTATTGGCTGTCACACAATGGCGATGTGGATGCCCGACCGGGAAACGGCGCCCCCAACCCAGATGGGCGGTGAAGGGGCCAACTGGATCGGCATGGCGCCGTTTACCGAGATGCGTCACGTCTTCCAGAATATGGGCGACGGCACGTATTTTCACTCCGGCCTGCTTGCGCTTCGCAGTGCGGTCGCCGCCAAGGTGAACGTCACCTACAAGATCCTGTTCAACCATGTTGTCGCCATGACAGGTGGGCAGCAGTTTGACGGTGATCTGACGGTGCGGGACATTGTTGACCAGGTGCTCGCCGAAGGTGTTGCACGCGTGGACGTCGTGTCGGATGAGCCGGAAAAGTATCATGGCGATATCCGTCTGCCGGCATCTGTGAATATTCATCACCGGGACAATCTGATCGCGCTGGAAACAGAGTTGCGGGAGGTCGAGGGTGTCTCGGTCCTGGTCTATGATCAAGGCTGCGCGGCCGACAAACGTCGACAGCGCAAGCGCGGGAAAATGGTTGACCCCGATACGCGCTATTACATCAATAAAGAGGTTTGCGAGGGCTGCGGCGACTGTAGCGCGAAATCGACCTGTGTCAGCATTATGCCGGTTGAAACCGCGAAAGGGCGCAAGCGGCGCATCGACCAGTCGTCCTGCAACAAAGACTATTCCTGTGTGAAAGGCTTCTGTCCATCATTTGTTACCGTGACAGGCGGGCGTATTCGCAAGCGTGGCGGCGGCAAAGTCTTGAGCTTGACGAGCACGCCGATACCGGCCCCGCAAATGCCGGATCTTGCCACACCAAGCTCGATGCTGGTTGCAGGGATTGGCGGCACAGGTGTTGTGACGATCGGCTCTGTGCTAGGCATGGCTGCGCATCTGGAGGGCAAGGGATGCCTGCTGCTCGACATTACGGGTCTTAGCCAGAAAAACGGCGCTGTGCTCAGCCATGTGCAATTTGCCCGCACACCCGATGAGCTGACAAGCTCGCGCATTGGGCCGGGAAAGTGCGATGTGCTGCTGGCCTGCGATATTATTGTCGGCGCCGGATCAGAAGCGATGGGCACGGTGGAGATGGACAAGACAAAGGCGATTGCAAACCTGCGTCTCGTGCCAACGGCCCAATTCCAGTTTGATCCAAAAATGGATCTGCAGACCCATGCGTTCAGAGGACGCCTGGAAAAAGCTATCGGCAAGGACAATGCATTCTATGTTGATGCCTCAGTCGCAGCCGAAAAGCTGCTCGGCGACAGCATTGGCGCGAACATGTTTCTGGTCGGCTACGCCTATCAGCAAGGCCTTATTCCGATATCTGAAGAGGCGATCCTGAAAGCGCTGGAACTGAATGGCGTTGCAGTCGAGATGAACACGCAGGCCTTCCAATATGGCCGCGCGGCAGCTCATGAAGGCGCGGCATTCTGGGCACGCATTGGTGATACAGTTGAAGAAACGCAGACCGTCGAAGAAAGCCTGGACGCGTTGATCGCCGGCCGGTCAGAAGAGCTGACCGCTTATCAGAATGCCGCCTATGCCGACCAGTTCACGGATCTGGTGGCACGCGTGCGGACCGCTGATGAGAAAGTCGGCAATGGAAGCCATCAATTGACGGATGCGTTTGCGCGCGGGCTGTTCAAACTGATGGCTTATAAGGACGAGTATGAAGTTGGCCGTCTGTACTCAAATGAGAAGTTCAAGCGTGACCTCGCCGAAGAGTTTGAAGGCGATTACAAGCTTGCTTTCAATCTTGCGCCGCCCCTGATCTCAAAACGCGATCCGATTACCGGTGAGCCGAAAAAGATGCGCTTCGGATCATGGATTATGCCAGGCTTTAAACTGCTGGCGAGTGCCAGAGGCCTGCGCGGCACGGCATTTGATGTTTTCGGCTATACGGCCGAGCGGCGCATGGAACGCCGCCTGATCACAGATTACAGCACCCTGATGGAGTCTGTGATCGGCAAGCTGAATGCAAGCAATTATGATGCGGCACTCGAGCTGGCGCGTCTGCCGGACGATATCCGCGGATACGGGCATGTGAAGGAAAACAGTGTAAAAGCTGTCGAGGCACGCTGGGACGCAATGGTTGAGGCCTTTGAACAGGCCGACAAAGCGGAAATGGCCGCCGCCAGCTAGCCCAATCGCGCAAGAGTAGATCGCAGATTGCAGTCAAAACACTGCACTTTTCGCGCCCAAGAGGCGGATAAATCTTGACTCTGCCCGATAAGAACAAAATAAGAACATATGGAGTCTTATCGGCCACCCTATCCCGGTACCTTTCGCCTGCAGGCCACGGCGAGGCAAAGCGATGCGCGCTTTCCGCTCGGCCTTGGCACATGCGGGGTACATGAGGTTTGCGAGGCAAGTTTCGGTGATCTGCCAGCGCTAACAGGCTTTGCTCTGTCGGCCAGCCCACCGCGCCCCGGCATTATTTTCTGGGTTGGGCAAGGCCGGTCCAACCGCAATCATGGCGGCCTGCTTCAGGCTGGGCTAGGACATGTACGCTCGCCTGCACCTACCATTCTGCAGACCCAGCCGGAAAAGCTGATCGATGCCTTATGGACCATAGAGGAAGCGATCCGATCCAATGCTGTTGGTCTGGTGATCGCTGAAATTGAAGATGCTGACTTTACCGCAAGTCGACGGCTTGCTCTGGCCTCCGGGCGCCATGGTGTGCCGGTGGTTTTGCTGATGCCTTACACGCGCGAAGGGGCAACTGCTGCTGCGGCGCGATGGCGCGTTACGCCGCGCCCGTCAGCGCCCAACCGTTTTGATCCCCACGCCCCTGGCCCGGCACGTTGGCACGCCGTGCTGGAGCGGTCTCGCCAGGCCCCGCACATGGCAGGGCGATCTTTCAACCTTGAGCAAAATGATGAAACGCTATCTCTCACTGTGGTTCCTGGACTGGCCACTCACGCGCCTGCGCCGCGCAAGGCGGGCGACGAAGACAGGTTCCCCACGGGGCACGTTCGCCAGTTCGGATAAGCCCCAGCCGCCTTTTGCACTGATCGAGAGCGGGCCGCATGGTCTGCGCATTGCCGCGCCCAATCCCGCGGCACGTCAATTGGGTATTACACCTGGCCTGGCCTTCACGGACGCCAAGGCGCGGGCCCCGCACCTGTTACATCAGGATATTGACCGAAGCGCAGATGCTGCCGCGCTCAATGCGCTTGCTCAATGGATGATCAGGTTTGCACCCCTCGTTGCCGTTGATGGGCTGGACGGCTTGCTGCTTGAGATAACAGGTTGCGCGCATCTTTATGGCGACGAGGCGGGCCTGGTCAAAGAAATTGAGACTGTGCTGCGCCGCGAAGGTTTTGCCCATCACAGCGGCCTTGCCAGCACCCCGGTTGCTGCTGCGGCTTTGGCCCGCGCTGCGCCATCCGGCACCATCTTGAAGACAGGTGATGAGCGCGCAGGCCTGGCAGATCTGCCTGTCTCAGCATTGCGCGTGTCAGAGGCGGCTGAGACCTTGCTGCGCCGGTTTGGTCTGACACGTATTGGTCAGTTATACGGGATTGACCGCAAGGCGCTGGCCCGGCGATTTCAATCCAAGAGCGAGGCCAGCGCTGTTCTGTTGCGTCTCGATCAGGCGCTCGGGCTGCGCCATGACCCGATTGTCCCGCTACGCCCTGCCCCGTCTCAAAGCGCGCGGCTGAACTGCCCGGAACCACTGATTTCCGGCGATGCGATCCGGCTCGGCCTCAAAGAGCTGACGCAGATGCTTTGCGCTGATCTAGAGGCCTTTGGCCAAGGCGCGCGCGGATTTGCGCTGCATGCTTTCCGCGCGGATGGCACACTGGCAAGCGCCGAGATCACAGCCGCGCGGCCTGTGCGAACACCCAAACATATTCTACGCTTGTTTGATGAGCGGATTGACCGGATCGATCCTGGCTTCGGGATTGATCTCTTACTGCTTGAAGCCAAGCGCACGGGGGTCATGGATGTGAGCGCCAGTGCTTTGTCTGGCGACCTTGCGGCCAGTGATACAGATCCGGTTGCCCTATGCGCACTCGCTGACAGGATTTGCGCCAAGCTCGGTGAAGGGTCTGTGACGCTGATCCAGGCGATGGAGAGCCATTTGCCGGAACGCGCTGAGAAACGCGATATGTTTGCCGGCTCTCTGCCTGAAACCGCGAAGACCAAACCGCCGACAGGTCCGCGCCCCATTCGCCTGTTCAAAACACCTGAACGTGTGCAGGTCATGGCCGAAGTGCCCGATGGACCGCCTCTGCGCTTTGTCTGGCGCGGCGTGGCACGGCGTGTTCAGCGCGCAGATGGCCCTGAAAGGATCAGTCCGGAATGGTGGGCCTATACGGCTCCCCCGGCCAGTGCGCCCAGCCCACTGGGCGCGGCACGCAAATGGCTGACACCCAAATTTGATCCACGCGCAGATGCAGATCTGATCACCCGCACGCGCCAGGATCTGGAGATAGCAGAGACGGGTATCATTGTGAAAAATCGTCCGCGCGCGCGCGATTATTACCGCGTCGAGGATGAGGCAGGCCGGCGTTACTGGCTGTTTCGCGATGGTCTTTACGATGATGGGCGAGGCCAAGCACCGGACTGGTTCGTACACGGATTATTCGCATGACAGACTATGCCGAACTTGCCGTCACCACGAATTTCTCTTTCCTGCGTGGGGCTTCACATGGCGAGGAGCTTGTTCGCCAAGCAGCGATGCTCGGCCTTTCAGCCATTGGGATCGCAGACCACAATACGCTGGCCGGGATTGTGCGCGCGCATATTGCCGCCAAGGATGTCGGCCTGCGGCTTGTGGTGGGCGCTCGGCTGGTGACAAGCGATGGTCTGCAGCTGATTTGCTATCCAACAGACCGGTCCGCCTATGGGCGTCTGTCCCGGCTTTTGACGATGGGCAAACTCAAGGCCAGGAAAGGCGACTGCCTGATCACGCTGGAAGATATTGCCGCGCATGCCGAGGGGCAGATTTTCATCGCTCAGCCACCAGCTGATCTTACCCGCACGTTCCAGAACGTTCTGGAAAAACTGGGGCAACTCTGGCCAGGCCGGCTCTACCTTGCCGCCTGTTATGGCTATCATGGCCGAAACCGGGAGCGCCTGGGGCGCCTGGCTGACCTCAGCGCGAGAACAGGCACGCCCCTGATTGCGGTCAATGACGTTCTGTATCACACGCCTGAGCGGCGACCCTTGCAGGATATTCTGACCTGTATCCGCGAACATTGTACCATTGATCAGGCAGGTTTCCGCCTTGAAGCCAATAGCGAGCGCCATCTGAAGGCTCCGGAAGAAATGGCCCGGCTGTTCAAGGGCTTTGAACCAGCCCTTCATCGCACGCAGGAAATTGTCGCACGCTGCCACTTCTGTCTTGATGAACTGGCTTATGATTATCCCGACGAACCTGTTCCGCCAGGCAAAACACCGCAAGCGCATCTGACTGATCTTGCCTGGGCAGGCGCGGACTGGCGCTATCCGCAGGGTGTGCCTGAAAACGTCAGAGCGGCAATCGAGAAAGAGCTGCAACTGATCAAGACACTTGATTATGCACCTTACTTTCTAACCGTGAATGACATTGTTGCCTGGGCGCGCGGGCAAGGCATTCTCTGCCAGGGGCGCGGCTCAGCAGCCAACTCGGCGGTCTGTTACTGCCTGGGCATTACCAGCGTTGATCCGGCCACAACAAGTCTGCTGTTTGAGCGCTTTTTGTCCAAGGAGCGACGCGAACCACCGGATATCGATGTTGATTTTGAACATGAGCGCCGTGAAGAAGTTATCCAATATGTCTATCAGCGCTATGGCCGCGACCGGGCCGCACTGACAGCAACGGTGATCTCCTATCGCCCGCGCTCGGCCATACGTGAGGTTTGCAAGGCCCTGGGCCTCTCGGCTGATATTGCCTCGGCACTTACGGGCACTGTCTGGGGCTCTTATGGCAAGAGTATTCCGGACAAACAGATTCGTGAATCCGGCCTTGATCCGGCAACGCCGAATATTCGCCGCGCCATGATCCTGACCCGCCAACTGATCGGATTTCCGCGGCATTTGTCGCAACATGTAGGCGGCTTTGTTCTGACCCGCGGGCCGCTCGATGAAACCGTTCCCATCGGCAATGCGGCGATGGATGAACGCACCTTTATCGAGTGGGACAAGGATGACATTAATGCGCTTGGCATTTTGAAAGTCGATGTGCTGGCGCTCGGCATGCTGAGCTGTATCCGCAAGGCCTTTGATCTTTTGAAACTGTACAAGGGCATTGAGCATGATCTTGCTTCCATCCCGCCCGGCGACACGCCGACCTATGACATGATCTGCCGGGCCGAAACGCTTGGCGTTTTCCAGATTGAAAGCCGGGCGCAGATGAGCATGTTGCCGCGCCTTCGGCCACGGACCTTTTATGATCTTGTGATTGAAGTGGCGATTGTTCGCCCTGGTCCAATCCAGGGCGATATGGTCCATCCCTATTTGCGCCGGCGCCAGGGCATCGAGCAGGTTGAGTATCCCAGCCCCGCGCCAGAGCATGGGCCGCCTGACGAGCTGGAGCGTATCCTAAAGCGCACACTTGGCGTGCCGCTGTTTCAGGAACAGGCCATGCAAATCTCTATCGATGCGGCAAAGTTTACCCCCGATGAAGCCAATGGCCTGCGCCGGGCCATGGCCACGTTTCGCAAGGTCGGCACCATTCAGAACTATGAGCAGATGATGGTCCGCCGCATGGTTGAACGCGGCTATGATCCGGCCTTTGCCCAGCGCTGTTTCGACCAGGTTAAGGGCTTCGGGGAGTATGGTTTTCCAGAAAGCCATGCGGCCAGTTTTGCGCTTCTGGTCTATGTCTCTTGCTGGCTGAAATGCCACCATCCGGATGTCTTCTGTACAGCGCTACTAAATGCCCAACCTATGGGCTTTTATGCCCCGGCCCAGATTGTTGGTGATGCGCGCAGCAATGGCGTTGAGGTGCGCGCGGTTGATGTCAATCTTTCGGCCTGGGACAATACGCTGGAGCCGGGCCCTGGAGCTTTAAATGCTGTCCGGCTTGGCTTTCGCCAGGTGGACGGTTTGGGTGAGGATGAGATGGACGCTCTGATGGCGGCGCGCGGCGGCGGTTATGATCACCCGGAAGACATTCGCCGGCGCGCTGGCATCTCACGGCGCGCCATGGAATTGCTCGCAGCAGCAGATGCATTCGGCTCTATGGGTCTCGACCGGCGCGAGGCACTATGGGCGGTGCGCGGTGAGGCGCCTGGCAAGGCTTTGCCGCTTCTTGCTGCACTGGATGTGCCCGAACAAGGCGAGGAAGCGCCAACCAAGCTGCCGGCCATGCCCGCGTCAGAGCATGTTATTCAGGATTATCAGACCACCCGGCTTTCCTTGCGGGATCATCCTTTACGTTTTTTGCGTGAACGCTATCGCAGCTATGGCTTGCAAAGCACAGCTGACGCGGTGGCCAGCAAGAATGGGACACGTGTGCGTACCGCCGGCATTGTTTTGGTGCGCCAGCGGCCTGGCTCGGCAAGCGGCGTTTACTTTGTCACGCTTGAGGATGAAACCGGTATCGCCAATCTTGTGATCTGGCCGCGCGTAGGAGAGATTTATCGCCCGGTCCTTATGGGCGCGCGGATCATGCTGGTGAGCGGGCGACTGCAAACCGCCGATAATGTGACCCATATCGTTGTCGATCAGTTGATCGACCGCACGCCCGATCTGCAATTATTGACCGAAGAAGCTCAGAACGATCCACTGAAAAAGCTGATTTCTTATGCTGACGAGGTGCTGCGCCCGATCCCCGAGCGACGCGGGCCGCCGCCAAAGACAAGCGGTGGACATCCACGGAATATACGCACCATCCCCAAGAGCCGGGATTTTCATTAATGAAATGATCGGAGCGCATCTTGTCACTCCTATGCAGATACCGATAACAAATTGGTCAATGGATTGCGTTTTGCAGATCTAATTCATTCCATCCTTGTCTCTGTCGCAAGCACATGAGTGACTTCGATATGGCTGAAAAGACGACATATTTTGACGAGATGATGGGGCATGACGGCGCCGTCCGCGCGCCCTATGAAGAGTATAATACGATGTTTGCCAGCATTGATCCAAGCCGGCTCAAACGAAAATCAGCCGATGCAGAAACGTTTTTTCGCAGAACAGGCATTACCTTCAATGTTTATGGCGAAACCGAAGCTGACGAACGCCTCATCCCGTTTGATCTCTTGCCGCGAATCATCAGCGCCAGAGAATGGACCATGCTGACCAAGGGCATTGAGCAGCGTGTCAAAGCCCTTAACGCCTTTCTGCACGATATCTATCACCGCCAGGAAATTCTGCGCGCCGGGCGTATCCCGCCTCATCTTATTACCCAGAATGAAGCCTTCCTGCCGCAAATGGTCGGCGTCGATCCGCCAGGCGGGATCTATACCCATATTGTCGGCACCGACCTTGTACGTACCGGACCAGATGAATTCTTCGTTCTGGAAGACAATGCGCGCACCCCGTCGGGCGTGTCCTATATGCTCGAGAATCGCGAGACCATGCTGAAAATGTTTCCCGAGCTTTTCTCGCGCGTCGGTGTGGAAACGATCAGTGACTACCCGGCCCTGCTGCGAACATCGCTCGCCACTTCGGTTCCGCGCGCCTGTAAAGGCAAGCCAACCATCGCCGTGCTGACACCTGGCATTCACAATTCGGCTTATTATGAACATGCCTTTCTGGCTGATCAGATGGGCGTTGAGCTTGTTGAAGGTCACGACCTTCGCGTGGTCGATGGCCGCATCGCGATGCGCACGACATGCGGGTTTGAAGCAATCGACGTTCTCTATCGCCGGGTTGATGACGACTATCTTGACCCGCTTAACTTCAACCCGGATTCCATGCTGGGTGTACCGGGAATTTTCGATATTTATCGCGCCGGCGGTATCACGATCGCCAATGCGCCCGGCACCGGGATATCAGATGACAAGGCGCTATACTCCTATATGCCCGACATCATCAAATTCTATACTGGCCAGAAGCCGCTTTTGAACAATGTCGAGACCTGGCGCTGTTCTGAACCGGACGCGCTGAAATATGTGCTCGATAATTTGCCCGAGCTTGTTGTCAAAGAAGTCCATGGCTCGGGCGGCTACGGCATGCTGGTCGGACCGGCCGCCAGCAAAAGCGAAATTGAAGCCTTCCGCGCAAAACTTAGCGCCAAACCCAGCAATTATATCGCCCAGCCCACGCTTGCGCTTTCGACGGTGCCGATCCTGACAGATGCGGGCCTCGCCCCCCGACATGTTGACCTGCGCCCCTTTGTGCTGGTCTCGCCGAAAAGTATTGATGTGGTGCCGGGTGGGCTGACGCGTGTGGCGATGAAGGAAGGCTCTCTGGTTGTCAATTCGAGCCAGGGCGGCGGCACCAAGGATACATGGGTGCTCAGCGATGGGTAAGATGCTCGGAAGAACGGCCTCAGGCCTGTTCTGGATGATGCGTTATCTTGAGCGGACTGAAAACACGGCCCGCCTGATTGATGCCGGGTTTCGGATGTCTTTGACAAGCTCTCGCGAGAAACAGAGCGAATGGGAATCTGTTCTGACAACTGCGCGCGTGCGAGATGACTATCTGGCAAAGTACCAGACATTTCGAACCAATCAGGTTGTCGACTATGTCATTGCTGACCGGGAAAACCCGGTCAGCCTACGCAACTCGCTGACGGCGGCGCGCGAGAATGCGCGCATGACCCGCACAGCGCTGACCCGCGATGCCTGGGAAGCGATCAACGATACCTGGTTGCAATTGCGCAGCGCGATCGACAATCGCGAGCATCTCTCTGATTTACCAAACCTGCTCTCAAAAGTCCGCCAACAGGCTGCGCTGGTCCGCGGCACTATTCATGGCACGATGTTACGAAATGACATCTTTCGGTTTGTCGAGCTCGGCAAACTGATCGAGCGGGCCGACAACACCGCCCGGATCCTGGATACAAAATACTATGTCCTGCTGCCCTCCAGCGCGTCGGTTGGTTCTTCGCTTGATCGTATCCAATGGGAGATGATCCTGCGATCAGCTTCGGCGGAGCGATCATTCCAGTGGCTGCATGGCGGCGAAATCAGCCCCGCTGCGATCGTTGACTTTCTCGTCCATGATGTGCGCCTGCCCCGGTCTATCGCATATTGTTATGACGAGATCATTATGACGCTTTCAGCGCTGGAGCGAGAGTATGGACAGCGAACCCAATCACATGAGCTTGCCGCAAGTCATGAAGCCCATATCACCAATTCATCCAGCGAACTGATTATTGGCTCTGGCCTGCACGAGTTTCTGATTGATTTCATTTCTCGCAATGCGCGGCTCTCTGCCATGATCGAAGCAGACTATAGGTTTCACGCCTGACATGCGCCTCATCATCAATCACACCACCCAATATGACTATGAAGTACCAGCGACCTATGCGCTGCAGCAGATCCGCATCAAACCGCAAACGACTGCCGGGCAGACGGTTCTGAGCTGGGATATGCAACTGACCGGCGCGGAGGTCCAGGCCAGCTTTCGCGATGAACACGGTAATCTGGTCGATCTCGTGGAACTCTCGCCCGGCGCCACGCAGGTGCGCCTCAGCGTTTCCGGGGAGATCGAAACGCACGATACGAATGGTGTCGTGGGTCGTCACATGCTGGCCATGCCGCTATGGTTCTACCTGCGCCAAACCAAGCTGACACAGCCTGGCGGGCAAGTCCGAGCCCTGGTCGAGGCGGTCGGGTCGGTGGACGATCGTGTCGCAGCCTTGCACCGGCTGAGCGCAGCCATTCGCGACCGGGTGGCGTATGAGACCGGCGAGACCGGTGTCGATACAACGGCCGAAGATGCCTTATTGCATCAACGCGGGGTGTGTCAGGATCATACGCATATATTTCTTAGCGCAGCGCGCGAGCTCGGCTTTCCGGCGCGCTATGTCAGCGGATATTTGATGATGAATGACCGCATCGAGCAGGAGGCCAGCCACGCCTGGGCAGAAGCCCATGTCAATGGCCTCGGCTGGATCGGGATTGACGTGTCAAACGCGATCAGCCCGGACGAGCGGTATGTTCAGGTCGCACGCGGCCTCGATTATGCCAGCGCCGCGCCGACATCTGGATTTGTAGTTGGCGCGCAGCAGGAGAATCTGATTGTCTCTGTACAAGTTCAACAATAGGTTTGCCGGTTGTGCGACGGGGGAGTTTTTACGTTGACATATTGCGCCGCTCTTAAGCTGGATCACAGTCTGATCTTCATGTCCGACACACGAACAAATGCAGGCGTGGACAACATCTCCAGGTTCAGAAAGATGTTTACCTGGTCTGTGCCGGGTGAGCGGGTGATTACGCTGATGACAGCCGGGAACCTTGCAACAACACAAGCTGTGGTCAGCCTTCTTGATGAGCGATCCAAGGCCCCAGAAGACAGAGACCCGACATTGATGCGCGTCCCGACCTTGTTTCAGGCCGCCCGCCTGATTGGCGATACACTCAAGGAGGTCGTGCAAACCCACGCGCAGGCCGGGCAGAAAGCCGAAAAATCGTTCGGTGCCACATTGATTATGGGCGGGCAGATCGCCGGCATCGAACCGCGCCTTTTCATGATTTATCCGGAAGGCAACTTTGTCGAGGCTAGCACCGAAACACCCTTCTTCCAAATTGGTGAGACCAAGTATGGACGTCCGATTATCTTGCGGGCATTTGATCCACAGATGTCGAAAGAAGACGCGCTGCGCCTGCTTTGCGTGTCATTCGATTCCACGCTGAAGGCCAACCTGTCTGTCGGCATGCCACTGGATGTCCATATCTATGACAATGATGCGCTGGCAGAAGGCACCATGTTCCGGATTGCAGAAAATGATGCGGCATTCGGCGCAATCTCTTCTGGCTGGGGTACATCACTCAAAAGCGCGCTTGACGCTTTGCCGCGTTACGACATTCCGAGCTGAAGCCTTGCGCCGCAGGGTTGCGGCAAACCTAAGCCTCAAAGCGAACCGAGAATCGGGCGACCAGATATCCCGACGCAAAGCAAAGCGGACTGATCATCAATGGGCCAGGCACATTGACGTTGAAGACTGCCAGGGCGAGCAGAAACACAACCAGTCCAGTTGAAATCCAGCAAACCTGTTCGCTGACCCGCGGGGCCAATCGCGCGAAAAAGCCCCCGGCCAATGCCAGCAAAACAAGCAGGACGGCCGTCCAAAAGCCTGCCCCCAGCAAGAATGAAAATAGAATGCCGATAAGCGCCACCGCGACTAAAGCGAAATAAGCCATTACTGATCACCCGCTGGGTTTTGTCTGAGATAGTCGATCGTCTCCGGCGCCGGGCACGGCGCACCCGCCCGGCCCCAAACTTCAACAAAGACGACCATTTCCTTGGCGGAGTAAGGCGCCGGTTCACGGCCCGGGCCAGGATCCCACCCCCAGTGAACCAGTTCATCATGATCAATATGGCCGGCCACATCCGCGATCGAACGCCCACCATTACGTGCAGGGTCTTTGATCTGGGCACACACCTCAGCCGAGCTCTTGCCGAACCATTCCATCTCCACTGGCGCCAGCGCCCAGACATGCGCGCCTGGCGGCCCGTGTGGCACGTCTGAATTCGTCATCTGGTGACATGTCGCGCATGGCAGCGTTGTGTTGCCAATTCGGTCCATGCCAGCATTGACATTCATCCCATGATAGCGCCACTCGCCCGGCGCCAAACCGTAACTCACACCCGACCAGCGCGGGATGTTATCTGCGCCGACATGACAATTTGCGCAGCGCGGGTGTGAGGCGATCTCATATATTTTGGCCCATGCCTCGGCGCCGCTTAGCGTATCAGAGGCGCCATCCTGAGCACTGGCAGGCCAAGCCAAAGCGAGCAGCACGCCAAGAAAGAGTGATCTCATCATGTTACCGCCCGGCTTAAACAAAATTGACGAACTTGTTGAACGGCATCTCGCGCAGGCGCAGGCCCGTCGCCGCAAATATCGCATTGGCCAGAGCGGGCGCGGCCGGCGGCACAGGTGGCTCACCAATCCCGCGAATACGATCATCATTCTCCAGCCCGCGCACTTCTATCTCGGGGCATTGATAAAGGCGCATCGCCTCGAACGCGTGATAATTGGTCTGATCCGCAATGCCATTGGAGTAGGTCGTCTCGCAGTTCATTGCATGACCAAGGGCCCAGACAACGCCGCCTTTGACGTGGCCTTCAAAATTGATCGGGTCGACAACGCGGCCAACCTCGGCGGCGACATAAACCTTGTCAATCTTGATCCCGCGATCGGTTTCGGTGACCTCAACCACTTCGGCGCATGGCACGCCAAAGGACAGGGAGAAGGCCACACCGCGGCCACGACCGGCAGGCAGCGGGCTGCCCCAATTGGACATGTCGGCCACTGCTTCAAGTGTTTTCCTCGACGGCTCATGCCAGAGCAGACGCAAGCGTTCTTCCAGCGGATCGGCGCCTGCCGCATGGATCAGTTCATCAAGGAAGCCTTCGTGTAAAAAGCCATTGCTCGATGCCCCCACAGAACGCCAGGAGCTGAGCGGCGCCAACTGTTCGGCGCGATACGCCGTCATGCGATAATTTGGAATGGCATAAGGCTGGTCGCCAGCGCCCGTTGCGATAATCGCATCCGGGCCCGGCACAGAGATGCCCTGGCGGCTCATCTGGGATTCAACAACTGACGGCATGGCGACTGACAGGTCATAGGCATCGACCTGTCCATCCTTCACCGCGCCGCGCATACGCCCGATCGAGATCTGGCGGACATAGTCATGCGCCATGTCTTCTTCGCGGCTATAAGTCATTTTGATTGGCGTGCCCTTCATGGCGAGCGCAATCTCAACCGATTGGCGGACATAGTCATCTTCTAGGCGATGTCCAAAGCTTCCGCCCATCATCTGCACATGCACGTGCACATCATCAATGTCGTGACCCGTAATCCTTGCAGCATTTGCCTGGACAAAGCGCGGGATCTGCGTCCCGGTCCAGATGTCCACACGCTGATCGGTCACCAGCACAATCGCATTCATTGGCTCCAGCGGTGCATGAGCGAGATATGGCACGCGATACTCTGCCTCCAGCGTATCGCCGGTCAGGGCCGCCTCCACGTCGCCATTATCCAAACCGCGCGCATCAAATGCTTCGGTCTCGAACGCCTTTGCGACGGCAGCCCAGTGATCCTCCATATTGGCGGGGAAGGATGCAGCGCCCCATTCAAAAGATACCGCTTCGGCCGCGCGCATGGCTCTCCATGTATTATCGGCCACCACGCCGACACCACCGCTTATCGGGATCACGGCCTTCACACCGCGCATTGCTTGCGCTTTCGAGGCATCATAGCTCAGCATCGGGCCGCCCTGGCGCGGGTTCAGCTTCACCGTGGCGTGCAGCATATCGGGAAGTGCCAGATCAATCCCATAGGCCTGGCGCCCGGTTGACTTGGCAACGATGTCGAGGCGCTGCATCGGTTT
>JBCCMX010000006.1:0-33011 GCA_039026135.1 Pseudomonadota bacterium | reverse complement strand
GCGGGCGCGGTGTGTTCAAGGATGCCGCCAGCGATGAGCAGATGCGTGCTGTGTTCTTCGCCTCGCAGATCGTGCGCTGGCAATTGATCGTGCCAGGACTGGGCGTACTAACCGGCCCGATGCACATCTCAGAACTGCGGTGGAGCGGCGAATATGATGGCGAGGCGACGTTCTCAGTCGAGCTGCAAAGCGCCGGCGCGCTGACCTTTGAAGCGGCCGTTGCATGATTGGCGTGAACGGTCCGCGCGGCGAAACCGCGATTGAACTGAATGGCGTTGCACGACGTCTTTGCCTGACGCTCGGCGCGTTGGCCGAGATCGAAACGGCGCTCGGTTGTACGAATATGGCCGAGCTTCAGGTGCGCATGGCCGCGCTATCAGCCGGAGAGCTGATGATCGTATTGGCCGCATTGCTGCGCGGCGGCGGCGAAAGCGAGGCCGCAAGCACGATTGGAACAGCAGATGTTTCGCCGGGACGTGCGGCGAAAGCGGTATCAGAGGCCTTCCATGCTGCCCTGGCCTGACATGCTGCGCGCCGCGATCCGGGGCGGTTTAACGCCGTGCGAGTTCTGGAACTTGTCGGTCGTCGAGTGGCTTTGCTTGTGCGGGGATCCGCAGAGCGCGCTCAGCAAAACGGATATGAGCGCATTGATGGAGATGTATCCAGATGGATGAGTTTGAAGCAGAGCTGGCCGAGGCCAGCGCCGCTCTGGAAGCGTTCGGTCGTGGCCCGGGGCTGGCTGCGGCAGAGGCGCTTGAACAAGCCTTCGGGCGGGCCGGACAGAGCATTACAAGCGTGTTGTCGCAAGCGGCAAAGTCCGGCGAGGTTGATTTTCGTCGCATGTCCGAGGCGATCCTGGCGGATCTGGCGCGCATTGCCGCAGAGGCTGTGGTGGCGCGCACAGGGCTGGGCCAGACGGCACAGACAATCAACGTCAATGTTCCTCAGGGCGGCGATGCCTCAGGTCTGGTTGGGGCGGCCGGGACGATTGCCAGCGCTGTGGCCGCAGCGACAGCGAGAGGCGGGCGGTTTCTATGAGCGGCTTTCACGAAATCACCTTTCCAACACGTCTGGCTGTTGGTGCGCGCGGCGGGCCCGAGCGCAAGACGGAAATTGTGACTCTGGCGAGCGGACAGGAGATCCGCAACGCAGTCTGGGCGAACTCGCGTCGGCGTTGGGATATTGGCGGTGCGATTGGCAATCTCTCGGACCTAAGCGAGCTGACCAGCTTTTTTGAAGCCCGGCGCGGACCGCTTTACGGCTTTCGATTTCGTGATCCGTTTGATCATCTAAGCGCGCCTGTCGGCGGTGTCGTCAGCCCTATGGATCAGATTATCGGGACAGGTGACGGCGTCTCGCTGAGCTTTCAGCTGAGCAAATCGTACGGCGATATTGTTCGCCATATTACCAAGCCTGTCAGCGGGACGGTGCGGGTTGCGATTGATGAGGTGGAATTACTGAACGGCTGGAGCGTTGATTATACGAGCGGAACGGTGACATTTGATGCGCCTCCGGCCAGCGGCGAAATCGTGGCCGCCGGATTTACCTATGATTGTCCGGTTCGTTTCGATTCAGACCGTCTGGAAGGCGTCGTCGAGACCTTCGGCGCCGGGCGTGTCGTCAGTGTCGGCTTGGTCGAGCTGATCGGGGAGTAGGGACATGAAAACCATTTCCGAAGCGATGGCCGATACCCTTGCAGGTGAAGCTCTGACGCTCTGTTTGTGCTGGCGCCTGACACGAACTGATGGCTTCACATTGAGGCTCACCGACCATGATCATCCAGTCACCTTGCCTGATGAGACCTATGTGCCGGCCGAAGCGCTTCGCGGTGGGCGCTTTATATCGACTTCGGATCTCAGGCCGGGTCGGGCCGCCGCTGCCGGTGTTCTGTCCTCTGATGCGATCTCAGAGAGCGACATTGAGGACGGTCTTTGGGATCGCACCCGCGTCGATGTTTTCCGTGCCGATTGGAAGAACCCCGATCTTGGCACCATACACATCTGGTCTGGTTACTTGAGTGAAGTGACGCGCAACCAGGCGGGCGTGTTTGAAGCTGAACTCGTCTCGTTGAAAGCTGATCTCGAACGGCTTGTCGGGCGCGTCATACAACGACGCTGCGATGCTTCGCTTGGAGATGCGCGCTGCGGTCTGCAGAATGTCGATAACGAAACCTGCGACCAACGGTTCGAAACCTGCCGAGATCAGTTCGGCAATACCCAGAACTTCCGCGGCTTCCCGCATTTGCCAGGGCCGGATTTCGTTCTGCAGGGGCCGGCCGTATCCGGAAATGATGGAGGCAAGCGATGAGCCGGGCCGACATTGTCGCTGAAGCACGCAGCTGGATCGGCACGCCTTATCGGCATCAGGCCAGCTGCAAGGGTGTCGGGACAGATTGCCTGGGCTTGTTGCGCGGGATCTGGCGGGCCGCTTATGGACATGAACCTGAACGCGCGCCGCCCTATACGCCGAACTGGACCGAAGATACCAAGCAGGACACTCTGCTTCTGGCGGCGCGGCGCTACTTGATCGAAATTCCCATGGGCGCCTGCCAGCCGGGCGATGTCCTGCTGTTTCGTATGGGGCTTGGTCTGCCGGCCAAACACTGCGCGATTGTCAGCGAACGGGGCCGGATCATCCATGCATACTGGGGCAGGGCGGTGTGTGAGACCCGTCTTGTGCCATGGTGGGAAAGACGCATTGCCGGCGCGTTTCGATTTCCGGGTCCGGATGGGGCCGACCTTCCTCACAGGACGGACACTTCGCTGTGAAGAGGCGTGATTGGTAAGGGCGCAGAACAGCCCGTATTTGGATCGTGCGCCCGGCAAGGGCGAGACGAATTCAAGGACCAATGGAGACAAGAATGACACTTTTTAAATCAGCTGCCCTCGCCCTCGCCGTATCACTGACTGGCGTTGTGACTGCCGCGCCGGTGATCGCCGAAACGGCGGTTGCAGCGTCGACGGCGCAAACGCTGCCATCAGGTACGTTTGTGAAAAAGAAGAAAAAACTGAAAGGCAGCTGGGAAGTGGTTCAGCGCGGCGACAAGACATTCATTGTCTTTGGCGATGACTTTCGCGCGGCTGGCGGCCCGGACCTGAAAGTGTTCCTGTCACCGACATCCCTTTCCGATGTGAACGGTCGCACGGCTGTAAACGGCTCAATCAATATCGGCGAGCTGAAGAGCACACGCGGCGGGCAAGAATACGAAGTGCCGGCCGGTGTTGATCTGTCAGACTTTAGCAGCGTTCTGGTACACTGCGAGGCTTATGCCGTACTTTGGGGCGGCAGCGCGCTCTAAGCAGGTATGAACAATGGTATAGGGCCGGTCATCGCAAGGTGGCCGGCCCTTTTATTTGGGGAGCAATATGGCTCAAATTGTCTTGTCACAGGCTGGTGCGGTTGCCGGGAGTGCTTTGCTGCCGCAGGGCATTGGTCTGCTTGGGCAATCGGTCGGCGGCGCGCTGATCGGACAAACTGTCGGTAGCCTCGCCGGGCTTGCAATTGACAGGTCTTTGGCTGCGCCAATCGATGGGCCCCGGATCGATACATTCAAGATTATGGAGAGCCGGGAGGGGGCGGGGCTGCCCTCTGTCTATGGCCGTGCGCGGGTTGGCGGGCAGGTGATCTGGGGATCGCGCTTTCTGGAGAACCGCAATCGTGTTTCGGGTGGCAAAGGCGGGCCAAGCTATAATGAGTACACCTATACTGTCAGCTTCGCGGTGGCCCTTTGTGAAGGGCCGATTACGCGGGTTGATCGCATCTGGGCCAATGGCGAAGAGATCGCGCTCGCCGACATCAACTGGCGCCTCTATACCGGAACTGAAACCCAGGAGGCCGATCCACTGATCGAAGCGATCGAGGGCAGCGATCAGGCGCCTGCCTATCGCGGCACAGCCTATGTGGTTTTTGAAGACTTGCCGCTCGATACATATGGCAATCGGATGCCGCAACTCTCCTTTGAAGTTGTCCGTGCCAGCCAAAATGATGGCGCCCTTGATTTGCGCTCAACTGTGCGCGGGGTGAATATTATCCCGGCCACTGGCGAGTTTGTTTATGCCAGCCAGGTTGTGCGTGCGCGCCGCTTCCCGGGCATTGAGCAGGCGTTGAATATGAATAATGGCGAAGGGCGCGCCGATTTCATGGTCTCGCTTGATCAGCTGAACGCAGACTTGCCGAATGTGAACCATGCCGCGCTTACGGTCGGCTGGTTCGGCAACGATCTACGCGCTGGCGCATGCACTGTCCGGCCAGGTGTCGAGACGCATGACCGGAACACAGTGCCCTATCAGTGGTCTGTCGATGGGCGGAGCCGTAATTCATCATACCTGATCTCAAAATCGCCGATTGGAAATGCAAATTACGGTGGAACGCCAGCAGACGCGGCCGTTTTTGAAGGGATTGCCGCGCTGCAAGCGGCGGGCATTGACGTGACCTATTTGCCTTTCCTGTTGATGGATGTGCCGCAGGATAACGGTCTTCCGGACCCCTATGGCGGCGCTCAGCAGGCGCCGTTTCCCTGGCGTGGACGCATCACAACCACCGAAGATGGCACGGCGCAGACACGCGCAGATATTGACGCCTTTGTCGGGGTGGATGGCGGCTTCGGCTACCGCCATTTCATTCTGCACAATGCCCGCCTGGCCCAGCAGGCCGGCGGCGTCGAGACATTTCTTGTCGGCTCGGAAATGGTCACGCTTACGCGGCTGCGTGATGATCAGGGGCGCTTTCCATTCGTCGAGGCTTTGATCGATATTGCTGGCGAGGCCCGTCAAATTCTGGGGCCGGACGTAAAGATTTCATACGCTGCCGACTGGAGCGAGTATGGTGCGTTTCAGGCTGCGGACGGCACCGGAGATGTGCTGTTTCCACTCGATCCGCTTTGGGCCTCCGACGATATCGACTTTGTTGGCGTTGACTGGTACCCGCCCACCGGTGATTGGCGCGATGGCGATGCTCATGCCGACGCGGTTGCCGGCTTCGAAGCAGAAGATGATCCAGACTATCTGGTCGCCAATTTTGCCGGCGGCGAAGCCTATGACTGGTATTATGCGAGCGAGGCAGATCGGGATGCCCAGAACCGTACGCCCATCTCCGATAATGCCCATGGCGAAGACTGGATTTTTCGCGCAAAGGACCTCGCCAACTGGTGGTCACAGGTCCATTTCGAGCGGCCAGGCGGCATTCGCAGCTCAGCGCCGACACCCTGGCAACCGGGGTCCAAACCTATTCGGCTGATCGAGATTGGTTTTCCGGCCATTGATAAAGGCGGCAACGCACCGAACCTGTTTTATGATCCGAAGAGTTCGGAAAGCGCTTTTCCACCTTATTCGAATGGTGCGCGCGATGACCTGTTTCAGCGCCGGGCTTTGATCTCGGCACTGTCCTACTGGGACGCGGCACCTTTTGTTGAGCGCGCATTCGTCTGGGCCTGGGACGGGCGGCCCTGGCCCTATTTCCCGACGCGCGAGGATATCTGGTCAGATGGGCCAAACTGGCAGTTCGGCCATTGGCTGAATGGTCGATCCGGTCTGATTGAGCTTGCCGCAGTGATCGAGGACATCGCAGCGCGCGGTGGGACAGATGTAGACGCATCTGGCGTCAGCGGTTTTGTCGAGGGCTATACGCTAGAGTCGCCGAGCAATTTGCGGACGGCTATGGCTCCGTTGCAAACCGCCTTTGCGTTCGATGTTGTTGAGCACGAAACAGGGCTCGTCTTTCGCCATCGCGCCAATGCTGATCAGCTTATCATCGAAGATGGCCAGACCATCGAGGCGAGCCTGTCACATGTCCGCCCGCTGATCGAGGCGCCGCCAACCAGCGTGGTGTTGAACTATGTATCTGGGGCCGGATCTTACGAGCCAGCGGTTGTGGAGGCGCGTACAGCTGGCGGCGGCGCGAAGACTGAAGTGCGTGTGACCTTGCCAATGGTGCTCGGCGAAGGCCGCGCACAAGGTATTGCGGAAGACCTTCTCAGCGAGACTCGCGATCGTACGGGGGTCTCTTTTTCCGTGGGCCCGCAGACACTTGTCGCCGAACCAGGCGATATCGTTTTCGTTGAGGACGATGGGCCGTTTTTTATCGATGCTATTGAGGATGATGGGCTGTCTCGCGCGATAAGTACGCGCCGTATGGGTGAGGTGAGCTTGCCCAACCGTTCGGTTGACGCGGGCGACGAGCGCCCAGTGCGAACCATTGCCAGCCTGCCGGAGTTTGTCTTGCTTGACGTCGATCTCTCGCTTTTGCTGGGAGCGCGCGGCCTGTTCGCAGCCGTTTCCGCATCGCCCTGGGTGGGGCCTGTCAGTATTGAGATTGGTGGGGATATTTCGTATCTGTCACCGCGTGGTGAGGCTGTGTCCCCAGCCGGTATCGGGCGGCTACAGTCTGAACTTTCATCCGGGCCGCTGGGGCGATGGGATCGCCGCGCCGTCATCGACATTGTGTTGCCAGACCAGCAACTCTCATCCAAGTCTGTGACAGCCGTCTTGAACGGGGACAACAGATTGCTGGTCCAGGGCGATGAGGGCGCCGAACTTATCGGATTTCTGGATGCTGAACTAATTGGCGAGGAGACCTGGCGACTGACCGGTTTGATGCGCGGGCTTCAGGGCTCGCAAATCCTCGCCTTCGAGACCGGTGCCGTCGCCGTTCTGGTGGACGATCGTCTGCCCCCTATACAGATGTCTGACGTGGAGGTTTCGCTCGATTTGTTGGCCCGGGCTGGGCGATCTGATGTGCGCTCGCTGCGTTTTGACAATCTTGCTGATCTTGCCTGGCGTGTGGGGCATCTTCGCGTTCAAGCGCGACAAGACGGGTCTTATTTGACCTGGACAGCGCGCGACCGCGCGTTTCCGACGAACTGGTCGGCGCCAGAGGCGCAAAATAGCGGTGCGTTTCTTGTTGAGCTGATCCACCAGGACGACACCATTGAGGCTGTGATGACGACACAGGCAGAGCTTTTTCTGGCTGAAAGCTATACCTCTGCGAACGTCTGCCGGATCGGCGCCGACGGGCGCGCAGGTCGGAGGGTTTCAATTACTTTGGGAGCAGATTAAGTGATGGGCCTTGTTTTGCTTTCACCATGGTACGATGCCTCAAGATCTTTACGCAACGCTCGGCGTCTCCAAACGCGCAACCGCTGATGAAATAAGGTCGGCCTATCGCCGGAAAGCCAAAGCGCTTCATCCAGACCTTCATCCAGGAGACAAGGTCAAGTCTGATGAATTCAAGGCGGTATCGGCGGCATTTGAAATCCTTGGCGATGAAACCAAACGTCGGCGCTATGACAATGGCGAGATTGACGCAACCGGAGAAGCGAGGGGCCCGGCGGGTTTTGCTGGCGGTTTTCAGGGCGATCCGTTTGAAGACATTTTTTCCGGTATGTTCGGCGCGGGACGCCGCCGCCCGGGGCCGCGTAAGGGCGCAGATATGCGCTATCGTGTTGAAATCGCGTTCGAAGATGCCGTCCTGGGCGCCAAACGAGACATGACGATGGCGGACGGGCGGGTCTTGAGCGTTTCAATTCCGGCGGGATTGGAGTCAGGTCAGACGCTTCGGCTGAAAAGCCAGGGCCAGCCGTCGCGATCGGGCGGCCCGCCGGGCGATGCGCTTCTGGAAGTATCGGTTCGCACCAGCGAGACGTGGGAGCGGCAGGGCAGTAATTTGCGTATGTCCGTGCCTGTGCCGGTCAAGACCGCTATATTGGGCGGGTCTGTGGACGTTCAGACCCCCGCCGGGCCAGTTTCTTTGCGTATTCCGGAGGGCGCAAATACCGGCGCTGTCCTGCGTTTGCGGGACAAGGGGGTGCAGACGGCCGGAAAACCCGGCCATCTGTTTGCGCGGATTGAACTTTTTCTGGAAGATCCCAAAGACCCGAAATTGCGGGCCTGGGCGAAAAAAGCATGATCTGAACAGTTTGCACAATGACCATTCACTATCCATTCAGAGCCTCGTGTTCATATCAGGTCCCATGAAGACGCTCGTCCCTCTGCTTGCGCTTGTTTGCGTAACGGCATTTCCCTTGACCTCTGTGGCACAAGGTAAATGGGGCAATTCCCTGTCCGGTGAGGAGTTAAAACAGACACGCGAGAAGGGACATGTGAAGCTGGTTGACGTTCTGGATAGCTTAAAACGCAGCCATGGTGGACGATATGTAAAGTCCTCCGAGGGTGTGCGCGGCGGCCGCGACGTTTATATTGTTGATTGGCTCACAAGAGATGGCGAACTGCGAACATTCATCGTTGACGCCAAGTCTGGCAAGATATTGCGCTCCAATTAGGATCAAGCCGATGAGAATTTTAGTTGTTGAAGATGAAGCCGACCTGCGCCGCCAACTGGCGGACGCGCTAACGCATGCAGGATATGCGGTTGATCTTGCGGCCGATGGCGAGGATGGCCATTTTCTGGGCGACACCGAGCCATATGACGCGGTCATTCTTGACCTCGGTCTGCCGAAAATGGATGGCGTCAGCGTTCTTGAGCGGTGGCGTGCCGATGGAAAAACGTTTCCCGTAATGATTCTCACAGCCCGCGACCGCTGGAGCGAGAAGGTCTCGGGATTTGACGCAGGTGCCGACGACTATGTGACAAAGCCCTTTTATACTGAAGAGGTGCTGGCGCGTTTGCGAGCGCTTCTCCGGCGCGCCTCCGGTCATGCGGTTGCAGCCATTGAGGCGGGCGCCCTTCGCCTGGATACACGTGCCGCCAGAGCCTCGGTCAATGGCGATCCGATTAAGCTCACCGCGCACGAATACAAGGTGCTCAGCTATCTTATCCACCATGTCGGCCGGGTCGTGCCGCGCACCGAACTTGTGGAACATATTTACGATCAGGATTTCGACCGCGATTCGAATACGATCGAGGTGTTTATCGGGCGCTTGCGCAAGAAAATCGGTGGAGACCGCATTTTGACAGAGCGTGGCTTGGGTTATCGCCTTGTGATTCCGGAAGAAGAACAATCGACTATTGTCGGCTAGCTTTCTGGCGGTTACGGCGATGAGATGAACTGGCGCCGTATTTTGCCTCGACGAGCTGATGAATTGTCGCTCGCCCAGCGGTTTCTGATCGGTGCGCTGATCTGGAGTGTCATTATCGTCCTGGGTGGCGTTTTGGCGACAACGGCAGTTTATCGCGCCCAAGCTCTGAACCTGCTCGAGGATGAACTCGATGGGACGTTGATCACGCTATCGCGATCGCTTGAGATTTTGCCCGACGGACAACTGACAAGCGCGGATGAGGGCAGCCCGCCCGATCCGCGTTTTGAAATTCCACTATCGGGACGGTACTGGACGATCGCGGAGGTCGATAACGCGGGCGACAGCCGCACTCTGTTTCAGTCGCTCAGCGTTTTCGACGATGTCTTGAAAATCCCAGCGTCGATCATCGACGATGCGGTTGAGCGACCTGGTGCAATTGTGCATGGTGATTCAATCGGTCCCTACCTTGAACCCATCCGATTATCAGTTCAGGCGATTCTTTTGCTTGATCGCGAGCGACCAGTCTTGCTTGTCGTTGCCGCTGACAGAACCACGACCGATCAGGGCGCGGACCGCCTGAGAACGATCCTAGTCCTCGCAATGGTCGCACTTGCTGGCGGCACGCTGATCGCTATGTGGCTGGGGCTGCGATACGCGCTTCGACCGCTTAACCGCATTCAGTCGGATATTGCCGATGTTCGCGAAGGACGAATATCGGCGCTTAAAGATGATTATCCGTCTGAAGTTCGCCCGCTTAGCGAAGAGCTCAACAAGCTGCTGGAGCACAATAAGTCAGTTGTAGAGCGCGCGCGAACACATGTTGGCAACCTTGCGCATGCGCTGAAAACACCGCTGGCCGTATTGCGCAATGAAGCCTCTGGCGATAGCCAGCTTGACCAAACGGTCCGTCGCCAGGCCGATTTTATGTCGAACAATGTCCAGCACTATCTGAACCGCGCGCAGGCCGCGGCAAGAGCTCAGACACTTGGCACGCGAAGCGAGGTGAGGCTATCGGCCGACGGTGTCGCCCGCGTTATGAACAAGATTCATTTGAACCAAGGGTGCCATGTCTCGGTCTTGGTTCCGGCTGGGCTTTTTGTTGCCATTGAGCGCCAGGATCTTGATGAAATGCTTGGCAACCTGATCGACAATGCTTGCAAGTGGGCCACATCCAAAATCGTGATTGACGTGCTTATACTTGAAAACGGGCTCGTGCAGGTCAATGTTGATGATGATGGGCCGGGCCTGTCGCAAGAGCAACAGATTGAGGCGGTGAAGCGCGGTGTTCGGTTGGATGAAAAAGCGCCTGGGACGGGCCTTGGACTATCCATTGTGGCGGACTTGGCCGATATGAATGGCGGCAGCTTGTCTTTTGATCGCAGTCCGCTTGGCGGCCTTCGCGCCATGCTGACACTAAGGCGCGTGAATTGAAGATTTTGAACCATATTATTCTGGGTGTCGCACTTCTATGCGGTGCCTTGCTTTATGTGTGGAAAGGTGAGCCGGGGCGCGCTGACCTGCCTTATGAGGCCCGCGCTGCCGAGATCGCGGAAAAAGACCCAAGCCAATTGTCGCCGGCTGAACTGCTTGCGCGGCTACAGCAAATCAGTAAGGCACGCCCGACTGAACCAGAGCCACAATATCATATCGGAGTGCTGATGAAGGCACAGGGGCGCCAGGATGACGCGATCCGTTTGTTTCAGGCGGCGCTGAGGCGTGATCCCGACCATGTTCCCTCGCTCGTGGCGCTTGGTGACGTGCTCATCGGGCGGGATGGCGGCGCGATCAACCAACTCGCCGAACAGGTCTATCTGCGAGCCTGGCAACTGGATGCGGGACAAGTTCGGCCCGGAATTCTGGCCGGCTATGCCGCCGCCCAGGACGGACGCCGCGATGAAGCCGAAGAGGTCTGGCGTAAGATTGACAGCAATTTGGCACCCGATGATCCCAAGCGTGCGATGTTTGACGCCATTCTCGGGGCGCTCGATGAGACGCCGAGCGAACTGGAGTGACCGACTTGCCGCACTGGTCGCCCTCCAGTGAGCGCGGTATATGAGCGTCATGAGATCACGAACACGACGTTTATATGCAGTAGGAATTGCCGGCGCATTGGTTCTGGCGGGCGCCGGATTGGCCGCCTTGGCGCTTGGCCGCCATGCCGACCTTTTCTACACGCCGATGCTGCTGGCAGAGCGGGGTCAACCCGCGTTCGGCAAACAGATACGGGTTGGCGGATATGTTGAGGTTGGTTCCTTGACTTATGGCGAAGGCGCAGAGATGCGTTTTGTCGTCGGTGACGGTTCAGGTGAGGTCTTGAATGTTCAGTTCATTGGAATCGCGCCAGATCTTTTCCGAGAGGGGCAAGGCGTTGTCGCGACGGGGGCTTTTGTTCAGGACGATCCGGAGGTTTTTCACGCTGAACAGCTGCTCGCCAAGCATGATGAGAATTACCAGCCGCGCGAGCTGAAACAGATTGGCCTTCAAGCGGGACCATGATCGAGGCAGGTCATTTTCTAGCTTTTGTCGCCTTCGCGTTGACGGCTGCAATGGGTATTATCGGCTTGCGCGGTGACCGGCGCATGGCGGGTTTGCTTGCGATGGCGGCTTTTGCTGCGATGCTCACATCGTTTTTGACGCTGATTTGGGCTTTCAGCGTGTCGGATTTCTCGCTTCTGCTGGCGGTCAACAACTCCCATACTGATAAGGCCATGCTCTACAAGCTGGCCGGCACGTGGGGCAATCATGAAGGGTCGATGGCCCTTTGGTGCCTTACAATGTGCGGTTTTGCTGCGGCAGGTGCGCTGTTTCTGAATACAGGACGACCAGCGTTTGAAGCCAAAGCAATTGGCATTCAGGGTCTGCTCACGTTGGGCGCACTGGCTTACCTTCTTTTTGCCTCGTCGCCATTTACCCGCGTTGAGATCCCGCCGCTGCAGGGGGGCGATCTCAATCCGCTGCTGCAGGACCCTGCACTCGCAGCCCATCCGCCCATGCTGTATCTCGGCTATGTTGGCTATTCATTCCTGTTTGCGCTGGCGGCGGCTGGGCTGATTGAAGGCCGGATTGATCGGATATGGGCGACGACAACGCGGCGCTGGGCCATGGCGGCCTTTGTGCCACTCACGCTGGGCATCGCGCTCGGGTCTTATTGGGCGTACTACGAACTCGGTTGGGGCGGTTGGTGGTTCTGGGATCCGGTCGAGAATGCGAGCCTTATGCCTTGGCTCGTCGGCGCGGCGTTTCTCCACTCGGTCAGCGTGACTGAAAAGCGTGGCAGCTTTAGAGCTTGGACAACGCTGTTGGCGGTGCTGGCCTTCTGTTTTTCGATCCTCGGGGCATTTCTGGTTCGTTCAGGGTTGTTGACCAGTGTTCATGCCTTTGCCGTCGACCCCTTACGCGGCTCACTACTGCTTGGCGGCCTTGTTGTATATGGTGGCTTTGCGCTTGGGCTGTTTGCATTACGCGCGCCAAACCTGAAGGGCGGCGCTGAGCATTTGCTGGTCAGCCGCGAAGGCGCGTTGATGGGGAATAATCTCATCGTTTCGGTCGCTACGCTGACTGTGCTGCTCGGCACGCTGTTTCCCTTGATGGCTGAGGCGATGGGGCAGGTGATGTCCGTTGGCGAACCTTACTTCAATCTGACATTCACGCCGATTATGGCGGCCGGCCTGATCGCGCTTCCCATTGTTCAGTCGTGGAGCTGGGGACGCGCGGATATTCGGGGGTTATGGAAATGGTTTGCCGCTTTTTCTGGCGTTGTGGCAGCGTTCTGGCTCGCTGGTATCGGGCCGTTCAACATTCCGCTTCTTGCCGGGGTTGGCCTTGCCATCGGCACCTGGCTTGTATGGGGCGCGGGCTGGGAGCTGTGGCGCCGCGCCAAGCGTTTGGACCGGTTGCTCAAACTGCCCAGCCGCGTTTGGGGGATGAGCCTTGCGCATGCTGGGCTTGGCGTCTTTGTTCTGGGCGCGGTCAGCGAGACAAGCTTTCGCTCGCAGGCGTCGTTGGCGCTTGAGGTCGGCCAGTCGACGAGTGTTGCAGGCTGGACATTTGAGCTTCGCGGGGTTGAGGCTGTTGAAGGTCCGAACTGGTACGCAGACCGGGCTGACCTTGTTGCCACCAAAGGCCGACAGAGCGTCATATTGGCACCTGAGAAGCGCTTCTATCCGGCCGCAAGAATGCCAACGACTGAAACGGCGATCCATGGCACAGGGACAAGCGATCTTTTTGTTGCGCTAGGCGAGCGGCGAGCCGTCAACGGTGTCAATCGCTGGACTTTTGAGGTATTTGTGAAGCCCTTGGTGGATTTGATCTACTGGGGCGCTGTCTTGGTTGCGCTGGGCGCCTTCATGTCAGCTCTGCCACCGCGGAAGGGAATACAGTCATGAAGACGCTGGCGGCATTCCTGTTTCTTGTGACACAGGTCACCGGCGCCCTGGAGGACCCGAAAGCCGAGGCGCGGGCCCAGGATCTGATGCGTGAAATCCGATGCGTGGCCTGCGAGAATGAGCCGATTAGCCAATCGACATCCGATATTGCTGCCGATATGCGCGCCCGCGTTCGGGAAATGGTTTCAGAGGGTGCCAGCGATCGGGAAGTACGGGCGTGGTTCGTTGAGCGTTACGGCCAATTTGTCCTGTTCCGGCCGGAAACAGGTTCCCTGACGGGAATGTTGCTATGGGGGCTGCCTTTTGTGCTGCTTGCTGGTGGTGCAGTATTTCTGTTTGCTCGCCAAAGTGAGCCGCCCGGCGTTGAAGCGGTGGCCGCCGATCACGAGAATGATACTGGCGCGTGAATAGAATTCTCGCGCGCGCCGTCCTATCTTCACCGGGCGAGACAGGAGGGCAGTCCATGGCAAGCCAGAAAGTTGAATTTAAGGGACCCGAGGGCCAACGCCTGTCGGGCGTCTTGGAAACACCAGACATTGATCATCGCGGTTGGGCCGTTTTTGCGCACTGCTTCACATGTTCGAAGGCAAGCCTTGCCTCCAGCCGGATCGCGCGGGCCTTGGCGGCACGTGGCATTGGCGTGCTGCGCTTTGACTTTACAGGTCTCGGCGAATCAGAGGGCGACTTTTCCGAGACCGGCATCTCGTCGAATGTCGCAGATTTGGTTGCCGCGGCCAATTGGATGACGACGTCTGGCCGAGAGGTGACCCTGTTGATCGGGCACTCGCTGGGTGGCGCGGCGAGCATTCTGGCGGCTTTGCAACTGCCGGGGGTCAAGGCATTGGCAACACTGGGCGCGCCTTCAAACGCCGAGCATGTCGTGCATCAGTTCAAGAACAGCGTACCGGAAATTGAGGCGCGCGGCGAAGCGGAAGTGCAGCTTGGCGGGCGACCTTTCGTGATGCGAAAAGCGTTCCTCGACGATGTCCGTAGCACGCGGGTGAGCGATGCCGTTCAGCACCTCAAGCGGCCCTATCTCGTGATGCATTCGCCAATTGATGCCACTGTCGATATTGAGAATGCCACAGGGCTCTTTCTGAACGCGCGTCATCCAAAGAGTTTTGTCAGCCTTGATAATGCCGACCACCTGCTGACGAAGCCGGCGGATGCAGACTTCGTCGCCGACGTTATCTCCGGCTGGGCGCAGCGATATATCGGGCGAGGTGAAATAGCCTCGGCGCCGCCACAAACCAGTGATGTGATCGTAAGGGAAACACGCGAGAACGGGCCCTATCAAAACGAGGTCTTTGTCGATGGAAAACGTTATGTCGCTGACGAACCCGTCAGTGTTGGCGGCGCTGGAACGGGCGCTGACCCATATGCGCTTGTGACGGCGGGACTGGGCGCCTGCACATCGATGACGCTGCGCATGTATGCCGACCGCAAAGGATGGCCACTCGCACGCGTATCTGTCCATCTCGATCACCATAAACGCCATAGAGACGATTGCGTTGAATGTGGACCAAAGGACAAGATCGACGTGTTCACCCGGCAGATACACCTGGAGGGTGACCTTGATGCCGAACAACGCGAGAAGTTGCTCGACATTGCAGATCGGTGTCCGGTTCACCGAACTTTGGAGAGCGTATCGAAGGTAGAGACAATGGCCGCCACAATATCAGCTTAATGATGTTTAATGTCGGCATGACTATCAGAGGTGCAAATTTGCATTCACATATTCAGTAGAGCTTGTTTGGAGGCTATGAACACTATGAATTTGTTTGGCATTTCTCGAAATGCAGCCGTCATCGTTGCGTCCGGTTTCGCAGCGATTGGGGCGCTTACTGTTGCGCCGCAAATCTTTGAGGCCGATGCCCGGTCAATCTCTATTGAAGCGCCAGCTGGCGCCCCCATTAGCTTCGCAGACTTGATTGAAGCGGTTAGTCCGGCGGTGGTGAGCGTGAATGTTGTTTCAGAGCAGGAAGTCAGCGACCTGTCTGATCTTGAACGCTTTTTTGAGCGCTTTCGCGGCGGACCAGGCATCCCAGAAGACGACAGCGACGGTGAGGATGCGCCAACGCGTCAGGCCCGTTCGCTTGGGTCTGGCTTCTTTATTTCAAGCTCCGGCTACATCGTGACCAACAATCATGTGGTCAAAGGCGCCACGGAAATTGAGGTGGTCTTGGAAGATGGCCGGGAATATGACGCCGAACTGATCGGACGGGACGAACAGACCGATCTGGCGGTCCTGAAAGTCGACGCGGACAGCGCATTCAGCTTTGTCGAGTTCGGATCATCGTCAGATATCCGCAGGGGTGATTGGGTTGTCGCTGTCGGAAATCCTTTCGGGCTTGGCGGCACCGCAACAGCAGGCATCGTATCGGCGATTGGCAAACCCGGTGATCGCGGGCGATCCAGCACATATATCGATTACTTTCAGATCGACGCCGCCATTAATCGTGGCAACTCTGGCGGACCGACCTTTGATCTGTATGGCCGGGTCATTGGCGTGAATACGGCGATCTACTCGCCGACCGGTGGGTCCGTCGGAATTGGCTTTGCGATCCAGTCCGACCAGGCCAAAGCGGTTACCGACTCGCTCATCAAGGAAGGCCGTGTGTCACGCGGCTGGCTCGGTGTAACCATTCAGGATCTCACACCAGATATGGCTGAAGCGCGCGGCATTTCCGAAGCTAAAGGGGCGATTGTTTCTGAGGTGACGGCTTCCAGCCCCGCCGACGAATCTGGCGTTCGCCGCGGCGATGTCATTGTCGAGATCAACGGACGCGCGGTCAATGATGCGACAGCAACGACACGGATTGTCGGGTCTTTGCTCGCGGGTTCACAGAACAGCTTCGTGGTTCTTCGCAACGGCCAACGTGAAGTGATCCCCGTGAAGGTTGGTGAGCGCCCTGAAAACCTGTCTCTGGATTTCAGCGTGCCTGAGGATCAGGCGCCAGGCGCGGAGGCGGAAACAGAGGAAGGCCCGTTGGGGCTGACTTTGCGACCATTAGATATGGCGACACGCTCGTCTCTCGGCATTAATGAAAGTGAAGCCGGTATGATCATCGCCGACATTGAAAATCGCAGCGCGGCCGCCGAGGCAGGCCTGGTTCCCGGTATGGTGATACTGGATGTCAATGGTGAGCCGCTCGACTCGATTGAAGTCATTTACAACGAGATCTCGCTTGCGCAGGCGCGCAATCGCAACATGCTGCTCCTCGCTGTTCGCACCGGACAACGCACGGCGCTCGTTCCCGTTGATATCTCTTCAGTTGACTAGTCAGGAAAGGAGTAGAGTTATGCGCGTATTGGTGATCGAGGACGACCTTGAACACGCTGATTTCATCCAGAGGGTGCTTGGCGATGCTGGCCACCAGGTCGAAACGGTCGCAGATGGGCAGGGTGGTTTAAGCAAGGCACGCGCGATCGAATACGACGCGCTGGTAGTTGATCGCATGCTGCCTGAAAAGCCCGGCCTTGTGATGATGAAAGAGTTCCGAAACGGCGGTGGCAAGACGCCCGCGCTGTTCCTCTCTGCGCTGTCTGATGTCGATAATCGTGTCGAGGGTCTTCGCGCTGGCGCTGATGATTATCTAGCTAAACCATTTGCGCCTGAAGAGCTGATCGCGCGTGTCGAGGCGCTTGGCCGGCGTCAGCCGCAGGATGAGGCGCCGGTAACAAAGCTGACAGTCGGCGATCTGGAAATGGACTTGCTGTCCCGGCGGGTCGAACGCAATGGTCAGCGGATAGATCTTCAGCCGCGCGAGTTCAAACTGCTTGAGTTTCTGATGCGCCATGCTGGTCAGACCGTCACGCGCACGATGCTGCTGGAAAAGGTTTGGAACTATCATTTCGATCCCCAAACCAATGTGATTGATGTCCATATCTCGCGTTTGCGTGCCAAGATTGACAAAGAGTTTGATCGTCAGCTGTTGCAGACTGTCCGCGGTGCGGGGTACTGCCTACAGGCATGAGGTCTGGCCGTTTTGCTTTTGTACGAACGACCACATTTCGCCTGGCGCTGGTCTATGCGGTCCTGTTCGCGCTCTTTTCAGCGGGCCTGATTTCGTATCTTTTTCAAGCGACCGTCGTTTCGATCCGGGCTGAGGCGAAGTCTCAGCTTGAGGCTGAACTACGCACACTCGCCATTGCAAGACAGACCGGCGGGGCTGTTAGGCTAGAGCAATCGCTTATCGAGCGTGCGCTGGTGCGCGTGCGCGACTTCACATATCAGTTTGAGACCGCAACGGGCGAGCGGATTGTTGGCGACATGCCAGGAATGCCTGTCGAGGCACCCGACGAAGTCGGCGAGGTTCGTGTCGTCCACTTCGAGCTGGAAATGCCACAAGTGGACGGCTCGCCAATTATTACCCCCATCGAGGGCCGGATTGTCCGCATGGAGGATGGCACGGTCCTGCTGGTCGGTATTGAGATGGACCAGCGGTTACGTATCGTTGGTCAGATCACGCGCGCCGTCGCTACGGCTGCCCCGATCGGGATTTTGCTGGCTTTGCTTGGTGGTTTTTTCAGTGCCCGGTATGCGGCGCGGCGGGCTGAAACGCTGACCACGATTACGGACGCGGTGATGAGCGGCGACCTGACCCAGAGGGTTCCAGTGGTCGGGTCGGGTGATGAGTTTGACCGTCTCGCCGAACAGCTGAACGCGATGCTGGCGCGGATTGAGAATTTGATCTCTGCGACACGTCATGCCGGCGACGCGATCGCACATGATTTGCGCTCGCCCTTGTCGCGTTTGCGCAATCGCATCGAAGGCGCATTGATCGGACCGATTGATGAGGTCACGGCCCGCGAAACGCTGGGGATCACCGTGGAGGAGATCGACCATATCCTGCTGACTTTTGATGGCATTCTGCGTCTGTCCCGGCTTAGCGCTGGTGCCGAGGGCAAACTGGCGCGGCTCAATCTCAGCGATCTCGCGTCCGAGATCAGTGAACTCTTTGAGCCGGCATGCGAAGATGCCGGATTGCTGTTCAGCGAGGCTATTGCAGACCGTGTTCATGTCATGGGCGACAAGACACTGCTGGCACAGGCACTCTCTAACGTGTTGGACAATGCTGTGAAATACTCTCCGCCGGGCGGTCAAATCGTGTTGAAGCTTAAGGCGCAAAGCGGCCGGGCTTCGCTTTCCGTTGCTGACACCGGACCGGGCATTCCGGTTGAAGATCGTACCCGTGTCATAGAGCGTTTCGTGCGCCTGGATGATGCGCGTACAAAACAGGGGTCGGGGCTTGGCCTGTCATTGGTTGACGCCGTTGCAGATTTGCACAGCGGGACCCTGTCTCTCCAATCCGGCGATGGTGATAGTGAGAATCCAGGTTTAAAGGTGATTATGTCGCTCCCGGCTATGGATTAGCAGATGTCACCGATCCGCATTCAACCCATTGGTTCGGACCCGGCCGAGGCGCTCTCGGCTGCGCTCGATTTGTCGCCATACTTGCGTGCCCTCGATCGCCGTTATGCGTTCATATCCGGCGATATCGCTCAACACGGCGCTGAGACGACGCTTGAGCAGGCGATTGCTACGATATCTGCGCTCGGTGATGCGGCTGATTTGGCCGCCGCTATGGTGGGTCTGCGACAGCAAAAGGCGCGGGCCCATTTCGCTATCGCTGGCCTTGATCTGGCGGCGAAGTACACGCTGACAGAGGTCACCAACAGCGTTACGCGCCTAGCCGACGCATGCGTTCGCGCCGCGCTTGGCGTGGCGGCCCGCGCGGCGGGACTGACGACGGAGGGGCTTGTTATCTTCGCGCTGGGAAAGATGGGGGCCGGTGAGCTCAATTATTCCAGCGACATAGATATGGCGGCGTTTTTTGATCGAGATGTGTTTGATGGCGGCGCGCGTGAGCCAGGCGATGCCGCGATGCGGCTGGTCCGTGAAGCGATGCGGATCCTCGATGACCGCACCAGAGATGGATATGTTTTCAGAACGGATTTGCGTTTGCGTCCCGATCCAAGCTCCAACCCGCTTGCTGTGTCGATTAGTCGGGCCGCGGACTATTATCAGAGCATTGGACAAAACTGGGAGAGAATGGTCTGGATCAAGGGTCGGCCGGTCGCTGGTGACGTGTCTTTAGGGCGGGAATTCCAGGCCATGATCGAGCCTTTTGTCTGGCGCCGTCACCTCGATTACTGGGCGATTGCCGATGTACGTGCGATCAAGTCCATGATCAATGCCAAGACAAAGCCGCTAAGTGAAGAGATCGTCAATCCAAACGTCAAGCTCGGGCCGGGCGGCATTCGTGAAATCGAGTTCTTTGTTCAAACCCAGCAGATCATACTCGGTGGGCGCAATCCGGGGCTCCGGGCGCCTGCCACACTCGATGGCCTCAAGGCGCTGGAAGATGCCGGCGCCGTCATGCCTGAAACGCGAGCCGCATTGGCGCAGTCGTATGAGGGACTGCGCCATGTTGAGCACCGCATTCAGATGCGGCTTGACGATCAGACACATACATTGCCGAGCAACGCCGACGATCGTGCGCAGGTTGCCGCGCTATGCGGCTATGATCGTCTTGAACCGTTCGACAAAGATGTTTTTGATACGCGCCGGACGGTCAATACGTATTATGCAAAGCTGTTTGAGTCTGATGCTGCCCAAGATACAGCGCGTCCACTCGGCAATCTTGTCTTCACCGGCGTCGATGACGATCCTGGCACGCTCGAGAGCTTAACTGCACTTGGGTTTCGGGAACCGAGCCAGGTGATCGCGTCTGTCCGCCAATGGCATCGTGGACGCCTGCCAGCGACCCGATCAGAACGAGGGCGCGAGCTGCTGACTGCTCTGTTGCCCCATCTCTTGCAGGTCATGTCAGACACGGGCGAACCCGATCAGGCGTTTCGCCGCTTCGGTCGTTTTCTCGAAGGGTTGAGCTCAGGCGTGCAGACTTTGTCCATGCTTGAGGCTGAGCCCTTGCTACTTGAAGACTTGATTACGACCCTGGCTCTGGCGCCGCGACTTGGCGACATCCTGGCGCGCCGGCCCGGGCTATTGGAAACGCTTCTTGCGGTAAATGGGCGGCCAGACACTTTCATACCGGCCCCAAACGATGATTTTGAAACAGCGATCAACGCTGCACGCGTATGGCATGGCGAGCAGACATTCCTGATCGGCTATCGTTTGTTGCACGGGGCGATCTCAGCACAAGCGGTGGCCGGTCATTGGAGTGGATTGGCAGACACCATAATCGAAGCGATGGCCCGCGCTGCAGAAGCCGAAACAGTCCGACTGTATGGGGAAAAGCCGGGCGTATGGGCCATTCTTGCGCTCGGCAAGCTGGGCGGGCGGGAAATGACGGCTGGCTCCGATCTCGATTTGATCGTGATCTACGAGTCGGATGAGCAATCTGACGGTCAGACGTGGTTCATGCGGTTTACACAGCGACTGATCACAGCGCTGTCGTCAGAAACGGGAAATGGCAGCCTGTACGAGGTTGATATGCGCCTGCGGCCGTCGGGCCGCGCTGGGCCTGTTGCGACATCGATTGCCGCCTTTGAGCGTTATCACCACAATGATGCGTGGACCTGGGAACATATGGCGCTGACACGTCTGCGAACGATTTGCGGTGACGCAGATCTTGGCGGGCGTGCAGAAGCAATTGCCAAAGATGTGATCACTAGCGAACACGACGCGGACAAGCGCAAGAACGACATCTTCGACATGCGTCAGCGTCTGGCGCGCGACAAGCCGGCCAAAGGACCATGGGACCTCAAGATGCGCGTTGGCGGCTTGATCGATGTGGAGTTTCTGGTTCAACAGGCCATGCTATTGAGCGGCGATAAAGGCGTGCTCGTGCCGCGAATTGGGGACGCCATAGACGCGCTTCAGCTGGCCGGCCACCTGCCAGACGACGAAGCAGACACGCTCAAATCGAGCTATGCTCTGCTGCAGTCATTGCAGCAAATTCAAAGGCTCACAATTGGCTCGGATGGGACGACCGAACGCATGTCGACTGGGTTGAAAAGAAGGTTTAGCCGCGCGCTTGGTCTTGAAGATTTCGTCCGGGTTGAGACCAGTCTTGAACAGGCACTGTTACGGGTTCAGGTTTTGCGCTGCAAAAAGATCGGGCAGCTACCGACGGAAACATGAACGAGGTCCGTTTCACCCCATACGTGAACGAAAAAGAGGACACGATCATGAAAAAAGCAATGCTTGCAGCACTCCTTTCAACGGGTCTCGCTACCGCGGGTTTCGCCGCCATTGCCCAAGGCGGCCACGAGCGCGGGCACGGCCGTTTGGATATGGAACAAGCCGATCTGAATGGTGATGGCGCCATCAGTCGTGAGGAGCTTGACGCGGCCCGTGCTGAGGGTTTTGCGGTAGCCGACACCGATGGCAGCGGAACGCTGAGCTTTGAGGAGTTTTCGGCGGCAGGCGATCAAAAAAAGGCTGAGCGCAAGGCTGAACGGCGTGAGCGTCACTTCACCGAAATGGACGCGGACGGCGACGGACAGGTGACAATCGAAGAACAAGCGGCGCATGCAGATAAGCGAACTGACAAAATGTTCGAACACATCGACACCGACGCGGACGGTCTGATCACGCAGGAAGAACGAGATGCTGCGAGAGAAGACGCCCGTGGCAAGTTCGGAAAAGGTCGACTTGGCGATCGCGACTAACACGCTTTATGGCTTGAACGGTCTGGGGCTGAAAGCGAGCAACCTCCCTCTCGCTTTCAGCCCACAGAGCGCTACAGTGTTTTCGTGGCCGGCATCAGCGAACTCGACCAGATTACCCGCGCAGCTGCCGGGGACCGCGCAGCGCAAACAGCGCTCGTTAATCGCAATATGCCCATTATATATCGGGTCTGTTATCGGGTTTTGGGGGATGCCAATGAAGCTGAGGATGTCACGCAGGAAACGCTCCTCCGCGCGTGGAAAGCGCTACCAGACTGGCAGCCGAAAGCAAAGTTCTCGACGTGGGCATGCACTGTCGCGCTCAATTTATGCCGCGACCGGCTTCGGAAAAAAAAGCCCGTCCTTATGGAGACTCTTCCGGAGCGGGTGGACAGCGCGCTACGCCCTGATGAGGAACTCGCCTCTGCTCAGGCAAGTGCCTGTATTGAAAGGAAAATTGCGGCGCTCCCTGAGCGTCAGAGAACGGCGATCAGCCTTTGCGCTTTGGAGGGAATGGGCAATATTGAGGCGGCAAAAGCGATGGAAATCAGTGTCCACGCGCTTGAAGGTCTTCTCGGAAGGGCCCGCCGCACCCTTAAAGCGGCGCTCCAGGAAGGAGAGGAGCAATGACGGACAATAGTATGACAGAAGCGCGCATTTTCGAACTGATTGAGGCGTACGGGTCCAACACAGATACCTGGCCCGAAGACGAGCGCGACAGCGCCGCCGCGCTGATTGAACGCGAGCCGGCCGTGTTCGCTGCGGCGCTGGAAGCAGCCGATCTTCTGGATACTGCATTGCTGTCGATCCCAGAGCCTGCCGTGCCGGGTGGCCTGGCCGAGGCAATATTGGACCAGGCGCCGCGCCCAGCCCCTTCAGGTGGCGGCGTGCTTTCGAAATTGCGAAACGCGCTCTTCCCCAAAGGCGCCCGTGTTCCAGGCGGCGCGGTTCTGGCCAGTCTCGCGATCGGAACCGTTGGCGGCTATGCCTATGCGTCGAACGATATCGCCAGCGAGACGGCTATCGCCTCAGACGAGTTGGACAGCGCTTACGGATCTGTTTTTTCTAGTTCAGAATCAGCTGGTTGGAGCGATATCGAGATCGATCCGGAGACGATATATGAGTGATCCAAAAACATCTCGCACGGCGACTTTGCTGCTTGCTTCGGTGGTGATCAATGCCTTGCTGATCGGCTTTGTGTTCGGCGGCGGATTGGCCGATCGGCGCGGTGGTGACCGCCCGCACCAAGGCGGCGCGCCCGGGCCAGGCGGCGAGATGGGATTTGTTCGCCTGATTGAGCGTTATGCGCCAAGCGAAGAAAGAGCCGGCATTCGAAAGGGGTTGCGCGAGGCATTTGTTGAGTCGGGTCAGCAACGCCGGGCCGTTGCCCGCGCGCGCCGTGATTTTGTTGATCTGATTCTGGCCGATCCGTTTGACGAGGCCGCAGCGACCGAGACGCTGGCGCGTCTGCGCCGGGAAGAGAGCGGGGCGACTGGTCGACTTCATGAGGAATTGGTTGAGCAATTGTCAAAGCTGACAGCCGAGCAACGCCGCGAGGTTGTTGAGGGTATGCGCCGGCGCGCCCGCGGCGGCGAGCGTGGCTTGCCGCCAGGCGACCACACCCGGCGACCACCTAATCAGTAGCCCCTTTTTTTTGGCCACTAAATTGGCCACAAAAACGCCCGAGCGCCAGATTCGCCATTAACGCCGTCATCGCGGCGACCATGCGTCGCTGGACAAATGGCGGGAATAATCTTTGATCTGTCTCAAAACAGCGGCATGCGAATGCGCGGACCGCCCGAGGAGACGATTGTATGTGGCGATTTATCAAATGGGTCTGCATTGCACTGGCCATAGTTGGCATCGCCGGCGCCGCCTGGCTGTTTGATCCGTTTCCCGCGCGGCCGAGCGCGGAGGATTTGTCAAAAGCAGCTGAGCGCTATAACGCCGAAATCATTCGGGACGATTGGGGCGTGCCGCACATCTATGGCGCCACGGACGCCGATACAGCATTTGGCATCGCCTATGCTCATGCCGAAGACGATTTTGAAACGATCCAGGAAGTGGTCGCGGCTGGGCGTGGGGAACTGTCGCGTTATCGCGGCATGTCGGCCGCGCCAACAGATTATGTTGTGGCCCTGCTGGATGTCTGGCCGACAATCGATCGGCGCTACCCTGACGATGTGCCCGGCGAGGTGCGTGCGATTGCCGAAGCCTATGCGGCCGGCCTCAACCTGTATGCGGCGCAGAACCGAGACGCGCTCTGGGCTGGCCTTGCGCCATTTAAAGCCGAAGATGTCTTTGCCGGTTTTATCCTCAAGACGCCTTTTTTCTATGGTTTCGATGAGACGCTGGCGGAGCTGTTTGCCGACAGCCGCGACGCGGTGCTGGCGAGCGATCCAGCTGACGGCGCCTGGCTGCTGCATCCCACCCTGAGAGCCGAACGCGGGTCTAACGCGTTTGCTGTCTCGCCAACCCGAAGCGGCGACGGTGTCACGCGCCTGCTGATCAATTCTCATCAGCCCATGACCGGGCCGGTGGCCTGGTGGGAGGCGCACGCTGTCTCAGAGGAGGGGTGGAACATGACGGGCGGCCTGTTCCCCGGTACCCCGATTATTATTCATGGGTTCAATCAGAGCTTAGGGTGGGCCAACACGGTGTCCAGGCCGGACCTGACAGATATTTACCGCCTGGAGACCAATCCGCGTAATCCGCGCCAATACAAGCTGGACGGTGAGTGGGTCGATCTTGACGTGACCACGGTGACACTGCCGGTCAAACTGTGGGGCCCGTTCGTTTATCGCGCCGAGCGCGAGGTTTTGAGGAGCGTGCATGGCCCGGTCATCGAGGCCAAGCACGGCACCTATGCGGTGCGTTATGCCGGCATGGGTGAGATCGGGCAGCTGGCGCAGTATTATCGGCTGAACCGTGCGGTCGATTGGACAAGTTTCAGCGAGGCCATGGCGCTGAATGCCTTGCCGAGCCTGAATTATGTGTACGCCGACAAGGACGGGAACATCGCCTTTATCCATAATGGGCAGTATCCCGACCGTGTTGCGGGCTGGGACTGGCAGGCCGATCTGCCGGGCGATCGCAGCGATCTTATCTGGCAGGACTATCTGCCCTATGCGGACGGGCCAAAACTGGTGAACCCGGTGTCGGGTTTCGTCTTCAATGCCAATAACACGCCATATAGCGCGACCGATGGCCCGGATAATATTGCGCCAGGCGATCACCCCGAGACGCTGGGTTTGCAGACCAATGAAACCAATCGCGCCTTGCGGATTATGGAGCTAACCGATGGGCAAAGCGCCTTGAGCCGGGCCGCCCTGTTGGCGATCAAGTTTGACACCGCATATGCTGAAGGGTCAAAGGCATGGAACTTTGTACAGGATGTGCTCGCCCATGACTGGTCGAGTGAGCCGGAATTTTCCGCAGCGATCGAACATTTGCGCGCCTGGAATTTTAACACGGATATTGAGAACCGGCGCGCGGCGATTGGCGTTCTGACTGTTCTGCGCCATGTGACCGAACAATTCACGGGCGACGGCGGCCCGCCGCCAGTTGAGGCCTTTCGCGAGGCAGCAAGGCTGTTGAAGGCCAATTTTGATCGCACCGATCCGACCTGGGGGGAGGTCAACCGGCTGGTGCGCGGCGAGCTGAGCTTACCGGTGAGCGGCGCGCCAGATGTGCTGCGGGCGATTATGCCGACTGAATGGCGCGCGGATGGACGGTTGCATGCGGGCAGCGGGGATACATGGATCGCGCTGGTCGAATGGGACCGTGACGGGACGCAGCGCGCGGATGTGATTCACCAATATGGCGCCGCGACGCTGGACGAAAGCTCACCGCATTATGCCGATCAGGCGGAACTTTTTGTTCAAGAGAAATGGCGATCAGCCTTGCTGGATCGCGCAGGCGTTGAGGCGGCGGCGCGCTGTACCTATCGCCCGCATAAGCGGGCCGAGGCGGTCTGTTAGGCGGGGCCTTTTTGGGGTCTCAGCGCGTTCATTCGGCGGCTTGGACACCGTCATCGCCGTTCAGCGTTTCCAGCATCGTTGTGGCGCACTCGGAGATAACGCTGCCGGGCGGGAAGATGGCGACCGCGCCGGCGGCATAGAGGGCGTCAAAGTCCTGCGGCGGGATCACCCCGCCGACCATGATCTTGGTGGCCGCAGCGCCTTCATTGCCAAGCGCGCGTTTCAGCTCTGGCACAAGGGTGAGGTGACCGGCGGCAAGCGATGAGGCCGCAACAATGTCAACGCCAGCCGCGCGCGCATCGGCGGCCGCGTCTTCGGGCGTCTGGAAAAGTGGGCCGATTTCAACCTCCCAACCGAGATCCATCAGCGCCGAGGCCACCACTTTCTGGCCGCGATCATGGCCATCCTGGCCCATTTTGGCGATATAGATTTTCGGTTTGCGGCCATGGCGCGCCTCGAACGCCTCAGCCATTCGGACCGCCTCTTCGGCGCCTTTGGAGGCTTTGACGCCGGCGCCATAGACGCCCTGGATCGAGCGGATGACCGCCTTGTGGCGCCCCTGACTGCGCTCGACGGCTTCAGATATCTCGCCAACCGTCGCCTTGGCGCGGGCGGCATCGACGGCGAGGGCGAGCAGATTGCCATCCGCGCTGCTGGCGGCCGCTGCAATGGCATCTAGCTTGGTATCAACCTCGGCCTGGCTGCGATCTGATTTCAGGCGGGCGAGCTTGTCGAGCTGCATCTGGCGCACGGTGGCATTGTCGACTTTCAGCACCGGCACATCCTCAGCTTCGTCGAGCAGGAACTTGTTCACGCCGACAACGGTTTGCTGTCCGCTATCGATCCGCGCCTGGGTATTGGCGGCCGCTTCCTCGATCCGCAATTTGGGCAGGCCTTCCTCGATGGCTTTGGCCATGCCGCCGATTTTTTCCACTTCCTCGATATGGCCCATGGCCTTGGCGGCGAGGTCCGCCGTCAGGCGTTCGACATAATAACTGCCGCCCCAGGGATCGATGGTCTGGGCCGCGCCGCCTTCCTGTTGCAGGAAGAGCTGGGTGTTGCGCGCGATGCGGGCTGAAAAGTCCGTCGGCAGCGCGAGCGCTTCATCGAAGGAATTGGTGTGCAGGCTCTGGGTCTGGCCCCCGGCGGCGGCGATGGCTTCGAAACAGGTGCGGATAACATTGTTGTAGACGTCCTGCGCCGTGAGCGACCAACCAGAGGTCTGACAGTGGGTGCGCAGGCAAATGGATTTGGTGTTCTTCGGATTAAACTCTTTCTGGACGAGCTGCGCCCAGATCAGGCGTGCCGCCCGCATTTTGGCGACTTCCATGAATGTGTTCATGCCAATCGCCCAGAAGAAGGACAGTCGCGGCGCGAAGGCATCGACATCGAGGCCAGCGGCGACACCGGCGCGGATATACTCGATCCCGTCAGCGATGGTATAGGCGAGCTCAAGATCTGCCGTCGCGCCGGCCTCCTGCATGTGATAGCCGGAGATGGAGATGGAATTGAACTTCGGCATGTTCGCGCTGGTATAGGCGAAGATGTCGGAGATGATCCGCATGCTGGGCTTGGGCGGATAGATATAGGTGTTGCGCACCATGAACTCTTTGAGAATGTCGTTCTGAATGGTGCCGGCCAGCTTGTCTGGCCCGACGCCCTGTTCCTCAGCCGCGACGATGTAAAGCGCAAGAATGGGCAGCACCGCGCCATTCATGGTCATCGAAACCGACATCTGATCGAGCGGAATACCAGAGAACAGCGTGCGCATGTCATAGATGCTGTCAATTGCAACGCCCGCCATGCCGACATCACCCGACACGCGGACATGGTCACTGTCATAGCCACGATGCGTCGCAAGATCGAACGCGACTGATAGGCCTTTCTGACCAGCAGCGAGATTGCGCCGATAAAAGGCGTTGGAGTCTTCGGCTGTCGAGAAGCCGGCATATTGCCGGATGGTCCAGGGGCGCTGGGTGTACATGGTTGGGTATGGACCACGGCCAAACGGCGCAAGACCCGGATAATCATCGAGAAAGCCAAGATCGGCGGTGTCAGCCGCGCTATAGGCGCTGGCTAGGTTGATGCCCTCTGGCGTGTTCAGCGTGCGTGGACGGGCCTCAACGGCGTCGCCCTCAAGGCCGCCAAGATCGAGTTTAGTAAAGTCCGGGAATGTGGTCATGCTGACACTCCAAGCTCAGCGAGAGCGAGTGTGCATTCATGCACCACGTCGCAGCCGATAAAGATATTTCGGTCCACACCCTCAGCTGTCTGCTTGCCCGCTAGCCAGACCTGCCGGGCACCAGCGCTCTTCAATGCGGTCCCCGCCGCGCCGGCCTCGGCTTCATAGCGCTTGTCGCTGCCGCAGATCACGGCAATGGCGCAGCCGCTGGCTTTAAACGCAGCCGCGAGCGCTGCGATATCTTTCGGCAGGGCAGGCGCAGCCACCGCCTCAATGCCGCCGGCGGCAAAGAAGTTGCGGGCAAAATCGGCCCGTCCATTGTGTTCAGCCAGGGGACCGAGTGTCGCGAGAAAGACAGAGGGCAGCGCGCCCGTCTTCGCCTGATGTGCTTCGGCCCGCGCCCGCAGCGTCTCGAACGGCGCAGCAAGGCAGATCCCCGGTAGCGGCACACACAGGCTGTTGTCTTCAGAGGTGTCGATCTCACCAATCAGAGCCTTCACGGGGGCGGTGTCGACGGGTTTGTCTCGCGCAGGCTCCGTCGACTCAGCGACAGGGGCGGCCACGCCGTCGAGCAGTGCAAATTCACTGACGCCCGTAATCGGCACTTTGCGTTTGGCGATATCGGCCATAAGTGCTTCGCGCTTGTCAGCAATGCGGGTTTGAAGGGCGCCGGCCAGAAGACTATCCACCAGGCCGCCTTCGGCTTCGATCTCCTGAAACGCGGTCCAGGCCGCCTCAGCCAGATCCCCGCCCAGCGTCTCGGTGAACCAGGCCCCGCCGCTGGGGTCGGCAATCCGGCCAAGCCCGCTTTCTTCCATCGCGATGATCTGGGTGTTGCGCGCAATGCGACGGCCAAGCTCTTCGGGTACGCCAAGCGCTTCATTGAAAGGGCGAACGGTAATGATGTTGGCACCGCCAACCGCCGCGGCAAAACAGGCGCTGGCCCCGCGCAGCATGTTCACCCATGGATCAAATCGGGTCAGCATCCGGGCGCTGGTGATGGCATGGATCCGCATCGGTGCTGGATCAAGTTCGAGCGCCTGCTGGACGCGGGCCCAAAGCCGGCGCGCCGCGCGGAGTTTGGCAATGCCAGCCGCATAGTTTGCGTCCATGGGCAGAACAAACAGGATTTGGCCTGCTGCCAGGTCCGGCGGGCATCCAGCCGCCTGAAGGCGGCGCAGCGTATCGACGGCGCCAGCCATCAGCGCGCCAAGCTCCTGCGCATCTGTGCCGGCCGACTCATGAGTATAGACGGCGCTCACTTCCAGCGTTGTTGCTTGTGGAAATTGGTGGCCGAGGGTCTGGACGAGAGCGGCAGTAACCGCAAATGCCGCATCGACGCCGCCATCAATTTCGCCCGTTCGCATGAGCGCTGAGACCGGGCTGATATTGAAGGCAAGCTTCTGATCGGCCGGTGCGTCCTGATCGCTCGCCCATGCGGCAAGCATGGCTGCATGATCTGCCCCGAACCCGTTGCCGCGATGATCGAGCGCGATGCCCGCAAGATCTGCGCGAACGCCCTGCAGAGCCACTTTCAACTCGGTCGTTGATGTGATGGCGCAGCCTGTTTGCCCGGATGAGTCGAGCGCCAGATGAATGGAACTCACGCCGCGTTCGAGGTCTCGCATGATTTCGCGGTTGGTCTGCGTGGGATCAGCATGGGTAAAGGCCTGGCGAATATCCCATGGCAGGTATTTGTCGGGCGCGACGTTCGGTCCGCGCAGAAAGGGTGCCTCGCCGGGCATGCCCAACGGATTGTTTGCGCTTGGAAAATCAGTCTCACGATAGAGCGGTTTGATGGCGAGGCCATCGCGGGTCTGACGCGTAATATTGTCAATGCCGCCGCCCTTGAGCGCCTTTTCGACGGCGTTCAGCCAGTCGGCCTCTGTCGCGGTCTCAAATGGGTGAGAAAGGGGCATGTGTTATCTGTTGTCCTGGTTTTTTTGCTTGAGCTTTCAATGCCGTGCAGTGGCTAGTCTGGTCAAGTTCTAGATTTTTCACATCAGACTGAGGTTCAGGTCTGTATTTGCAATTGCAAATCATTCGCAAATAGGTAATCTGTCAGTTCTGTTGCGAATCTGGAGGTCTAATCGTGGCGAAACCTAATCAATCACCCAGTGTCGAACACCCTTGTAATACGCCGATTATCGAATGGATGGAGAGTCAGCGCGGGGTTATGGAGATATGGCTCGACCGATTGATCGCGGAAGGTGATCCGGACGATTTGATCAGTATGCTACATCGCCATGCCTCCTGGATGGACCTGATGAAAACGCGTCTGAGCTGACGTTGGGGAGGGGTTGCTGAACCCTGTTTTGGTACTAAGTCGGACACAAGGCGCATCTGAGGAGAGCGATATGTCCGTCCCACCCATCCTACAGAATCTACGAATTCCGGTGATTGGATCACCTCTGTTTATTATTTCAAACCCGGATCTGGTTATTGCCCAGTGCAAGGCTGGGATTGTCGGCTCTTTTCCGTCGCTGAATGCTCGGCCCGAGCCGGTGCTCGGGGAATGGCTTGATAAGATAACGACTGAGCTGGCAGAGTATGACGCGCAGAACCCGGACCGGCCGTCGGCGCCATTTGCGGTCAATCAGATTGTGCACGGCTCGAACGATCGGTTGATGCATGATGTTGAGATGTGCGTTGAGTATAAGGTGCCTGTGGTGATTACATCGCTGGGTGCGCGCCCTGAGGTGAATGATGCGATCCATTCATATGGCGGCATTGTCCTGCACGATATTATCAATGTGTGGTTTGCCAAGAAGGCGCTGGAAAAGGGCGCTGATGGTCTAATCGCGGTCTGTTCGGGGGCAGGTGGCCATGCCGGCACGCTCTCACCCTTTGCCTTGATCCAGGAAATTCGCGAGTTCTTTGACGGCCCGCTGGCCCTGTCGGGTTCGATTGCGACAGGCGGTGCGGTGGCGGCGGCTCAGGCGATGGGCGCTGATCTTGGCTATATCGGATCGGCTTTCATTTCCTGTGATGAAGCCAATGCCGACGAGGGCTACAAGAACGCGATTGCTGACAATAGCGCCGAAGATATTGTCTATACGAACCTGTTTACCGGCGTGCATGGCAATTATCTGAAACCCTCGATTGAGGCGGCAGGTCTTGACCCTGACAATCTGCCGGAGAGCGACCCCAGCGCGATGAATTTCGGCTCTGGCGGCAATATGAAGGTCAAGGCCTGGAAGGATATCTGGGGCTGCGGGCAAGGCATTGGCGCGATTGAGAAGCGTATGTCGACGGGTGACTATGTCGATCAGCTGGAGCGTGAATATCTTGCCGCGATTGGCGCCTTGCAGAACCGCCAGGCGTTCGAGCGCGTGACTGCCTAGTGTGATACGCACCGCATAATCCTCCCCTTTTTGCCCGCGTGCTGGCTGGTTTGGATGAATGGATCCGACCGACCGGGCGGCCATTGCATGATCTGCAGCTCGTTTGTTGGCTGCGGAGGTTTGCATGCTGTACCATTCGCCAGCGGCGGCGCGCCAAGACGTGTCGGAGACCTGGCGCTGGCCGCATTTCACGCTGAGAGAGCTTGCGTGCCGCTGTGGCGGCCGGTTCTGCCGCGGTGAGTATTGGCATGCGCCAGACTTTCTTGATGCCCTTGAGGCGCTGCGGGCCGATATCGGCCGGCCGCTGATCATCACATCCGGCCATCGCTGCGCGCAGTGGAATGCGGCGATTGGCGGTGCGCCGCTGTCCCGGCACAAGACGCTGGCGGTTGATATTGCGCTGGCCCATCATGACCGCCTGGCCTTGCTGGCGGCGGCTGAGCGTCACGGGTTTACCGGCATCGGGCTGGCGCGATCCTTCATTCATCTTGACCGGCGCGCGGTGCCCGCCCGCTGGTACTATAAAAGGAGTAAATCCCTATGGCAGAGATTGCAGGGCTAGCCGCGAGCGCCGCAGGCGGCGGTCTGTTTGGCCTGTTCGGCACCGCGCTCGGGCGTCTGGCCGGCTATTTCGAGCAGCGCCAGCGCCAGGCGCATGAAAAAGCGCGCTGGGACCATGAGGTCGAGCTGATTGCGTTACAGCAGGCGGCCGCACAGGCCGAGACCGAGGCGGAGATTGCGCTGACACAGGTGCAGGGCAGCTGGCAGGGCCTTGCCGCAAGCCTACAGGCCGAAGCGGCCATCGCGCCGTCATATCGCTGGGTGGATGCGGTGCGTGGTCTGACCCGTCCGGCACTAACCCTGCTGCTCTGGCTGATCGCGGCGGGCATCTGGTTTGGCTCTGACCCGGCCGCCCGCGCCAGTATCGCCGAAACGGCCACCTTTGGCGCAACCGCAGCGACGCTGTGGTGGTTCGGTGACCGCAGCCCGCGGCCGCGGGGGCCGGCATAACCCGCCCGCGCGTCAAAAAGGCGGCCATACCCCAGCTAAAAATTGACCTTGAGGCACGGGTGCGGGCGGGTGAAACACTCACCGCCGCAGCAGCCGCGCTCGGCATTGGCGCGACCACCGCCACCAATTGGGCTCGGGCGGGCGGATTTCAGGTTCGTCAGATCCGCGCGGCGCCAAAACCGCCAACGTCAGAAGAGATTGCGGACCAGAAAAAGCGGGCGCTTGATTATTATCGGGCCGGCGACATCGATCTGGCTGCGAAGATCCTGAAGGAGGCTGAGCGGCGCGAGAGCCTGCGCGGCAAGTTTGAAAAACTGACTGACGTGTTCGAGCCTCGCTTTGAACAGATGCTGGCCATGGTGGACCGGTTTGTGCTGCGCCTGCATGGGATTGAGCCGACGCCAGAACGCCTGGCGATTGTCGCCAGCCCGGCCCAGCGCTGGGCAGCATCTGTTCAAAGCGAGGCTCGAACACGACAGACAGTTTTTCAAACTTGCCGC
>JBCCMX010000005.1:0-35560 GCA_039026135.1 Pseudomonadota bacterium | reverse complement strand
TGAGCGGTGCCGGATGGCGCGCCGCCGAAGATGTCAGCGGGCAATACGTTGATCCGTGGCAGGCCGAGGCGGCTGGCCACATAGAGTGAATTGGGGTTCTCGTAGATCTCCCGCGGAGTGCCAAACTGCACCAGTCGCCCTTCGTTCAGCACGCCCACATGGGTTGCCATCGTCATTGCTTCAATCTGATGACATGCGGTTTGAACGCGACAGTGTTAGGTCAATTGGATGGAAAACTCGATAAGAATACGGACGTAGAGTTTGCCCGTTCCGTCCTTTTGATGGCAGGTCTGGATCCAATTGATTCAATCACCGTTGCGAACAAAGACGTGCCCGATATTTAACGCCGTAAGTGTTTAGAAGCAGGCCGCCGCCGGCTCCCCTCCCTACTCGGCCAAAACGCCGCTTTCGCTGCCGCTTGCAGCACCCGCGTCATCTCGGAATGACAGCCAGTCGGCGAGCGCCTTGTACATGGCGAAGGTCTGCTCATCATGTTCCTGCACATAGCCCTCTGGCCAGGCCGATGCGCGCGCGACAACGATATCATTCGCCTGATCGATATAGAGGGTCTGCCCATTCGCGCCAGATGCCGTGAACGTGCTGTCAGCATAGGTCCACCAATGCCAGGCATAACCGCGATTTACATTGGGATGCACGGCGCCGGGCTTGATATGGTCATCGTCTGACACCGTGGCGCGGGCCACCCAGTCGTCCGGCAGCAAGGGCTGGCCATCCCACACCCCGTCCTGTTCAATCAACAGGCCGAAACGCGCCCAGTCGCGCAGGCTGGCATTGAACATCGCCCCGCCAATCTCCGCGCCATCCGGGCTGGCGCGATCAATGATCCAGCCGGCATCATGCTCCATCCCGAGCGGGCGCCAGACCTTGCGCTCGAGATAGGTCGCTGCGTCCATGCCGGTCACGCGGCGCACCAGTTCGAGCAGGACCTGGCTTTCCGCCGTGTTATAATTGAAAACGGTGCCTGGCGGGTTCTCCCGCTTATAGGTCACCGCCATGTCGAAAGCGGGTACGCGCTGCAGCACCACCGCGCGGGTGATGAAGTCGATCGTATCGGGCGCCTCACCCTCCCACAGGCCGGGATCGAAGCGCACACCTGACGACATTTGCAGAGCGTGTTTAATGGTCACGCCGTCATAGGCCGTGCCGACAAGCTCGGGCAGGTAAGTTTTCAACGGGTCATCCACGCTCTCAATCAGACCATCCGCCAGCGTGAAGCCGACCAGCGTCGATGTGATCGACTTGACCAGCGACCAGGTTGTAAACTGTGTGCCGGGCCCGGCCCCGCGGCCATAGCTTTCATGGATGATCTCGCCCTTGTGCAGGATCACCATGCCGGATGTTTCCATCTCTGTGTAAAGATCGCTGAGGGACAGCGTGCGCCCATCATAGGTGTAGGAAAACCCGTCCAGCACCGCCGCGCTGGCACGCGGCAAGGGGTCGGTTTCTTCATTGCGAGCAACCGTGCGCGTTGGATAAACCTCACTGGCATTCTGAAAAAACCAGTCGCGGTTTTCCGGCTGAAACGCCTCAAGCCGGCCAGAAAAATCATTCGTGACCGGGCCAAAGCGCATGAACGCAAACACGCCGGCAACAGCGCCAATGACAAGCATCAACGCACCGATAAGGAATGTTTTCATGATGGCTGTCCCTGCTGCTTCGCCAAAAAAGACTTTCAGCCCAGCCTGACCGCGCCGTCTAGCCCAAAGCCGCGCGAACCGCCTTACCCGCTGAGCCGCACTCGATCCGGCCCGGATAACGCTTGCGCAGTGCTGACATGCAACGGCCCATGTCCTTGAGCTTGGCCGCATTCAGGTCAGAGACAACTTCCTTGACCGCCTCGTCCAGTGCGTCGCCTGCCAAAGCCTCCGGCAGGAATTGGGAGATGATTTCGATCTCCTCGCGCTCACGTTCCGCTTCGAGGACGCGGCCGGCATCATCAAGCTCACGTGCTGAAACCTGGCGCTGGTTGACCATAACGCCGAGCAGCGACTCGATTTCGGTTTCTTCGCATCCACCGCAATCGCCGCGGCCACGTGCGGCCACGTCACGGTCATTCATGGCGCATTTCAACAAGCGCAATGTCTGCGCCGTCACGCCATTGGAATCCTCAGATTCAGCAAGTCTGAGGGCGTGCAAAATGCGATCTCTGGTGGCGTTCATTACGGTGGTGTCGGCTTGACCCATCGAATTACCTCTTTTCTGATCTTACCAGTTGACGGCGCGGGCCGCAGCCCCCTATTTGCCAACCGTTTGCCTGCAGAAGTGTTAAGCCTAATGGCATCTGAAATAATATCGAGGCTCGGAGATATGCCCTTGAACGAAAAAAATCAATCGTTTCTGCATGATCGAGCCGTTACAAAGGCGACAGGCGCCGTCGCACTTGCAGATGGAACGGTGTTCCTGGGCCAGGGATGCGGCCATATTGGCACCTGCGTCGGCGAACTTTGCTTCAATACGGCAATGACCGGCTACCAGGAAATTCTAACCGATCCGTCCTATGCCGCCCAGATTGTTCTGTTCACATTTCCGCATGTCGGCAATGTTGGCGCCAACCCGCTCGACCACGAGGAATCCTCTGCGCCGGCTGCAAAGGCGGCCTGCGGCGCCGTTTTCCGCGAGCCGATCAGCGATCCCTCCAACTGGCGTTCGGCGGATCATTTCGACAAATGGTTGAAACAGAAGGGAATTGTTGGGCTTTCAGGCGTCGACACGCGGGCGCTGACGCGCCGTATTCGCGAAGGCGGCATGCCAAAATGCGCGGTGGCCAACAATCCGGACGGCGGGATCGACATTGACGCCCTGATTGCCGCTGCGAAAGCCTGGGAAGGGCTGGAGGCCGCTGATCTCGCCGGCGATGTCACAACACCTGATGCGTTTGATCATGGCGAGGCCTTGTGGCGGACGGACAATACGTTTGCCGCGCCGCGCGAGACGCCATTGCATGTTGTGGTGGTCGATTTCGGCGTGAAGAAAAATATTCTACGCAACCTGGCAAATGCCGGCATTCGCGCCACGGTTGTGAATGGTGAGGCATCCTTTGCCGATATTCAGGCCCTGAAGCCCGACGGCGTTGTCCTGTCAAACGGTCCGGGTGATCCGGCCGCAACAATTGAGCGCGCCGGCGGCATGATCAAAAGCCTGATTGACAGCGGCCTACCGATCCTTGGCATCTGCCTTGGCCACCAATTGCTGGCGCTTGGGCTGGGTGCAACAACCAAAAAGATGACGCAGGGCCATCACGGAGCCAATCATCCGGTTCAGGATCTAGCGACTGGAAAGGTCGAGATCGTGTCCATGAACCATGGGTTCACAGTGGATCCGGCCTCACTGCCGGACGGTGTCGAAGAGAGCCACCGGTCCTTGTTTGATCGCACAAATTCCGGCCTACAGGTGAAAGGCAAGCCGATCATCTCGGTGCAGCATCATCCCGAAGCCAGCCCCGGCCCGCAGGACAGCTTCTATCTTTTTGAGCGCTTTGCCGAGTTGGTGCGCACGGCGCAAGCCTGACAGGGCGAGCCGATCACGTATTGGAAACCAAAAAAGAAAAGACCCGGCAGCAGACATGCGCCGGGTCAAAGTTTGGTCCCATCGGGGGGAGGAAACGCCCAATCAGGAAAAGATCGGGTTGTGCCTGGGACCGCGCACCTGCGCGATATGGCGAGCCAGCGGCCGGTTTCAATAAGTATGACATGAAATTCATCATGCGTTGACGCAGCGTCAACTGCGATTAATGCGCTTTGCTATGCAGTTTTTCATCGCAGCGGCGATTTCCGGAAGGCCTCAACCTCACCTGTCAGAAAGTCCCGAAACGCCGAAATGCGTTTTGAGCGCTTCAAATCGCTCGGATAAATGAAGTAAAGGTCGAAGCTAGGCCCGGTATGATCATCAAGTACGCGCACGAGGCGGGGCACGGCGCTGACCATATAGTCGGGCAGATCGGCAATCCCGAGGCCCGCTTCGACGGCGCGCAACATGGCAGGCACATTGTTGACCGTCAGGGCTGCCTCTCGCGGCAATGTGTCGTCGCGGCCCACACGCTGGGCAAAACTCATCTTGTCGATCGGCGATTGCGCGTCGCCATAGGCGATAATCCTATGATTATCGAGGTCTTGCGGTGTGCGCGGCATGCCATGCGCCTTGAGGTATTCAGGAGAGGCGTAGAGGTTTGTCGCCACCGTCGCGAGCTTGCGCTGGATCAGGTCGGCCTTATCGGCGGCCCATAGCCGGATGGCGCATTCGGCCTCAAGTTTCAGCAGATCATAATTCTCGCCATCATCGAGGCGCAAATTGACCCGCATGTCCTGGTGCTGGCGTGTGAACGCGCCCAGGCGAGGAACGAGCCAGGTTGAACCAAACGCAACCGGCGCCGTCACGGTCAGATCGCCTTGCGGGATATCGTGCTGATCGCGCAGCGCGGTGCTAGCGCTCTGCGCGGCTGACGCCATGTCGATCGTGGAGCGATGCAGTGTGTGACCGGAATCCGTCAGGACCAGTCCGCGCGCATGACGTTGAAACAGGGACACACCGAGCTGCTCTTCAAGCGCGGCAATCTGGCGAGAGACCGCAGATTGCGAAATACCGAGACGCTCGCCAGCAGCCGTTAAGCTTCCCGCTTCTGCGGCGGCGTGAAAAGATCTTAGCTTGTCCCAGTCCATGAGGATGGTCCTTCCACATCTGGTGTATAGGGCGCAAGCACAATCACGCGACGTGGTGGCAATCAATGAGATATCTACTGACTGACCCACAAGATGCGCGCTATCCATGCAATCTCATCGCGGGCATACGTACAGAGATCACCGCTGGGCGCCAATGACGCAAGTTCGATATGCGCATTGGTTTCACGGCGCAGTTCCTTTGCAATCACCCGCCCGTCTTTTGTTTTCGCAACGATACGGTCCCCCCGGCGGGTGGCCGCCTTTGCGGACACGATGATGCGGTCGCCGTCTCTATAGGTTGGCAATAGCTGGTCACCGGAAATCTCCAACGCGTATAGACCGTCGGAATCAATCGGGCTTGGGATGCGGATTTCGTCCCAGCCCGCGCCCTTCGGAAAACCCCGCTCATCAAATGCATCCATCTGCGCTGCTTCGGCCATGCGAAGGAGGGGGGCAGCAATGCCCGGCGGGGCATCGTCGACCAGGGCGACAAAATCATCCAATCTGGCGCCAACCGCGCCAAGCGCGCGCGACAAACTCTCTGTCGACGGCCATCGCAGCCGCCCGTCCTTTGTTGTTCGCTTTGAGGGATTGAATGCGGTGGAATCAAGCCCTGCTTTCTTCGCAAGGCCGGACGGCGTAAGCCCATTCAGGGCCGCCAATTGGTCCAGGCCACGCCATACATCGCTGTGCCGCATCAATGCCTCCCTCATAAGGCAAGGTAAATAAAGTATTAATTCCTATCATAGGAATGTTGTCCCATCAATAACGGCGCCCTGTCCTGTGCTTGCGAGTTGTGACGAAAGCTGGTGAAAACCGATGCATGAAACGCTCCGACACGACTCGCATCTATAAAATTCTTAATGAAGGTGATTGGTCCGTCGCTGAGGCGCTTGGGCAGACCAAAACCGATCTCGATGAAGGCGATGGCTATGTTCATCTCTCCGCGCGCAACCAGGTCGAAGAGACGCTGCGGCTGTATTATTCAGGCCAGCGTGCAGCGCGACTGCTTGAGTATATCGCCGAGGATTTTGGCGAGGCGATGCAATGGGAAGCAAGCCGCGGTGGACAGCTATTCCCCCATCTTTATGGCCCGCTAAAAATCGCCGATGCACAGCGCATCTGGTTGCTCGAAACCGGCGAGACCGGTGTGCCTGAACTGCCAGAGGATATAGACGCGTGAGCCTGCCTGACCTTGCCCTGCCATTTGTAAAGACCCTGCCGCCCGAAGCGGCGCACACGGCCACGATTAAAGGGCTGAAACTCGGCATCGGTTTACCGAACATTCGGCCAGGCAAATGGAACACGCCCATCGCCCTTAAAAAATCAGGGCTGTCCCTGCCCAATCCGGTCGGTCTGGCCGCCGGCTTTGACAAGAATGCCGAGGTTTTCGCGCCCATGGCACGTTTTGGCTTTGGTTTTGTGGAATGCGGAACGGTGACCCCACTGCCGCAGCCCGGGAATCCGAAGCCACGCCTTTTTCGACTTTACAAAGACAGCGCTGTGATCAACCGCATGGGCTTTAACAATCAGGGGCTGCTCTATTTTACGCGCCAGCTGAAAAAAGCTCATCGCACGCCCATCCCGGTCGGCGCGAATGTCGGCGCCAACAAGGACAGTGATGACCGGATTGGTGATTATGAGACCGGCATTCGTGAGGTTGCCCCTTATGCCGATTATATCACAATCAACATTTCCAGCCCGAACACGCCCGGCCTGCGCGGCCTGCAGGATAAGAGCGCGCTGCAGGACCTGCTGTCACGATGCGCTGCAGCGCTCGAAGAGACCCATACAGACAAGCCGGTATTTCTGAAAGTTGCGCCCGATCTTGATGAGACCGCGATTGGCGAGATTGTTGATGTTGTCGGCGCCGAGGGGCACTGGCTAAGCGGCCTTATCGTCTCCAATACGACACTGGCGCGGCCTGAAACGCTGCAAAGTGCGTATCGCGGCGAAGCGGGCGGCTTGTCGGGCGCGCCGCTTATGGCCCCGTCAACGCAAGTGCTGAAACTCTTTGCCGAGGCCATTGGCGACGACTTCGACCTGATTGGCGTCGGCGGTATTTCGAGCGGGGCGGATGCCTATGCCAAGATCCGGGCCGGCGCGCAGGCCGTTCAGCTCTATTCCGCACTTGTCTATCAGGGCGCCGGTCTTGCGGCGAAAATCAATGCCGATCTCGCCGCTCTGTTAAAGGCCGATGGCTTCAGCTCTGTGGCTGAAGCGGTGGGCGCGGATCTGACCGGCTCTCACGGATAAGGCCGGGCAGAAACACCGCGAGCGTGCCCGCACGATAAACATACATCAGCAAAAACGCGCTCCAGACACCTGAATTACCCAAAGCCGGTCGCAGCATGGCGTCAGTCGCCACATAGGCCGCCGCCGAGATCAGCCCTGCTGTGCGCAGCGCCGGCCCGCGTGTCGCGCCGAGGAAGAAGCCATCAAGCTGCCAGGCCACCACACCAATCAGCGGCGCCAGGGCGCAGAACGGCAAATAAGCAAGCGCCGCTGCCCGTGCCTCCGCATCGGCAATCACGCGCTCGATAATCAGCGCGCCGCAAAAGAGGTATGCAAGCGCAATCAATGCGCCGAACACGAGCGCGAGTTCACTGGTCACGCGCATCGCCCGGCGCAGGCGGACAGGATCGCGCGCGCCGAAGGCCTGCCCGACCTCTTTTTCAGCGACAAAGGCAAAGCCGTCCAGAACGAAGGCCGCGACGGCGATGAACTGAAGCAGGACTTCATTGCCGGCAAGCTGCGCGGTTCCCATCATGGATCCTGATCGCGCAAACCAGGCAAAGCAGAACAGCAAAGCCAGCGTGCGGATCAGAATATCCCGATTGGCCTGAAACACTGCCAAGAGCGCGCGGCGATCAAGAATATCGCGCTCTGGTCGCAAGGCTTTGAAGACAATAACAAGACCGAACGCCAGGCCGCACCATTCAGCGATGGCCGTGCCGGCGCCGATCCCGCCCGGTCCGAGACCGAGACCAACGACAAACCAGACATCCAGCACGATATTGACGGCATTGACGACAATCTGAAACGCCAGAAGCGCCCCGGTTCGCCCCGCCCCGAGCAGAAAGCCGCTGACCCCGTATCCCATCAACAAGGCCGGCGCGCCCCAGATCCGTGCATCAAAATAATCCTCGCCATAGGCTTGGACCGAAGCGGTGATGTGAAAGGGCATAAACGCGATGCGCTGCAGCCAGGGCCCGACCAGCAAGATCAAGGCGCCGATCAGCGCGCCAAGCAGAATGGCGCGCTGCAAAACCGCGCGCACCTCGCCCATCTGGCCCGCGCCTTGGGCCTGGGCAACGAGGCCAGTTGTGGACATGCGCAGAAACCCAAAGCCCCAGTAAATGAAACTGAACACCACGCTGGCGACGCCGACAGCGGCGAGTTGATCCTTGTCCCCCGTCAGGCCAATAATCAGCGTGTCGACAACCCCTGTTGCTGCAATGGCCGCCTGCGCCAGCATAACCGGCACGGCCAATCGGAAAATCGCCATGTGGGACAGTGCGGCGCGGGACATGCCGGTGGTTTAGGGCGAGATCAGTGCGGCGTCAGCCCCCGGAAGGGCGGCAACGTGGGCGCGTTCTGCGGATTTTACTGATCGACTGTCAGCCTGCCTCGGCCGAGTCTATCCAGCAAGATCATCTAGTGATTTGATCTGGAAATGCGCCATGATCGCTGCCACAGGCTTGTCGCGTTTGGCCTGCCAGGCCTCGGCCCGTACGCTGGCCACGCGCCGTCCCAGCTTGGTGATGGTTGAGCGGGCATAGAGATCCTGGGCATGGGCCTGACGTAAATAATCAATGGTGACATTGATCGTGCGCGGCGGCGCAATACCGTCCGTGGCGATATAGAGCTGAGCCATGGCGGCAAGCTCGAGGAATGTGGCGATCGCGCCGCCATGCAGGGCCTTGATTGCGAAATTGCCAATCAGCTTTTCCTGATATGGCAGCACAGCCGTCAAATCATCGCCTTTGATATCAACGCGCATGCCCAGCGTCTCGACAATAGGCAGGCTCGCCCAGAAGCGCGCAAGATCGTCTGCCCGGCTCATGCGGGCGCGCCCCGTTTCAGGCTGGTCAGGGCAAATGCGCTTTGCGCGATGGCAATCGTTTTGTCACGGCTGTCATGATAGGCCCAGGCCCGAATGAAGGCGATGGACTTGGTGATGTGAAAACACTCGGCCTCGCCGATGATATCGCGTTTCGGCGTGGCCGGGCGCATATAGTCGAGCCGCAAATCAAGCGTTGCGATCATTCTGACCTCTGACAGAGCGCTTGCGCAGGCCATACCACTGATCGTATCCAGCATCGTGGTGATGACACCGCCATGAATGATGCCCGTCGTCGGGTCGCCGACAAGATGATCGAGATAGGGCTGGCGGCCCCAGGCATGACCCTTCTCAACGCGGGTCATCTCAAAGCCGAGCTCTTTCGACCAGGGCACGTTTTTGACGATATCCATCATTGCTGATGTGGCTGTTATGGCTTGATCGCCTGGCGCACTGTCATTCATATCATCACCGTAAATTGACGCGGTTCACCTGGGGCCTATCATCTCGTAGGGGCGGCATAAACCGAGGACGTAAGGTTATGGCCTGCGATTTTGTTTGCGCCGACGCCCGGCCGTCAATCATTCTGAAACGCCAATACGCGATAAAACAGGCCGGTATTCTGCGGGGCTGGAAGTGATTTGATTGGAAACATGATGGGCAATCGACTGACGGCAATCGCTTTTGCGCTGGCTCTATCGGCCTGTTCAAGCACGCCGTCGGTTTACTATGCCCAGACGCCCGCCTCAGGTCACGCAAACCAGACTTACCAGGCCGGCACCGCCGCCGCGCAGGGTCCGTTTCGTCCAAATGCCAATCTGTTTGTCTGCAACAATATCTCGATTTCCAACCGCCCGATCACCAACGGTTCCGGCAAGATCAAGAATTTCAGTCCGATGGTTGTGGCCAATGGCATTGCGCTGGCCACAGCCCCGGCCAATGATGTCTGCATGACATCCGGCTTTGGCCCGCGCTATGGCCGGATGCACAAAGGCATAGATCTTCAGTCGCGCCCGGCAGGCACAGTCTACTCAGCTGCGCCGGGCCGCGTCCTTGAAGTTTCCGTGCAGAGCGGCTTTGGCAATCAGGTCGTGATTGAGCACGGCAATGGCGTTTATACCCGCTATGCGCATCTGTCTCGCTTTTCGGCAAATCTGCGGCCCGGTCAGAAGATCGGCTTCGGCCAGCCGCTTGGCACCATGGGCGCCACTGGAAACGCTACAGCCATCCACCTGCATTATGAGATCCTGCTCGGCAACTATAACAACCCGAAACGCTCTTATGGGTTAGAGGCCAGAAACCCTCTGTCCTTTCCAGCCTGGCAAGGGTTAAGCTAGGCGGGCAATCACTGGCCCGGGGGCAAGCGTGCTGAACTATTTTGACCAAGACACGCTGGCGCGCACCTATCGCGACCCGGTGGCCATGGCCATTCTCGTCGTCGACCTGTTTCCCATCTATGCCGTGCTGGCCTTTGGCTGGGACGCCAGCGCGCTTGTTTTCCTCTACTGGCTGGAAAATCTGGTGATCGGGGCCGTCACGCTCGCGCGCATGACCGCCGTCTCGGCGCGCCAGAGCCCGGTTGGCCTCATCCAGATGGCCTTTCTTGGACCATTCTTTATCGTGCATTTTGGGATGTTCTGCTTCGTGCACGGCCAGTTCCTGAACATGTTCGCCAACGCGCAGGGCGGCCCGCCTGAGGATAATATCTTCCTGTCGCCATGGGGTCTTGTGATGCGGGCACTCGATAGCGGCGCGCATATGCCCGCCTTCCTGTTCGCGATCATCGCCTTGCAGGCTTACCTGTTTGGGCGAGATTTCATGCTGGGCGAGCAATACAAGAGCAGCGATGTTCACACCGAAATGGGCGCGCCCTATGGACGAGTCATTGTTCTACATATCGCTTTATTTGTCGGCATGGCCGCCATGATCGCACTTGGTCAGCCCATGATTGGTGTGCTTGCCCTTATTCTGTTGCGCGCCGCCTGGGGCGTTTTGTTTACCGTACGCCGGCGCATCAGCCTTGACGCAGCCGCTCTAAAAAGTTGACGGACCGTCACGAACCTGCACAAACAGCTGAGAAAGCAGTGATTTAGGGAGTAGCGATGTCCTCGACCGCCGAACTTGACCAGATAGCTGGCAAGCGCGCACGCACAAAAGCAGCCAATCGGCGCGCCATTCTGGATGCGGCGCGGCGTGTGTTTGCACGGATCGGATATGAGGCCACCAATATTCGCGATATTGTCCGCGAAACGCATCTCGCCTCCGGCACATTCTATAATTATTTCAAATCCAAAGAAGAGGTGTTCGAGGCGCTGTCTGCCGACAGCATTGCCCGCTTTCGCCCCCTGCTTCAGTCGGTCAAGGAACAGGCCGCTGACTTGGAAACCTATGTCCGCTCGGCCTATCGTGCCTATTTCACGTTTCTGGCCAGCGAAAACGATCACGCCATCAGCGAAGGCGCCCCGCACGTGGCCCTGATCGGGGTGCGCGTGGACACGCCGGAAATGGCGACCATTTCTGAGGAAATCCGGACTGATCTGGAAGACGCGCTGGCGCGCGCGGGCTATGCTCATATTGATACAGACTATCTGACCGCTGCGGCCATCGGCGTCGCGCTGGAAGTCGGTGACAATATGCTCAGGCGCCGCCCGGTCGACCCCGAACAAGCCACGCATTTTGCTGCTCAAATCGTGCTCGCAGGGATTGATGCGCTTGGAGAGCCGAACGTAACATAAGTGCTGGCGCCAGATAGAGGGCACCCCATGAGACAGATCGTACTGAAGCTGATGGCCTGGCTGATGAAGCTTGCGGTCATGCTGCCGACGAGTTGGAAAATCTGGCTGTCTGGCGGCAAACCGCTGGTGCTTGGCGGGCGAACGCTTGATCCTGATTTGCAACTGCTGACTTACTTGGCTGCGCGCCAGCCACCCGTCCATTCAATGGCGCCGGAAGACGCCCAGGCCAAAGTGGCCGAAGCAGAAAAAATGCTGGCAACGCGCCCTGAACCTGGCGTGTCATGGCGCGATTTTGAGATCAGTTCTCGCGCCAGCCATATGATCCCCGTCAGGCTCTACCGCCCCGGCGACCAAAACCCGGCGGCACCGATGATGGCCTATTTTCATATGGGCGGCGGGGTGATCGGCAATGTCGATACCTCACACGCAATGTGCGGTATTCTTTGCCGTGTTCTGCGCTGCCCGATTGTCTCGATCGATTACCGCCTGGCCCCGCAGCACAAGTTTCCAGCCGGGCTGGAAGATTGTCTCGATGGTTATGAGTGGGCGCTGAAAAACGCTGAATCCCTTGGCGCACCGGCGGCCCGCGCAACGGTTGGCGGCAGCAGCATGGGCGGCGGCTTTTCCGCCATCATTGCCCAGGAGACGCGCCGCCAGGGCATTCCAATGCCCGACCTGCAGCTTCTTATCTATCCCGGCACTCATGTCACGGCCGATTTTCCCTCGCACGAGATCTATGGCGAGACCTATCCGCTCGATCGCAAGACAGTCGAATGGTTCATGGACCTGTATCTGCCCGAAGGCACCGACAAGGAAGACGTCTTGCTGCAGCCGGCAATTGAGCCACGGCTGGAAGGTCTGCCGCCAGCCATTGTTGCCACAGCTGGCTTCGATCCCCTGGTCGATGATGGCGAGGCCTATGCCAAAAAGCTACGCGATGCCGGCGTTGATGTCGTTTACAAATGCTATGACAGCCTGGCGCATGGATTTGTCGGCTTTACCGCCGTGTCTCCGGCCTCGCGCGCCGCCTGTCTCGACATCGCCTATCTGACCGCAAAAGCCTATGCCAAGCTTGAGGCCACCTAGCCGCCCGCATCGCGAATGGATGTGAGGCCCTCACGATAGGTCCGAAACCGTGGCCGCCAGCCCAGCGCGGCCTTAGCCCGCGCGTTCGACACCCGCTTGCACTCAGAATAGAAACTTCGCGCCATCTCAGACAGATCGGCCTGCGCGTAATCAATCGCATCCGGCACTGGCACGCCCAACAGATCTGCCCCGAAGGCCGTCACATCCTGCGGCGGCGCGGCTTCTTCGTCGCAAAAATGGAACACGCCGGACGCCTCAGACTGGACAAGCGCCGCCAGCCCGGCGGCCAAATCATCGACATGGATCCGCGAAAAGACATGGCCGGGCTTCACGATCCGGCTCGCCCTGCCCGCGCGCAGCCGATCCAAAACGGAACGCCCGGCCCCATAAATCCCAGGCAGACGCGCAATCTTGAGATCCGGGCGCACGGCGCGCCAGGCATTTTCTGCGCTCACGCGGCGCCGACCACGCACCGATGCCGGGTTCACAGGTGACCATTCAAACGCCCAGCCGCCGGACAGATCGCCGTACACACCCGTTGTCGAGAGATATGTCACGGACTTGGCACTCGGCGTCATGTCTGCGAGGTGTGCGAGCCCCGGACACCCTTGATCAGTGGGCGGAGCAGCAACGATCAAATGCGCCCCACGCAGCCGTTCGACCACTTGTTCAGCATCATTGAGGGGGACAGGCAGAATGTTCTTTGCCGCCAGTTCAGCGGTTTTGGCGGGGTTTCGAAGGCTTCCGAACACCGGGCCAGCCCAAATTTGAGCAAAAGCGTGACCTGTAAACCCCGGTCCAAAGATAAAAACTGGATTTAACAGTTCTGTCATTTGCCCTGCTAGCGTCGACCGATTACCGCGAGGACTAATACGGGTTGAAGGATCTTGTCCATGTCGCTGACCGCAATTGCCATTCTTATGCTGCCGCTAAGCCAGAGCGCCAGCACGGACATTCTTCGCGAAGAAGAGCTGCGCCTCGCCAACTGTCTGGAACGCGCCATCAATGCGCCGCTGGAAGCCTATGAGGACAGCCTGGCCTGGCTGTCGGGCGGTAACCGGCCACGTGCGCGTTACTGTAATGCAATCGCCCTGCTCGCGCTGGAAGAATATGAGGAAGGCGCTGCGCGGCTTGAAAGCCTTGCCAATGCGCCGGACGCGATTGCGATTGGTGATCGCGCGCGGTTCATGGCGCAGGCCGGCAATGCCTGGCTGACGGCAAACTATCCTGAAGCCGCCATTACCGCCCTGTCTGAAGCGCTGAAACTCGAGCGCGATGATCCAAACCTCTATAAGGACCGCGCCGCCGCTTATCTGGCTCTGTCGCGCTGGGTCGAAGGCGTTGATGATCTCAATAGCGCGCTCGCGCTTTACCCAGAGGACGCTGAATCCCTGCGGATGCGGGCAAAGGCTCATCTTGAAACCGCCAATTATGCGGCCGCCCAGGCTGATATCGAGGAATCTCTAAGCTATAACTCGACCAATCTCGATACACTGGTTCTGCGGGGCGAGATCCGCGAAGCCATCCGCCTGAACGGCGAGCGCTAGGCGCACTATTCGCGTCGATCGCGAAGCGGCTCGTATCGCAACCGAAACAAGTTATAGTGCCAGGACTGTGAGCGGAGCCTGGATATGAAACGCATCTTGATGATCGCCGGTCTGTCAGTTTGTACGCTAGGTGTGCCCGCCATGTCGGATACGGTCACAGAGCGCACCATTGGCAGCAGCAAACTGCTGACAATTGAAACCGGCGACCAGACGGGTGACACCGTCACCGTCTATCGCGGCGCAAAACCGCTCAGCGCGAATGGCTCGGCCCTATCCTTTGCCGTTGAAGCGACGGAAGACAGCGAAACCGTAAACCTGGTCACCGCCGTGCGCAGCGAAGCGGCCACGGTCTGCAGAGGGCAAATTCGTCGTGACATCGAAATCCTGGAGCGCCGCGCGCGCTATGAGGTATGCTTCGACGACCTTCTGCCACTGACCGAAGACACATCGGCAGAGCTTTACAATCGCCTGGAGCGCGCCAGCCGGCGCGCTTGCCCACGGCTGAGCACAGCGCCCCGTGCAGAGGTGGACAGTTGCCGCGCAGATTCAGTCGAACGCGCTGTTTATGATTTGGGCGAGCCCTTGCTGATCAGCGAACATCTCAGACAGCTCGGCCGCCCCGACAATACGCTGCGCGTCAGCCCGGCTGAGCCGCTTTAGGCAGGCGGGCTCGGCAGGGTCAGCCGAAAACGCGTCCCGGCCGCATCGGTTTTATCCAGCACCAGATCGCCCCCCATGGCGCGCGCAAGATCGCGAGAGAGCGCCAGCCCAAGCCCCGTGCCGTCGCGCCGTGTGGAACCAGCAAACGGCTTGAACAGATTGTCGCGCGCCTTGTCCGGCAGACCTGGGCCCGTATCGGAAATGGTCAGAGACGGGCCGTCACAGCTGACCGTGATCTCGCCCGCCCCGGCCATCGCCTCGGCCGCATTGCGGATCAGGTTGGCGCAGATGCGATGAAGGTGATCGGGGTCGGCCAGGGCCTTTTTTTCGGCGACGACCACATTCTTGAAGCTCACGCCAGAATAAGACGCCAACGCTTCACTCGCCGCCTCGGCCACGATATCACGCGGCTGCACGGTCGAGATCGCGGCGGTGGGCGCTGACGAGCGACCATATTTAAGCGTGTCACTTGCCAGTCCGATCGCACGCTCCAAAGCGCGTTCGAGGCGCGGCAATGATTTGGCAACGCGCGGATCTTCCGAGCGCGACAAGCCGTCGGAGACAAGCTGGGCGGTGGCTAGCGAGTTGCGCAAGTCGTGATTGATCTTCGCCACCGCCTCGCCGAGCTGGGCCAGCCGTTCGCGCTGGCGAAAACTGTCCGACACCGCGACCTCCATATCCGACAGCGCATTTTGCGCGCGCCCGATCTCATCGCGGCGCGGCGTGGGCGACAGACGCCGGCGCCATGAGCCTGGATCTTCGCGGAACCGTTCCACCGATTCTGTCACCCGTCTTATCGGTCGCACGACCGTCAACAGCAGCATGAGATAGATAAGTCCGCCGGTGAAAATTGAGATAATTAGCGAGAGGCCGAGAATGGTCAGCGCATAATCGGCCATGGCGCGCCGCAGCGGCGCCTCGTCGACGACGATCTCCAGCACACGGCCAGCCCGAGACCCGGGGGCGCGAATAATCAGGTATCGGTCATCGGGCGCAAAGAAAGTTCCGATCGTTCCGCCAATTTCAGACATGCCGGGCATCTCTTTGTAATTGACGATCTTTGACTGGCAGCAAATCTCCGTTTTCGGATCGAGAATGCGCTCGCGCATATCAAAGCTGAGCTCGGCGACTGAATGGACCATCGCACTTTCAAGCAGCTCATCGGCAAGCTCTTGCGACACCATGCGACTGGGCGCGGCCTCCAGCGCCAGGGCAGCCAGACGGCCGGCTTCCACCTGATCCTTTATCCAGTCATTTCGAAACCGCGTCGCGCTTGGGATAAAAATCAATGCCTCGACCACAAGGATTGAGACGATAGACAGAACGAACAGTCTGAAAGACAGACTGTCCCGGCGCCGCAAAGGCGCCTTGGCGGGCGGCGTGTGGTCGACTGCACTCACCCCAACCCAACTAGACTAGGGGATGCGTTGCAGCAAGCCGACAAGGCGTTGAGAGGCTTTGCCAAATACTGTTGGTGTGAAATAGGCGCTGGCGGCCCGCTTCACGATTTCTGCACGTGTCGGATACGGCGAGATGAAGTTTGTCAGGGCCTGAACGCCCTGGCCATTCGACATGGCAAAACCGACAATCTGAATGATGTCGCCGGCCCCTTCGCCGACAATCGATGCGCCAAGCAGTTTGCCCTTGCGGATGATCAGCTTGGCCTCGCCTTTTGTCTTGCCCTCGGCAATCGCACGATCGTTTTCATGGAACGGAAAAGACGAGGTCTTCACGCTGTCGCCAAATTGTTCGCGTGCTTCAGCTTCGGTCAGGCCGACCTGCGCAATTTCCGGTGAGACGTAGGTCACTGCCGGCAGTGGCAAATCATCAGCCTTGCTGCCCTGTTTGAAAAAGGCGCGGCGCGTAAAGACACTGGCATGCCAGCCGGCGAGATGCGTGAACTGGCCCTTGCCTGCCACATCGCCGAGCGCCCAGACGCGCGGATTGGACACAGAGCGCAGCTTCTCAGAGACCTGAACGCCGCGCTGATCATAATCGACGCCGCCTGCTTCGAGATCGAGACCATCCATCACAGCGCGGCGGCCGACCGCCACCAGAAGGTGCGAGCCGGAAATCGCTTTCATGCCGTCATCGCTTTCGGTGTCGACGGTGACAGCGCCCGTGCCGCCGGAGACTTTCACCGCCTTATGGCCTTCCAGAATGTTGACGCCTTCGTCGCGCAGCGCTTCTAGCGCCACGGCGGCGTGTTCAGGATCGCTGCGCCCGAGCGCGCGGCCCATTTCGATCACCGTGACCTCAGAGCCAAGGCGGCGAAAGGCCTGCGCCATTTCAAGCCCGATAGGGCCACCGCCAAGGATCACTAGATGGCTTGGTTGTTCGGGCAGTGAGAAAATCTGCTCATTTGTCACGAAAGGCGTCTCATCGAGACCCGGAATGGGCGGGATAAAGGCTGTCGACCCGGTCGACACGATGATCCGCCGCCCGGTCGCCTCAGTCGTGGCCGACTGGATCGTTTTCTTGTCCTTGAAGCTCGCGTGCTCCTCAATCACGGTCACGCCAAGGCCCTCGAAACGCTCCACACTGTCAATCGGGGCAATTGTATCAATCGCGCCCTGGACATGGGATTTGACTTTCGTCCAGTCGACCTGGGGCGCGCCGGTGGTCACCCCAAATCTGGCACTTTCTCGCGCGCTTGCGGCATATTTCGCGGTCGTCAGCAGCGCCTTGGACGGCACACAGCCATAGTTCAGGCAGTCACCGCCCATTTCAGCTTTTTCATACAGGATCACTTTGAGGCCAAGCATGGCCGCGCCAGCCGCCGCTGACAGCCCGCCTGAGCCGCCGCCAATCACAACAAGGTCGGCTTTCAGCTTGCGTTTCTGCCCGGAAACAGGCGCCGCGCTTGAGGGTGAAGGTGTCATGGGTTCGGTTTCCATTGTGCGGGCGGTCGAGGTCGGATTGGTCATCAGGTAGCGCTCGCTTGGCTAGGTTTCTTGGCAAAGAACTTCTTGTAGACGATTGGCAGGGTCGACACGGTCAGAAGCAGGATCGCCGCCGGCAGAAAGTTCCAGAAGACGCTGGTAAGATCGGGGTCTTCGCCGCGCGCAAAAGTGGCGCCCAGTCCAGAGCCAATGGAGGTATAGGCCACCACGCCGGGAATAATGCCCAGCGCTGTGGTGAGCAGATAGTCGCGATATTTCGCACCGAGAAGCGCCGGCACAACATTGGCCACGGGAAACGGCATGGCCGGGACAAACCGCATCGCAAACATATAGCTTAGCGGGCTGGAGTTGAATTCTGTCTCGACTTTCTCGGCATACGATCCGGCCATTTGGCGCAGCGTTCCGCCCAGCGAGCTGCGCGCGGCAAAAAACAGAAGGCTGGCTCCTGTTGTGGCGCCGACCACAGTCAGAACCGAACCACCTACAAAGCCGAACAGAAGGCCGCCGGCAATTGTGATCCACAAGGCGCCGGGCAGCATGAACAGGGTCGCCAAGGCATAGATGGCGATGAAGGCCGCCACCGCGAGCACCAGATTGTTGGCAACAAAGGCCGTCAATGTCTCCTGCTGCTCCCGCAGGGTTTCAAGCGAGAGATAGTTAAACAGGCCGAATTGCCAGGCGGCCACAATGCCAGCGCCAATCAGGTAAATCGGCCAGAGTTTGATCCACAGGGATCCGGTTTTTTTTGTCTCTTCAGTCATGGCTTTCCCCTTAGCGCAAGGCGGGCTGAACATCGTTCAGCGCCCAATCATAATCGTATTTCTTGATGTCAGCATTGGCGCGAATGTCTTCGGCCAGCGCGTCATCGGCATAGTCCAGAAAGTGCGCGATCACCGCCTCTTCAGTGCCGCCAAAATCTTCCTTGAACCACTTGTAAATTTCAGAGACTTTCAGCCCGCCTCGGTCGCGGATCGACACGCCGCGCGGGTGGTTGATAAAGGCGCGGGCCGCATCATCGAGATCTTCATCCAGCGTCTCGGCAACCCATGGCTCGACCCGCAAGTTCGGGCAACCATAAGACGCGCAATTGACCGCATAGTGAACACGGGGATCATCGAACTCGACGCGCAAAATCCCATGCTCAATCTCATCGAGAGAGACCTCGACACCGTTCACCGTCGTCTTCACGCGTTTCCAAGGGCCGATAATATAGCCCGAGCGAATGGACTTTATCGGGTAACGCCCGACAATGTGTTTCACCGTCAGCGCATTATAGATGTTCGACCAGGCGGCGAACTGGGCATTGTCCTCAAGCGCGGCGACGTCAAGCGTTTCAAACCCGGCAAGATAGGCATCAAGCTTCGCCAGATCGTCTGCACTGTTTTTCAGACCGCCATAATCAAACCGGTTCACGCCATCGTCTGATTCAACAAGATATGTTGCCAGCAGCTCGCCCCAGGGCGCATGGGGATTGCTATCGTCAGCCATTGCGGCTCCTATGCTCAGGGTCGCGGCCAATAGTCCTGCGATAATCGGGCGTATCATAGAATGTCGTCCTCGTCATTTCGTTGGGGCCTATATACAGACGCCCCGGTGTTTCGTCCTCTCACGAGCCGATCCCGGCTCATCACCTATCCGTGAGATGAAAAACATGGCGCTTGCGGTGCGGTGTGAACTTGACCAGATGACAAGGGACACGTATTAGCCCCGGCTTTACAGACAATCTGACGACAAAGAGGCGTGACGCCCATGAAACGTACATTCCAGCCGAGCCGCCTGAAGCGCGCACGCAGTCATGGCTTCCGCTCGCGTATGGCCACCAAGAATGGCCGTAAAGTGCTTGCCCGTCGGCGCGCAAAAGGCCGTAAGGTCCTGTCAGCTTAAACCGTTTGCGGCCGGGAGCCGCTGGTATGGTAGACAATCAAAACAATCCAGACATTGGGGTCGAGCGGTTGCGCAAACGGCCCCAATTTCTTTTTGTCCGTTCCGGCCCGTCAGAACGGCGCAAGAGCCTGGTCATTCAGGCCCGTGATCGCCGCGATGGGCAATCACATATGGGCGCAGGTTTCACCGCTACAAAAAAGATTGGCAAAGCTGTCTTGCGCAACAAAGCCAAACGGCGCCTGCGCGAGGCGGCCCGCAAGCTTTTGCGCCAGCATGGCCAGCCCGGTGTCGACTATGTTTTTATCGCACGAAAAGACACTGCGACCATTGTCTGGACGCGCCTGCTTGACGATATGGAAAGCGCGCTGATAAGCCTCGCTCCTAAGTTTTCAACGGGGTCGGGCGACGCCTGACCCCGTTTACACATTAAGGCATACGATCCGATGATGAACCAAAATGGCATGGACCCCCAGGACCAGCGCAACTTTATCATTGCCATGGTGCTGATGGTGGCCTTTGTCTTTCTCTATCAGACGGTCGTGATTAACCCCGAACAGGAAGCGCGCCGCGCTGCCGAAGCAGCCGCCGAGCTTGAACAGCAAGCCACAGCGCCAGACGCGCCGCTTGTCGACGCTGCGCCCATCGTGGCTGCAACTGTGGAAGAGGCGCTTGGACAATCCCAGCGCCTGGCCTTTGACGCAGACCGTGTTGACGGATCCATCCGGCTGGCCGGCGCAACGATAGATGATCTTAGTCTGAAAGATCACTACAAGACCATTGAGCGCGCCGAAGAGCTGCGCCTTCTGCGCCCACAATCTGCCGAGCACGGGTTTTACGGCTCATGGTATTGGCTGGAGGGCGGGCGGGCCTTTGCCGGGCCGAATGATGTCTGGACCCTGGTCGGAAACGGAGCACTCAGCACACAGAACTCTGTTTCACTGGTTCTGGAAAAAGAGGGCCTGCGCTTTCAACGCGAGCTGAGCGTGGACGAGAATTACATGTTCACCTTTGCCGATACGGTGACCAATCTTGGCGAGGCACCGCGCACGCTGACCCCTTATGGCTCGATCCGCCGACATGGCGCCTGGAAGGGCTTTCTTGAGGCAACAGATCCGGGTTCATCGCGGAAAATGGGCCTCGCCCATCAGGGCTTGATCGGCGTGGTCGATGACAGACTGAAACTGCGCAAATACAGCAATCTGGCCAAAGGCAAGGGCCTGAAAGGCGCAGCAGAAGACGGCACACTCGCCTCGCCCAATGGCGGCTGGCTTGGCTTTACAGACATGTACTGGATGGCTGCGCTTGTGCCACAACAAGACCGGACATTTACCGCCCGCTTCCAGCAAATCGGTCCAGATCAGGACATTATGGAACTCTCGGCGCGGACCTCTTCGCTGACCCTCCAGCCCGGCCAAAGCCTGACATCAAACAATCAGATTTTTGCCGGCGCCAAGGAGTATGAAGTCGTCAAAAGCTATGAATCCACGGGCATTCCACGCTTCGATGACAGCATCGATTGGGGCAATATTCTCTATTATATCACGCGCCCATTCTTCTCTTTGCTGAACTGGCTCCAAAATCAGCTCGGCTCGTTCGGGTTGGCTATTCTGGCGCTGACCGTTCTCGTGCGCTTCCCGCTGATCCCGCTCTATAATCAAAGCTACAAATCGATGGCGAAGATGAAAAAGCTCGCCGAGCCGATGAAGGAGATTCAGGAACGGTTCAAAGGCGACCCGCAGCGCCGCCAGCAAGAGGTGATGAAGCTTTATCAGAAGGAGAAAGCCAATCCGCTCGCCGGTTGTGTACCAATCCTCCTGACCATCCCGGTTTTCTTTGCGCTCTACAAGGTGCTCTACGTTACGATCGAGATGCGCCACACGCCGTTCTTGTGGCTGCCGGACCTCTCGGCCGCTGAGCCCTGGGTCCTCGGCAACCTGTTTGGCCTGGCAGACTGGGCGACGGGTGATGAAATCCGGTCGATCTTTATCCTCGGCTTTATCCTCGGCATCGGCATCCTGGCAGTGCTTTACGGGGTCACAATGGCGGCCATTCAGGCCCTGTCGCCACCGCCCCCTGATCCGACCCAGCGCAAGATCATGATGTTCCTGCCTTTCGTCTTCATGTTTGTCTTCGGCGGATTTGCCTCGGGCCTGGTGCTCTACTGGGTCTGGTCAAACATCCTGTCCCTGTTGCAGCAATATTTCATCATGCGCCGCAACGGCGTCGAAACAGAGCTCGACAAGCTGATCAAGCGCCTGATGGGGCGCGAACAGTCGCCTGCGGAATAGAATGTGTCTGAAACGCCTGGGTTTTCAGACGACGCGCTCGAGAAGGGGCGCAAGCTCTGCGCCGGACCTGTAAAATTCGTGCTTGGCGCCGCTGATTTGCGCCAGCTACCAGACGGCGATCGCCCGGAAATCGCTTTTGCTGGCCGCTCCAATGTTGGCAAATCAAGCCTGATCAACGCCCTGCTTGGCCGCAAGGGCCTGGCGCGCGCTTCGGCTGAACCGGGGCGTACGCGCGAACTGAATTATTTCGATCTCGGCGAGGGCCAGCTATGGCTCGTTGATTTGCCGGGCTTCGGTTATGCAAAAGTCTCCCGCACTCAGGCTGAAAAATGGACGCGGCTCACCCGTCGCTATTTGCAGGGCCGGGCCAATTTGCGCCGTGTCTTTCTTTTGGTTGATAGCCGCCGCGGGCTTATGGAGACCGACCTTGAGACGATGGCCATGCTGGACACCGCCGCGGTGACCTATCAGATCGTGCTGACCAAGGCTGACAAGGTCAAAGCCAGCGAACTTGAGGCCATTCAGACGGCTATAACGGCGGAACTGAAAACGCACGCGGCGGGCCACCCTGTCGTGCGGGCAACGTCATCGGAGAAAGGGTTTGGCCTGCCCGAGCTGCGCGCAGAGATCGGTCAGTTGCTAGCGTAGTCCGAACGCTCAGATGCCATTTCCGAGGACATCATAATAATCGCCCTCGGTTGGCGAGCGACTGTAGATCTTATAGCCGGTGCCATCGCTTTTCGCCGACAACATGGTCTGGTCGGCACCATCGATCAGGCTAAGGGCACAGTCGAAATCATGCGGGAACTGGGCCGCGCCCATCGCAACGCCAACTTCCAGCCACCCATCGGCCCGCTTGATCGGCTGCGTAATCGCGGTCTCAAGCTGTAACAGGCGCGTCGCCAGCGCTGCGCGATGGTTGATGACCTCTTGAATGATGGCGAACTCGTCGCCGCCAAGACGGGCTAAGACCGCATCCCCGGCAACCTTTTTCATCCGGTTGGCGACCGTCGAGAGAACATAGTCTCCCGCGGCATGGCCGTGCGTATCATTGATCGCCTTGAACTTGTTCAGATCAAGATAGACCAGCAAGGTGGGCGCTTTGCGCTCAACGCGTTTTTTGATTTCAGCAAGGAACCTTCGGCGATTATATAGTCCCGTTAGTTCATCGCGTTCGGCCATATCGCGCATGGCCTTCTCGGCCGCCTCGCGATCAGCCACCTCGCGCTTGAGATCTTGAACCAGTGACTGGTTGTCCCGCAGCAGCGCCTGGGTCAACGCAAAGGCATGAGTCAGCCCGAGATAGCGGCCAAGTTGATCAACAACGATCAAACCGGTGGAGCGATCAAAATCGAGCTGCGAGGGTTCAAGGCCAATCGCATCCGAAATCCGGCTATCAATGCTGACAACGCGGTAATTCTGCGTCGATAGCGTCTCAGCCGGGCGATTGTCGTAAAGCGCGCGGCCATACAGGCTGGAGACTTTGGTCACAAAGGCGTTGCGATCGATATAGCCAACGGGAATTCTGTTCTCGTCAACGATCGCACAGCCGGAAATATCCTCGTCACAAGCGAACAAATCAATGACGTCAGCGCCGCGCGACCCGCGCAGTAAGGGTGCTGTTTTCTGAAGAGAGAGGGCGTTAAACCTCAATTGCGATCCCCACCATAACCCATCTACCCGTTTAACGCGAAAAAATGAATCAATTGCTGTCGCCTCGAAAGAATTGCAGTCGGCGATCTGTTTGACTTCAGCTTTCGGTTTTGCATGCACCCCAAAACCAGTCTAAAGCGACGCCATGACCGATGTATCGTCTTCTTCAGCGCAGGTGACTGCCACAACGCTTTCCGAAGCCCTGCCCTATCTTCAGCGTTATGAAGGTAAGGTCATCGTCATCAAGTATGGCGGTCACGCCATGGTGGACGAAAGTCTTGCGGCGGACTTTGCGCGCAATGTCGTCTTGTTGCGCCATCTGGGCATGTATCCAGTGGTTGTGCATGGCGGCGGGCCACAAATCGCAAATCTGCTCAGCCGTCTTGGCATCCAGTCGGAGTTTCGCGGTGGGCTTCGTGTCACAGACGACGCCACAATGGAAGCGGTGGAGATGGTCCTGTCTGGTCCGATCAACAAGACGATCGTGCGCGCCATCAATGCTGCTGGCGGCAAGGCTGTCGGCCTCTCGGGCTCGGACGGTGATCTGATGCGCGTGCGCAAGATTGGCGACGCCGAGGCCGAAGATCTTGGCTATGTCGGTGTGCCTGAAAATATCGACATAACGGTTCTGAACGCCCTGCTCGGCGACCGCTCGAGCATTATACCCGTGATTGCACCGGTTGGTGTTGGCCCCGATGGTCGGCGCTACAATGTGAACGCCGATACAGCGGCCGGCGCGCTCGCTTCGGCGCTCACGGCCTCGCGACTATTGCTGCTGACAGATGTCGCTGGCGTCCTGGATAAATCGGGTCAGTTGGTACGCGAGATCGACCATTCACAGATCGAGACAATGATCAAAGATGAGACCGTGTCAGGCGGTATGATTCCGAAGCTTGAAACAGCAGCGAATGCCGTCAAAGATGGTGTTGGCGGGGCAGTTATACTCGACGGACGTGCCCGCCACGCCCTTCTCATGGAGCTTTTTACAGAACATGGCGCAGGGACTATTGTCTATTAATCGGCTGCTCTTGGGCGTTATCGCCGCTCTGACATTCATGTTTCCAGGTCAGGCGGACGCCCAGCGCCAACCCGCCGGATGGTCGATTTGCAATGAGACCAGCTTTATCGTCGAGGTGGCAACCGGGCGTTATGACGGCCAGGGCATTATCGTTGATGGCTGGAGCAGGCTGCGCCCCGGGGCCTGCTCTGTTGTGCTGGACGGGCCGCTGACGCCGGGCGTGCACTATCTGTTTGGTCGCTCCTCAACGGCCCATCGCGGCGGACGACGCTATTGGGGCGGCGAAGCCCCCTTGTGTATTGACCCGACGGGCAGTTTCTCGGTGGAGACGGTACCAGATTGCGCTTCAATGGGCCTGGAAACACGTGAGTTTCGTCCCGTCTTGATCGAAAATCGCAGCCGATGGCGCACGAAACTGGCTGAGACCGATACCCGTGATTTGGATGAAGCCGCTGCTGCCGGCGTCCAGCGGCTGCTCGACAATGCCGGGGTCTATTCCGGACGGATCGATGGATATCTCGGGCGCAAAACCCGCGCTGCGATCGGCGACTTTCTCACCTCAAAAGGCCTCAGCGCCAACACCTCGGACGCCGACCTGATGGATATTTTGGAACAGACCGCGATAGAACGCGCGCGCAATGTCGGTCTGACATTCTGTAATCGCACCGATAAACGCATCTGGAGCGCGATGGCGCGGCGCCGCGGCGAGGGCTGGGAAAGCCGCGGTTGGTGGCTATTGGAGGCGGGCGGATGCGCACGTGTGGTTGATGAGCCATTGCTGCAGGCTGAACACTTTGCCTATGCCGAGATGGATAATGAAGACGGCACGGTCAGCACGCTGCGCCGCGGCAATGACACGTTCTGCGTGTCGCGCGCTAAGTTTGCCATTAGCGGGCGCAGCGAATGTGAAGCGGCCGCCTATCGCACGGGGCGCTTTGTGGCGACACCGCCGCCAGAGAACCGCAAACTGGTGTTTGAGTTTTTCGAGCGGGACTTTGAGAAATCGAGCCGGGGACGCTGACATCGTATGGGGCACGCGGACTTGATCGACCGCCAGGTGTGGGTCTTCGATCTCGACAACACACTCTACCCGGCAACGTGTGACCTGTTCGCCGAGATTGATGCGCGGATGACGGATTTTGTCGCGCGGTTTCTGCGCCTCGATCACCGCGAAGCGCGCGCCGTCCAGAAACAGTATTACGCCGAACACGGCACCACACTGAACGGGCTGATGACAATGCATGGCATGGAACCGGACGAGTTTCTCGCGCATGTCCACGACATCGACCTGTCGCCTTTGCCTCGCACGCCTGACCTTGCTGACGCCATCACCCGCCTACCGGGCAAAAAATACGTCTATACAAATGGCGCCAGGGTGCATGCCGAGCGGGTGACCGAGTATATGCAGTTGGCGCATGTGTTTGACGGCCAGTTTGCCATTGAGGACAGCGCCTTCACGCCGAAACCGGCGCCGGACGCCTATCGCCGGTTCTGTGCAACATTCGACATCGATCCGACGCGAGCGGTATTTTTTGAAGACCTTGCCCGCAACCTCGCGCCGGCCCACGCCATGGGGTTTAAAACCGTGCTTGTTCACTCTGATAAAGACTGGAGCCATGAACCCGCCAGCGCCCGGCCGGCAGCGGCAGGGGATGACCAGCCTGAACATATCGACTATGTCACCGACAACCTGACGCAGTTCCTGCAGTCACTGACGCCATAACCAAGCAAAGAGACCCTTATGTCAAACAGCCTCGCCGCCACGATTGATCGCGCATGGGATGATCGCCAATCTGTTTCAACCTCGACCACAGGTGAGGTGCGGGACGCTGTAAACGAGGCGCTCGCCGCCCTCGATACGGGCAGCGCGCGCGTCGCTGAGCCCGGCGGACAAGGCGGCTGGCAGGTCAATGAATGGCTGAAAAAGGCCGTGCTTCTGTCATTTCGCCTCAATCCCAATACGCTTGTTGAAGGCGGTCCGGGCAAAGGGCCCTGGTGGGACAAGGTGCCATCCAAATTTGAAGGCTGGGGCGCGGCTGAGTTTGAAGCCGCGGGCTTTCGCGCGGTCCCGCCAGCAGCCGTACGCCGCGGCGCCTATATCGCCCCCGGCGCGGTCTTGATGCCGTCCTATGTGAATATCGGTGCCTATGTGGACAGCGGCACAATGGTCGACACATGGGCCACCGTGGGATCCTGCGCGCAAATCGGAAAGAACGTCCACATCTCTGGCGGTGCCGGGATTGGCGGCGTGCTTGAGCCACTGCAGGCAAGCCCGGTTATCATTGAAGACAATTGTTTTATTGGCGCGCGCGCAGAGGTGGCTGAAGGCGTCATTGTCCGTGAGGGCTCTGTCTTGGCGATGGGGGTCTTTCTGTCTCAATCCACCAAGATCGTTGATCGCCAGTCTGGCGAAGTGCGCTACGGCGAGGTGCCACCTTATTCGGTTGTCGTGCCCGGCAGCCTTGCTGGCGCCAATGGTGGCCCGAGCCTCGCTGCGGCAATCATCATCAAGACTGTGGATGAACGCACACGGTCAAAAACCGGAATTAACGAACTTTTACGCGACTGACCGATTGAGTCCCTTGAACTCAAGGGCTTGTCGGCCAAAACTGGTCGCAGGACTGGCATTTCGCGTTGAACTGCTTATAACTGACGTCCAATAGCGGGGTATTCCGTGACGATACAAATTGCAGGACGGCATATGAATGTGGGCGAAGCGTTGCAGACGCGCATCGCCGATGGACTAGAGGCCGCTGTTACCAAATATTTTGACCGGGCCTTTGAAGGAACGGTGACTGTTGAAAAACGTGGGCATGAAGTGGTCATTGACTGCAATGCCCATCTGCCATCCGGGATTGTATTACAGTCCAGCGGCCAGGCCAGCGACCCTTATGCGGCGCTAGAAGAATCGCTTGGAAAGATGGAAAAACGGGTCCGGCGCTATCATCGCCGGCTGAAAGACCATCACAAACGCGCGCCCCTGCCGAGCGAGCCGGCCAATGCCTTTATTCTGAAAAGCCCGGAAGATGCTGATACCGTGCCCGAGGACAAAGGCGAGGCGCCATTGATCGTCGCGGAATCGGCGTCGAACGTAAAAACAATGTCAGTCTCAGAAGCTGTTATGCAGCTGGAACTGTCGGATACCCCTGCCGTTTTGTTCAGAAATGTGAAACACGACGGCCTCAATATGGTGTATCGCCGCGAAGATGGAAATATTGGCTGGGTTGATCCAGCTGGCCACTCTGCTGCGAATTAAGCAATAGGTAGTCCTATGGCGAATGATCTTTCGAGCCTTTTGACAGGCGGTCTTGTGGTTGAACCGCAGACAGCGGCCAGCCGCAAGCAGGTGCTTGGCATTTTGTCTACGGCCCTGGGCAAGCGATTGAAGATTGATGGCCGCGATATTCTTGAGGCTGTGCTGGAGCGCGAAAGCCTTGGCTCGACCGCGGTCGGTGAGGGCGTTGTTGTCCCGCACGCGCGCGTCAACGGCCTGGAGCGTCCGGTTGGCGGCTTTCTGAAACTGACAGAAGGCGTCGACTTTGATGCGCCTGATGGGGCGACTTGCGATCTGATTTTTATGCTGCTCGCCCCGCACGTCTCGGGCGCCGACCATTTGCGCGCACTGGCGCAGGTCTCGCGGGCCTTCCGCAGCGAGGATTTGCGCGAGAAGTTACGCGCCACAAATGATACAGGTGAGATGTTCCGTATTCTGTGTCCGCAGGCCGACATGACGGTTGACGCGGCCTGACCGCGAACATTTTCGAATTCAATCGAGTAATTAGCGACTGCCGTTCAATAACCGGTCTTCAACAAGGCGTGGATCTCCGGCCGGCTCAATGGTTTCTTCTTCCACCGCGCCCCATTCCACGTCCATCATGAAGTCGCGCACATCCAGGAGTGACTGGGCGGTGGCCTCTTCCTGGGGCAGATGGCCGACGCCTTCATAAACAATCACTTTCGCGCCGGGAATGGCCTCACCAAAAGCCTGCGCGTGAGACACAGACACCAGATTGTCATCCTCACCCCACAGAACCAGGGTTGGCACATTGATCGCAGAGAGAAGCGCGTTGCTTGCAGTAGGTCGGTCATTGCGCGAAGCGGCAATCGCCAGAATTGTCTCACGATGCCCCGGTGCGCGCGACAAAGACGAATAGCGGTTGACCAGAGCCTCTGTCACAAAGCTCTGATCGGTGTAGGAATCCTCCAGCCCCGCCTTCACCAGACGGTTCATGTCGAGATCCTTCAGGACCGCGCGGGCGATCGCGTTTGAGAGTAATTTGAAAACAAGCGGCGAGGATTCTTGCTCCTCCGGCGTGGCGGGCCAACCTGAAGCATTGAGAAGAATGAGACTGTCCAGGCGCTCTGGATAGGTCAGCGCGTAATACCAGGCGGTATTCCCCCCCATCGAGTTGCCGGCAAGCGTGAAGTCGGCAACACCTAATTTGTCAGCCACTTCGTCAACAACGGCTGCAAACCGCTCAATCCGCGCCTCCTCAGGCGCCTCAGACCGCGTTAAGCCATGGCCCGGCAAATCGAGCGTGATCACACGGAAGTCTTTTTCGAGATCAGCTTTCCAGTCCTGCCAGGTGTGCAAAGAGGCCGTGAAACCATGCACCAGTACCATCGCCATGCCATCGCGAGGGCCCGTATCAGTGTAGTGAACTTTCAGTCCGCTATTCAAAGTCAGGAACTGAGTGTCGGGAACCGAATACATTGTTTCGAGCGTATCGTAGGGAATATCCGCACGCCTGAGGACCAGCCAACCGGCCGCCAATATGGCGACAACCGTTAGCAAAACCGCAACAGTACGATGGAACATGGGGACCGGTTCTCCGCTCAGTTACCTGTCGTAAAACCGTCAAACAGACCGCCTGTCAAAGAAAACTTTCAGGCCCCGCAGACTTGACAGTCCGGGTTCGGACGAACGTTAACCACGCGGTGGCTGGCGCCAAGACCGTCGATCAGGAGGAGCCGCCCAATCAGCGGTGTGCCCGCACCGGTCACTAATTTTACAGCTTCAAGCGCCATCGCCGCACCGACCTGACCGGTCAGTGCGCCGACGACCCCGATTTCATCGCAGGCCTGCGCCGTCGGCGGTGTTTCGGGAACAAAGCACTGGTAGCATGGCGCGCCATCCTGCAGCCCTGACGCGTAAACAGCCACTTGGCCGCTCCACCCGGACGCTGCGCCCGATACAAGATAGCGGCCAGACTGATGTGCCAGCCGATTGAGGGCAAAGCGCGTTTCAAAATTGTCGGACGCATCAATCAGATAGTCCCCAGAGGGATCTGACAGTCCATCAAATCGCGCGCGCCGCACGCTGATTTTCAGTGATGGATCAATCGCGCTGAGGCGAGCGGCGAGCATCTCGCCTTTCGGCGCACCGATATCGCCTTCGCTGAATTGCACCTGGCGCTGCAAGTTCGAACGGTCGACCGTGTCGTCATCCCACAGCTCGATCTCGCCGACACCGCCAGCAGCCAAAAACAGCGCGCACGGTCCGCCAAGCGCCCCGGCGCCAACGATCGAGACGCGCGCACCGCGCAGCTTCTGCACGCCGGGCCCGCCAATTTCTTTCAGCAGGATATGGCGCTTGTGGCGCTCTAAGTCTTTGGCCGTTAAACCCATATGGCTGTTCTAGAAGACGATCCGCCTGCTGACGAGTGCAAATAAGGCAGCCTTCATTGTTCCGTCACATTCCAACTTGTTTTTGCCTTACCGGCGTCAATTCCAGCTTTTATTTCGATGACGTATCGGTCATAAACCGGGATGGGAGATTGGGCGGATGGACACAAATACCAATGGCAATGCGTCATCGCTAACCGATAATGATATCCGTGATTTGACCAATCGCCCATCTGACGCGTTCAATGAGGTTCAGCTTCAGGCGGACTATACAACGCGCGCGGCCTTGAGCTTCTACCGCTTTCGCCAGCTCGGCGGCGACTATCACATGCCGCGCCGCAAGAAGCGGCCAGCAACTGACAAGACCCAATCAACCAGCGCAGACGGCAACGCGGCGGATCCGGCAGAGACCGAACATCCGCGCCACCGCAAGCTGAAGCTCGGAGAGACAACCGGGCGCGGGGTGCACTATATCTCAAGCCACCCCAAAGTGCCTTATCTCAATATTTCGATCATCGCGCTGATGATCATTTTTGAAAGTGCCGCGAACGCCTATTTCTTCGCCAAACAAAGCGAGTTCGGTCTGGCCGGCGGGATCTTTCAGGCCGCCGCCGTCTCGCTTGCCAACGTGGCCACCAGTTTCTTCATTATCGGCTATTGGGGCATGCGCCATATTTCCATGCCGATCGACACGCAGAACCTGATTAGCCGGCGCAATCTCTACATCGTGATGGGCCTCATCGCGATCATTGTCGGGCTGTCATTGGTCTTTCTGGTCAACCTGTCGGCCGCCCATTATCGCAATATTCTGGACCTGCAGGCGCTGGGGCAGAGCCTTCCGGAAGGCCTGCCGACCACGGTTATTCCGCATTTCATTGTTGATCCGGCCGTTTGCGAGGCGGTGCTGACATCAGAGATTGGCGAGACATTGGGTAGCGCCGCAACCAATGCCATGTGCCGACCGTTTGCGCTTCACTCGCTCGACGCGATGGTGCTGTTCGCGCTCGGGCTTGCCATTTCCGCCATTGCCGCCTTTGAGGGCCGGCGTCTCGACTCGCCTTTCCCCGGCTTCAGCGATGCCGCCCGGAGCCTGGAACGCGCCCGCGCCGACCTGCAAGATGCGCTGTTCGATTTCGATGACAGCTACGAAGATATCAAAGAGGTCGTGCTGGAAGTGAAGTATGGCGAAGCTGGCCTTGATGGCGACAAGGATCTCACCCCGCACGAAAAAATGGTGATCCACCGCACGATGAGCGAGATGGTCAAACCCTATACAAAACTGCTTACAACCACTGACCCGGCCCTGTCTGACGAATTTGATCTTGAAGACGAGATCATCGATACGATCCGCGTCAAAAAGCAGGACAATGGTTAGATGGCTCGCCGTCGCCGCCGTAACCGTCAGTCGAAACAGCGCAACCAGGCGATTCTGAACTTCGCCATGGCCTTTATCGCGGTCGCCATTATTGGCTTTGCTATGTTCGCCATCCAGCCGGCGCCCTATGACGAAACCACATTGTGTGAGCTGTCAGACGACCTGCCGCCGCACACGGCTGTGATTATTGACAAGACCGACAGCTATACCCCAGCGCAGGCTGAATTGATCGCAGCGGTCATTCGGCGCAGCCGCGACCGGCTGGACGTGGGCGAGCGTTTCACCTTGTTTGAGCTCGACGCCCAAGGCCGGTTTGACCCACGCGGGGAGTTCTCGCTGTGCAATCCAGGCCGGGGTGATCAGGTCAACGCGCTGTTCCAGAACCCGAGGCAGATTGAAGAGCGCTTCGCCGAAAAGTTCGAAAAACCGCTCGAAACCGCGCTGGTTGATCTTGTTGAGCCAAAAGTTGCGCCCAACAGCCCGATTATCGAAGCCCTGGCGCGCCTGAGCCAAACAGACGCCTTCTCAACCCGCGCGCCGGCCAGGCGGATCGTACTGATCTCTGACATGCTGCAAAACTCGGACATTTTCACCGCCTATGGCGGGCGCGGCGAGATGCCCGGCAATATACCTGAAAGCGATGTCACCACAGCACGGCTGGAAAACACGTTTGGGCGTGGCCTCAGCGGGGTGGCGCTGGAAATCCGCCTTATCCCGCGCGAGCGCTATGTTGACTTGCAGCGCGGCGGCCTTCGCGACTATTGGGACGATGTGTTCCGCGACCTTGGGGTCTCACCGACCTGGCGAGACTTGTAGGCCGCACCGCGCAACCCACCTCGGATCAAGCGTGTTGACGGTGGCGGGCCTTACGGGGCCTGGAGCTTGTCGCGGAGCGCTGCAATGCGGGCGCTGTTCACGCCGGCATCTGAGTGCCCAACGCGCGCGCCGGAGCGCACCTGAACATCTGTTTCCGTCAGACGAAACTCCACATCATCAACAAAGCCAAACAGGCTCGATTTGAACTCGGATGACAGATAAGCCTCGTCCTGCGCGGTCACCTCGCCGCCCATTTCAGCGACGAGGCCCGGCAAGCGCTCCCAGGCGGTCAGTGGCAGCGGCGACACCTTTTTGTCTTCAGGCGTATCGGCTTCACTCGACACACAGTTTGGCGACGCCGGACATGCGGTCAGACGCCCGTCTGCCAGGCCAGGTGCCTCGCCGCCGCGCGACTGCATACCAAGAAACGCAAACCCGCCCTGCCCCAGCAGAACCAGAACGATAAGCGCGATGACGCCATACTTCAGGACCTTCATTTCAGCTTTCCTCTCGCTATCTATGTCGGATACACACTATCCGTAATTAGCGGCTGATTTAAGCCCTTGGCCGGGAAGCAATGGCTCGCCCGTCAGGCCGCGGGGCCAATTGCATAGATAAAGACGCCGCCCGCAATATCGGGGATGAGCTTCTCGGCCACCTTGCGCTCAAGCGCTGGGCAGCCCCAGGAGCGGCCGAGAACCGCCCGCCCCGGCGAAACATAATCTGCGCCATGTATCACAATGGCGCGCGCCTCGGCCTTGTCATTGCTCGGATCAAGACCATGCATGCGCAGCGACAGGCCATGCCGGCCATAATAGGTCTCGCCAGTCACAAATCGGCCAAGCGAGGTCATTTTGGAGTTCGGTATATTGGAGAAATGCTGGGCCATGCCATCAAAGTCCGGGTCTGATCCCCTGCCATGGGCCACGAGAAATGCCTCTGCCGTGCGGTCTTGCAGGTCGACCAAAAAGAAACGCGCCGACGACGAGGGCAAGCGGTAGTCAATGACAACCATATAATCCTGTTTGAGAACATTCCGCCCTGCCGATTGGCGTGCCAGGTCAGCTTGTCCCAACAATTCAGCGCCGACCAGATCCACCGCATGATCAGCGCCAGCAGGCAGCGCGGCCAGTAACCCGAAGCAGATGGATGTCAGAACATGTCTCATTGACCGCAGACTTCACCGCGAACCGGGCAGGATTATGTCAGGCCGCCAAACCCCGCGATCATCTCACCCTGATCAGCGCAAATCCATCATAGCCTTTTGCACCAAGCGTTTGCAGCCCGGTCATCTCCACCCCGTCCAGCTGGCGCGCATAGTCAAAGAAAGCCCTCACGCCATTGACGCTATTGTCCTGGTTGTCTGCGTCCAGCACCGCACCGCTGCGTACAACATTGTCGGCCACGATCAGCGTGCCCGGGCGCGAGAGTTTCAGGCCGAGTTCCAGATAGTTGCGATGGTTGACCTTATCGGCATCGATAAAGATGAAATCATAGACCGCCCCGCGCGCCACTTCGTCCTGCAAAACGCCCGTGGCCGGGCCGACATGCAGGTCAATGCGTTGACCATATCCAGACCCGTCAATATTGGCCTGCGCGATCTTGGCCGTGCGCGTATCAATCTCCGTTGTCAGCAGGTGCCCATCATCCGGCAAGGCCCGCGCCATGGCGACCGCCGAATAGCCGCCAAGACAGCCAATCTCGAGCACGCGTCTTGCGCCGCTCAACTGGACAAGCAGCGCGAGAAACTTGGCCTGCAAAGGTGTCACAGCGTGCGGCACGAGACCTGCTGCCTCGCTCGCTGCTGCAATCGTATCCAAAACGGGATCCGGACGCAGAAGGGCGGTCTCCAGATAGGCATCGACCGCCATGGCTGTGTCGTCACGCGTCATCGCCCTCGCTTAGCGCGCCAAACGGGTCTATGCGAGTCGGAATGAGCGACTTAACGGCGCCGGCGAGCACTGGCACACCTGACACAATCTATGAACGCCCGGCCAATTGGGTCGCCAGCGGGGCGGGCGCGCAAGGCAATCTGTTTTTGACCGGGCGCGCTGGCACGGGCAAAACAACGCTGCTGCGCAAGTTCATGGCGCATGCCGGCGAAAGCGCCATTGTGCTCGCGCCGACGGGCGTTGCGGCGATGAATGTGGGCGGCCAGACGCTGCACAGCTTTTTCAAATTCCCCCCGCGCCTTATTGAGCCGCAGGATATCAAACGCTTGCGCACCGCGCGCCTGCTGAAGGCGGCTGAGACGATTATCATCGATGAGATTTCCATGGTGCGCGCCGATATGCTCGACGCGATCGATCGCAGCCTGAAACTGAACCGGGGCTCCAAGCGCCCCTTTGGCGGCGTGCGCATGATCCTGTCCGGCGACCTTCATCAATTGCCGCCCGTGGTGCGCGGCGACGAGGACCCAATCCTCAACGAGCGCTATGGCGGCGCGTATTTTTTCAATACGCCGGCCTTTCATGAGGCCGAGTTTGCCCTGCTCGCACTGAAACATGTGTTTCGTCAGGCCGATCCGCGCTTCCTGGCGCTGCTCGGCGCGCTGCGTCAGGGGCGGGTCACGCCAGCCGATGAGCGCGTTTTGCAAAGCCTCGTCGCGAACCGCTCCGCCGTTGAGGCGAGCGAGACCCACACCGTGCTCACCCCAAATAACGCCAATGCGTTCCGCATCAATCAGGCCCGCCTGGACGATCTGCCGGGCCGCGAATACGTCTTTGAAGCCAATGTCCAGGGCACGTTTGATGAGAAATCCTATCCCACGGAGGCCGATCTGGAGCTGAAAGAAGGCGCGCGGGTGATGCTCATCAAGAACGATTCTGAAGGGCGCTGGGTCAATGGCTCGATTGCCACAGTCGCTGGTTTTAGCGGCGCGAATGTGATCGTGGAGCTGGATGGTCACACTTATGAGATCGAACCGGCGGCCTGGGAGAAATACAAATATGCGCTCGACCCGGAGACCAAGAAAGTCAGCCGCGAGGTGGTCGGCACGTTTAAACAGGTGCCGCTGCGCCTCGCCTACGCGGTGACCATTCACAAGGCGCAGGGCCTGACGCTCGACAAAGTCTATATCGATTTTGATAGCGGGATGTTCGCCCACGGCCAGGCCTATGTCGCTTTCTCCCGTGCACGCGCCCTGGAGGGTCTCGAAATCTCACGCCCCCTGCGCCCGCGCGATCTTGTGATGGATCGCAATGCCTTCGCATTCGGCAAACTCGACGAGAT
>JBCCMX010000004.1:0-35928 GCA_039026135.1 Pseudomonadota bacterium | reverse complement strand
CGCCCGGCGGATGAAAAACCAGAAAGCCGCATGGCCCGCATCAATGAGGCGATGGCCGAAACGGTGCAGCGCTCAGACGGGCGGCTCCTCGGGCTTGCCACCATTGATGCCTATGCCGGTGACGTCGCCGCTGATGAACTGTCGCGCGCGGTGTCTGATCTTGGGCTCGTCGGCGCCTTTGTTGAAAGCGCCAGCGGCAATGAGATCCTGTCGGCCCCGCGCGCCCGGCCCGCTTTGGAAGCGGCGGCCAAACTGAACGTGCCGGTCTTCGTTCATCCGGTGCAAGAGACCGCGCAAACGCGCCAGTTCAATTTGAAAGGTTTTTATCAAACCAATCTTGGACGCGGCGCGATGAACTCGATCGCGCTGGCGGGCCTGCTTGAGGCGGGCGTGTTTGATGAGCTGCCAACACTGCGCACCTGTTTCTCTTCTTTTGCGGTCACGGCGATTCTGTTTGGTGGCCTGTTCAACATGACCCGGCCCGATGCCGCCGATCTTCTCAGACAGCACGTCTATGTCGACACGGTCGGGGTTCATCCGACCATGATGCGCGCCATGATTGACGTGCTTGGGGTAGACCGCTTGGTGGTCGGCACTGATTGGCCTGTGTTTCGCGGCTACTCGGTCCGTGATCGGCTGATTGAGGCCTGTTACGAGCTGGAGCTGAGCGCGCCTTATCGCAACATGATTGCCAGTGAAAACGCAAAGCGTTTGCTTGGCATGGACGCGTTTGCGCCGCTCGGCTGAGGCGGCAAGTCTTCGCCTAGCTAAGAGTTCAGCTCTGGCATGAACTGAATGTCCGTGTCGTCGGGCTTTGCCCCAAAACTTGTCAGAAGCGCGTGCGCCTGACCGCGATGATGAGTGGCGTGATTGAACAAGTGCGTCACCAGGATCCAGGCTTTTTGGGTGGACGTGCGGGTGCCGGCCGAGTTCGTCCAGGTGAAGTCACCGGCGAGCCAATCAGGCGACAGGGTTGAACTCCAATCCAGGATCACGGCGTCAAACTCAGCGCGGTCGCGTTGCAGCGCCTGCCAGTCCTGATAGGCCGGGCCAAGGCCTTGGCGGTCCTCCGGTCGCACGGGCGCGGTGCCAGCAAAGCGGCTCATCCAAGCTCTGTCGCCCCATAGAACATGGGCCAGCGTATTGTGGATCGATCCGAAAAAGGCACCCTTATCCTCTCGTCGTTGCGCCTCGCTGAGCTGATCTGCGGCTGTATAGAGTGATCTGTTTTGCCAGCGATTATATTGCGCCATTAGAACAGCATGGTCGGCTGTGATCACCGTACACTCCCTTTGAGCATGCCTAACGCTCCTTTGGATCGAGCGCATCTCTCAACCCGTCGCCAATGAAGTTCAGGCAAAGCAGCGTGACCATCATTGTGCCGGCGGGCGCCATCAGCATCCAGGGCTTGTCCTGCATTTCCTTGGCGCCTTCAGAGATCAACACGCCGAGCGAGGTGAGCGGCTCATTCACACCGAGGCCAAGGAAAGACAGAAAGCTCTCGGCCATGATCACGACCGGAATGGTCAGCGTGACATAGACTGCCACCGGGCCGACAATATTCGGCAGGATGTGGCGGCGAATAATCGTGAAGAAGGGCACGCCAGTGGCGCGCGCGGCCTCGATGAACTCCATGTTCTTTATGGCGAGCGTCTGGCCGCGCACAATCCGGCTCATGGTCAGCCATTCGACTGCGCCAATCGCCGCAAAGATCAGAATGATATTCCGGCCAAACACGGTCAGCAGCAGGATGACAAAGAAAATAAAAGGCATGGCATAAAGCACGTCGACAAAGCGCATCATCACATTGTCGATCCGTCCGCCGATAAAACCGGCCACCGCGCCCCAGGTAACCCCGATGACCAGCGAGACAATGGTGGCCACCACGCCGACACTCAGCGAAATGCGCAGGCCAATCATCAGCCGGGCCAGCAGGTCCCGGCCTTGCGTATCGGTGCCGAGAATATGCCAGTTTTCCAGCGTCGGCGCGATCTCGCTTCGCGCCGAAATGGTCTGATAGTCATGCACCCAGACAAGCGGTCCAAACAGGGCCAGTATAACCAGCGCGCCAAGTATCCACATGGAGGCGACCGCGGCGCGATTGCGGAACAGCCTCGCCTTGGCATCGTCCCAGAGCGAGCGCCCGCCCTGAACGGCTTGCTGCAGTGGCACTTGCCGGTTCGTCAGGTCCAGCGGCTCACTCATAGGCCACCTTCGGGTTGAGCAAGGCGTAGAGGATATCGGCAATCAGATTGAACAGAATGATCAGCGCCGCATAGATAATCAGCGCGCCCATAACCAGCGTATAGTCGCGATTAATGGCGCCATCGACGAAGTAGCTGCCCATACCCGGCAGACCGAACACCCGTTCAATCACCAGCGAGCCTGTCATGACCCCGGCCATGGCTGGGCCAATATAGCTGATCAGGGGGAGTATAGCGGCGGGCAGGGCGTGTTTTAGAATGACATCGCGTTCCGGCAGGCCCTTGGCGCGCGCTGTGCGGATATGGCCGGCACGCATCGTCTCGATCATTGAGGCGCGCATCAGGCGCGAAATAATGGCGATCTGCGGCAGGGCGAGCGTTAGCACGGGCAGGGTCATATTGTGAAAGCTCATGCCAATGTTCGGATAGGTGCCGAGCCCGCCAACCGCGAACATGCCGGCGCCCAGCGCAAAGATCAAAATAAGGATCGGCCCGCTGACAAAGGTCGGGATGGAAATACCGGCCATGGCAAAGCCCATCACAGAATAATCGCCAAGCGTGTTCTGGCGAAGACCCGCGAAGATCCCTAGCGCGGTGCCCACAATCACGGCCACACCCATTGAAAGCGCGCCAATTGCCAGGCTGATCGGCAAGCCATCGGCGATCAGGTCGTTCACGCTCTTGCCGAGTGTTTTCATTGATGGGCCAAAGTCGAGCTGAAGCACGCCCAGGAGATAGTCGGTATATTGCTGCAGCAGCGGCTTATCGAGGCCGAACTTGGCCAGCAGCGCCGCTTCCGTCGCGGCATTGAGCTTGCGCTCGCCGTCAAACGGGCCACCCGGTGCCAGGCGCATCATAAAAAAAGCAACCGTTATGATGACAAGCAAGGTCGGTATGGCTATTAGCAGCCGCCGAAGAGTATAGGCCCAAGGAATACGGGACAGAACACGTTGAACAGCGGGCACGAATAATTCCCTGAACCAAATCACGTCTACAAGCCTGCTCTTGGCAGCGGCATCGACACTTCCTAGGTTCACATCAGACAAGCGCTTGTCAACGCTTGGCGAAACAGGAGCGCAGCTATGGCTGAGATTCGCAAGGTAACGGACGGGTTTTCCGTTGCGCCACAGATCACCGAAGAAGACCTGGAAGCCATCGCCGATGCCGGTTACAAGACTGTTATGGCGAATCGCCCGGACGGTGAAGGTGGCGTCGATCAGCCGCGTATGGGCGCTATTCGTGCAAAAGCTGAAGCCCTCGGGCTCACCTTCGTGGCGATCCCTTTCTCGGGTGCGCCGACACCCGATATCCTGGAGCGTGTCAGTGCCGCTCTTGCCGAAGCGCCGGCACCCGTCTTGGCATATTGCCGCACCGGCACACGCTCGATTACGGCCTGGGCGCTAACCCATGCCGGGCAGGGGGCGGGCGACGATATCGTTGCTGCAGCAGCAGAGGCCGGCTACGATCTGGAAGGTCTGAAACCGCTTTTGTAACGTCGGCCTGACATAAAGGTGATCGGATCGTCACCCTATCGCCGCTATATAAAGGTTGATCCACCCCGCCCCGCATGCGATTCACCATACGGATCGCTTTGGAAGGTTTCGGGGGCGTCAGGAGGAAACATGTCACGCAGTTGGCTGGCAGATTTCAAGTACGAGGACGGCGCCTGGCTTGTCAAAAAGACAGGCCATCGCGTCCCGACATCATTCAGCCTGGTGAATGATATTTTCACCTGGTTTACTTTCTATACGCTGGCCCAGTCTTGGCGGACGTGGCGCCGTTTAACCGGGCATAAGCGCCCGACGATTGCCTTCTATCCTGAGAAACCGCGACCCTGGTATTTTATCTGGCCCGTGATGCATGCATCGGGCGCCAAACTGATCTCGGATACTCGCACCGCCGACATCGTTTTCCAGTTTGATGATTCGACTGAGTCGAACCATACGCCGCCGCCGGTCAAACCCAGTGCCAAACTGGTCAATTTCAGCTGTATGGATATTTCAAAGTCGAATGTCGCCGAAGCCTTTCACCGTATCGCGGGCTATTCCTTGTCGGTTGATGCGACGAGCTTTTCCGGTCCGATGGTCGAGAAATCTGAAAAGAATGGCAGTCATGACGGGCGGGTCATCGAAGGCCCGATGACCCCGCTGGCTGACAAGACCTATCAGGTACTTGTCGACAATGAGATTGAAGGCGGATTGATCGAGGATTTGCGCGCCTGTATTTGCGGCGGCAAACCGACGCTCGTGTTTCGCAAGCGCCGGTCCATCGGGCGGCGGTTCCTGAACGAGAATGCTGAAGTTTTGCTCGATACGCCGGAAAACTGCTACACGCCGGATGAAATTAGCGTGATAACCCGCTTTGCAGCCGAGATCGGACTGGAATGGGGCGGCGTCGACGTGCTACGCGATCGACTATCCGGTCGGATATATATCGTTGACGCAAACAAAACAGACATGGGCCCGCCCGTCGCGCTAAAGCTGGGTGACAAGCTAAAGTCCACGCGCCGCATGGCCAAAGCGTTTGTTGCCGCCTTTGCGCCGCGTAGAGGCTGATCCGATCATCGAAGAATTGCGCCATTGAATGCGCGTTGAATAGGTTTTGATTCACATACATGACGATCCCATTTGTCCGAGACATCGAGTTTGAATATGGCAAGGTTGAGCAGGTCTCGCCGCTGATCCGGCGCGTGATTGCCAATAATCCCGGGCCTTTCACTTATGTTGGAACCGGCGTTTACATTATCGGGCATGGCGAAGTGGCCGTGATTGACCCCGGTCCGCATGACGCAGAGCACTTTGAAGCGCTTAAGGCTGCGCTCAAGGGTGAGACGGTCAAATGCGTGCTGGTCACCCACGGCCACTCAGACCATTCACCTTTGGAGCGCCCATTGGCCGAGTGGGCCGGATGCAAGGTCTATGCGAAGGATTGCGGTCAGCCGACAGCTAAGGGCGAGCTTGGCTCAGAAGACGATGTCGGTTTCCATCCCGATGAGCTGGTCGGTGACGGCGACGTCTTTTCCGGTCCAGGCTGGACGCTGGAAGTAATCGAAACGCCAGGCCACACATGCAGCCATATCTGCTTTGACCTGAAAGAAGAAAATGCCTGCCTGACCGGTGATCATATTATGGGCTGGTCCACAACGATTGTGGCGCCGCCCGATGGCCATATGGCCGACTATTTTAAGAGCCTGGACAAGGTTCAGGCGCGCGGGTTTGACATCCTTTGGCCAACCCATGGTTCACCCATCGAGGGCCGTGACTTTGTGCATGCATTCATCGCGGCCTATCGCCAGCACCGCCAGGACCGTGAAGACGGGGTCATCGCGCAGCTGAAGTCAGGCGAAACATCGATCCCGAACATGGTTGATGCGATGTATGTCGGGCTTGAGCCAAGGCTTATCCCGGCCGCCTGCATGTCTGTGCTTGGCCATATGGTCAAGCTGATCGACGAAGGCCGTGTGGTCTGCTCAGCCGATATTCCGGTTGTGCAGAGTGCCTACCGCCTGGTTGATGTGGATGCCTAGGGCGCGATCCGCCCGTCACCGCGATCCAGCAGCTCGTTCATAAAGCCTGATACGCGTTTGGCATTGGCGCCGAGATCGGACAGGCCAACACGGCTGATCGAGCGCATGTCGACCATACAGCCGCCTTCAACCGGGCTGATGCGGATCGCCACGTCATCCTTGAAACCAAACCAGCTCGACTCTGCGGTGGCTTCGATCTGAATCTCCTCGCCTGTATCCTCGGTCGCAGCCTGTGTGACAATTTTCCAGCCGCGCCGTTTGACCAGTTTTTCCGCAAGGGCGGCCAGTTCAACCGGCGACTGGTCAAAATAAAGTGTGCGCATAGGTGGATAGACAGTGCCCTTGCCAGCCGGTCTTGTCTCAGCCTCTTCCTGAACTTCCGATACAAGCCGCCCGACGAGGGCTTCGGGAACACGGTCGCCCTCAATGGTCGGGGCATCGAGCACAGGATTTGTATTGCCATCGGCCTTGCGCGCGGCCAGCAGCCGCTCGGTATACTGGATAGGGTCGGACCAGTCGGTCTGAATATCGTGGATAGGCGGCAAACTCTGGAATGTCGTCTGCATACCAACCAGGCGCAGCAGACACATCCAGCCAATCAGCGAGGCGATAAGCGCGATCACAAGCGGCTGGAAGCGCGGCGCCTTGTAGAGCGCGATAATTGACGCGAGCAGTGACAGCGCCACAGAGAAAAACGCCATGGGCGCGCCGATCCCAAGCGTCATCTGACCAAGCCCGGCCTGCCACGACCACCAGCCCCAATTGGTGCCGAGCGCCGCGATCATGAACCACAGAACGACGAAAATCGCAGTTGCCAGAGAAAACGCTGACAGCTTCAGCCGCCAGCCCGCACCTGTTGCCTCTGCTGCATCAGTCATTGCCCGATCTCCCATCTCTTCGGTATCGGACATAGCCCAGCTTTCAGAGGCTGTCGCCCCTTTCGGCTGATTTTCCAGCCGCTTTCAGGCGGTTGGCAGAACATAGTCCTTGAACGTTTCGCGCAGCGCCAGCTTGTTGATTTTCCCGGTCGCGCCAAGCGGAATTTCATCCACAAAAACAACATCGTCCGGTGTCCACCACTTGGCGATCTTTCCCGTCAAGGCGGCCAGGATTTCATCCTTGGTCGGGCTCTGCCCAGGCGCCGGTTGAATGATCAGAAGCGGGCGCTCATCCCACTTGGGGTGATAAATGCCGATCGCCGCTGCGTTGGCGACTTTCTCATGGCCGACAGCAATATTCTCAATATCGATGGACGAGATCCACTCGCCACCTGATTTGATCACGTCTTTCGCGCGATCGGTAATCTGGATGGTGCCATATTCATCAATATGAGCGACATCGCCGGTGTCGAAGAAGCCGTTTTCATCAACGACTTCGCCGCCAGCGCCTTTGTAATAGGATTTGATCACGGCGGCCCCGCTGACCAGAAGACGGCCAGATGTCTCACCATCGCGCGGCAGTTCATTACCATCCTCATCGACAGTTTTCAGCTGCACACCGAAAGACGGGCGACCCTGTTTCAGTTTCTGCGCCATACGCGTGTCAATGTCGGCTGATTGCAGGTGCGGCGGCAGCGTGCCAAGCGTGCCGAGCGGCGAGGTCTCTGTCATGCCCCAGGCGTGGACCACGTCCACCCCAAAATCGACCTCAAAGGCCCGCAGGATCGCTTCGGGAATCGCCGAGCCGCCAATGATCACACGTTTGAGATGTGGCAGTTCGAGTTTGTTTTCCTGCAAATAGGTGAGCAGCGCCAGCCAGACGGTCGGGACAGCTGCCGTGATCGTGACCTTCTCAGTGTCCAGCAATTCATAGATGGAGGCCCCGTCCATCTGTGCGCCGGGCATCACCATATTCGCGCCCGCCGCCGGGCAGGACATGGCCAGGCCCCATGCATTAGCATGGAACATCGGCACGACAGGCAAGACCACATCGTCGGCGCCAATGCCCATAGAGTCTTTCGTCATTGTGATCAGCGTATGCAGAATGTTGGAGCGGTGGGAATACATCACGCCCTTGGGATTGCCTGTCGTCCCGGACGTGTAGCAAAGCCCGCAAGGCGCGGTTTCAGGGAAGTTGCCCCACGCGCATGTTGTCGGCTGGTTTCCAATCCAGGTGTCAAAGGGCACCGCGCCGAACGAGTTGTCCACCATGGTGTTATCATCGGCATAGATCACAAACCGTTTGATCATTGGCAGCTTGTCCTTGATCGCCTCAATGATCGGCACAAAAGTCTTGTCGAGGATCAGCACCTTGTCTTCGGCATCATTCGCAATCCAGGCGATCTGCTCGGGCAGCAGGCGCGGGTTCAGCGTGTGCAGGACAGCGCCAATCCCCATCGCGCCATACCAGCTGGCCATGTGCCGCTCGGAATTCCAGCCAAGCGTGGCAACCCGGTCGGTCGCGCCGATACCGTCAGCAAGAAGCGCGTTGGACACCTGTTTGGCCATATCAAACAGCTCGCCATAGCTGGTTCTGACAATGTGGCCTTCAACGCGGCGCGTGATGATTTCGCGCGTTGGATTGATCAGTTTCGCATGTTCCAAGACCTTGTTGACCGTTAGTGGCCAGTCTTGCATTGATCCCAGCATGTTTTCCTCCACAAATATCTTTGATTTCACAGCATCAGCCAGCGCTTTAGCTCTGAGTGTAGGTCGCTGGTAGTCGAACCGCAAGGACTGGTAATGCGTTGTTTCTTAAATAGCTTGATCATTGTTTTGACGGTCGGTGTCGCAGCATGTTCAGTCGAGACGTCTGATGCACCGCAGGTCCAAGCTCTGGCGGCGGAACCGGCCATCGCACCCTCCATCGATCTTGGATCGTTGCCCGGCTTTTTTGACTGTCTTCGCGAGGAGGGTGAGTTCGTTATTGCCAGCCATCGGGCCGGGCCCGCGCCAGGCTATCCTGAAAACAGTCTTGAGACGCTGAAACATGCTTATGCGAGCGGCCTGTTCGTTGCCGAGATCGATGTGGTGGAGAGCCGCGACGGCGTCCTTTTCCTGATGCATGACAATACGCTGGGGCGAACAACGACAGGGCGTGGTTTTGTGGCAGATACTGATTGGGACGAGATTGCCACGCTGAACCTGAAGGACAATGCCGGTCAGATCACGCGCTTTACGCCGCCAAAGCTCAGCGATGCGCTCTTATGGGCGGTGTCCACTGGCGCGATCCTGGAACTCGACAAGAAAGAGACCACCAGTTTCCGCAATATCATCTCGCATGTCCGCGCCGCTGAGGCGGAGGATAATGTGATCCTGATCACCTATAGTGATCAGCAGGCCATAGAGGTTGCGCGCCTTGCTCCCGATCTGATGCTCACAGCCAGTGTGAACAGCCGAGACCATCAGCGCGAACTGGAGGCAGGCGGTGTGAACATGGAGAATGTGATCGCCTGGACAGGGACAAGCCGGCCAAATGACCGCGCCTGGTCTGCGCTTGCCTGGCGCGGCATCGAAAGCGCCTTTGGCACGCTTGGCCGGCCCGGTGAACGGCTGGACGATGCCTATATTGCCGATGGCGATCTGTCAGAATATGCCGATCTGATCGAGGGTGGTCTTACGCTTCTGGCAACTGATGAAGCCTACGCCGTTGCCGCTTATTTGGCGCCGCGAAATGCGGCGCTCGACATGTGCGCGTTCTGGTAGACCAGCAATCGGCCGGCGCCTGGCGACGTTAGACTTTTGCCGGTTTGTCCTTGCCAGCCGACTTTGGCTTCTTGGCGGGCTTGTCATCGATATATTTGAAAGCCAGCCTGTCGGGGTCTTTCTTGTCGACATTGATCTTGACCGTGCCGCCTTTCGCCAATTTTCCGAAAAGCAATTCCTCGGCCATCGGTTTCTTGACGTGCTCGGCGATGACACGCGCCAGCGGACGTGCGCCGAACTCTGAGTCAAAGCCGCGTTTGGCGAGCCAATCACGCGCTGCCGGGGCAAGCTCAATCGTGACATTGCGGTCAGCCAGCTGAACCTCGAGCTGTAGCACGAACTTCTCGACAACTTTTTCAATGATCTCAGGCGTCAGACCACCAAAGGTGATCACGCTGTCCAGGCGGTTGCGGAACTCTGGCGTGAACAGGCGTTTCAGTGCCTCCTCCTGCTCGTCATCCTTGCGCCCGCGGCCAAATCCGATGGAGTTCTTGGCCGCATCCGACGCACCAGCATTGGTTGTCATGACCAGGATCACATTGCGGAAATCGACCTTGCGGCCGTTCGCGTCCGTCAGCGTGCCATTGTCCATGACCTGCAACAGAACATTGAACAGATCAGGGTGCGCCTTCTCAATCTCGTCGAGCAGGACCACACAATGCGGGTGCTGCATGACAGCATCGGTCAGCAAGCCGCCCTCATCATAGCCGACATAGCCCGGAGGCGCGCCAATCAGGCGCGAGATGGAGTGGCGTTCCATATATTCCGACATGTCGAACCGGTGCAGCTCAACACCCAGAATGGAAGCCAGCTGGCGGGTCACTTCTGTCTTACCCACCCCGGTCGGGCCAGTGAACAGATATGAGCCAATCGGCTTGTTCGGCTCACGCAGGCCCGCGCGCGACAGTTTGATCGCTGAGGCCAGCGCATCAATGGCTTCGCTTTGACCAAACACAACGCGTTTAAGATCTGTCTCAAGCGATTTGATGGCCTGGGCATCGTCCTTGGAGACCTGTTTGGGGGGGATGCGCGCAATCTTAGCGACAATCGCTTCGATCTCTTTGACGCCAACGGATTTACGCCGCTTGGCCGACGGGACCAGCCATTGCGTTGCACCGGCCTCGTCAATCACATCGATCGCCTTGTCCGGCAGCTTCCGGTCGGTCATGTAGCGTGCAGACAGCTCGACAGCTGCGCGCAGCGCATCATTGGTATAGCGCAGCCCATGAAAGTCTTCGAAGGTCGATTTCAGTCCAGTCAGGATCTTCACCGTGTCTTCAATGGATGGCTCGACCACATCGATCTTGCGGAACCGGCGCGACAGCGCGCGGTCTTTCTCAAAGTGCTGCTTGTACTCTTTGAACGTGGTTGACCCCATGCAGCGTACGTCGCCATTCTGTAGCGCGGGCTTCAGCAGATTAGAGGCGTCCATCGCACCGCCGGATGTGGCGCCGGCGCCAATGATGGTGTGAATCTCGTCAATGAACAGGATGCCTTTTTCCTGCTCGCCAATCTCTTTCATCACCGCTTTCAGGCGCTCTTCAAAGTCACCGCGATAACGGGTTCCCGCCAGAAGCGAGCCCATGTCGAGCGACCAGATCACCGCATCGGACAGGATTTCCGGCACCTCGCCATCGACGATCATCTTCGCCAGGCCTTCAGCGATCGCTGTCTTGCCGACGCCGGGGTCACCGACAAGGATCGGGTTATTCTTGGAGCGGCGGCACAGCACTTCGATGCAGCGTTCGATTTCCAGCTGGCGTCCGATCAGCGGATCGATCTTGCCCGACCGCGCCTTCTCATTGAGGTTCACGCAATAGGCCTCTAGCGCCTCACTGTCAGGCGATTTCGGTGCTTCTTCGGCCGACTGTTCGGCGCCGCGCGGCGCATTCGAGCGCGACTGGCCCGGCACCTTGGACACGCCGTGCGAGACAAAGTTCACCGCATCATAGCGCGTCATATCCTGCTCCTGCAGGAAATAGGTCGCGTGGCTTTCACGCTCTGAGAAAATCGAGATCAGAATGTTTGCGCCCGACACTTCATCGCGCCCGGAGCTTTCCACGTGCAGCACAGCCCGCTGGACAACGCGCTGGAACGCAGCCGTCGGCTGGACCCGACCGCTGGGATTGTCCGTGATCAGCGTCGAGAGGTCCTCGTCAATATAACTTTCAAGGGCTTCTTTCAGCGATTTGATGTCCACCTTGCAGGCGGTCATCACCTGGATGGCATCCTCATCCTCGGTCAGAGCCAGAAGCAGGTGTTCCAGCGTGGCGTATTCGTGCTGGCGCTCTCCGGCTGCAGACAAGGCTTGTTCCAGTGCAGACTCGAGGCTGGGCGTCAATGATGGCATGTGTGCCTCCTAATCCTCTTTTTCCATTGTGCACTGGAGCGGATGCTCGTTGCGCCGGGCAAGATCCATAACTTGCGCCACTTTTGTTTCGGCCACCTCATAGGTGTAGATGCCGCAGACCCCGACACCCTTCTGGTGGACATGCAACATGATCCGTGTCGCCTGTTCACGATTCTTATGAAAGAACCGCTCGAGAATAAGAACAACGAATTCCATGGGCGTGTAATCATCATTCAACAGCAAAACACGATACATTGACGGTTTTGCGGTGCGAATGCGCGTTTTGGTGGCAAGATTGAGGTCGCCATCATCATCGAATCCGGGTCCGCCTGGACCGCCCGGTCCGCTCGGCTCTGACATAAAAACGGGTTCGATACGAATAGTCATGGTCTACAAGATAGGCGCTCACTTTGGTTTGTTAAGCCTGTCTCTGTCATGACCAATGGTCAACTCCCTAAGTGGTCAATTTGAGGTCAGTTCATGAATAAACTTGGCGACGCGTTTTCGGTTCGCCCCCAAGTCTGAATGGCCAATGCGCGAGCGTGAATAAATGGCGATCCGCGCACCGCTGCCATCGTCGCCGGGCAAGACCTGAATGTCGATATCGTCCTTGAACCGCAGCAGCGCCGTGGATGCAACGAAAGCGAGCTTGAGCCCGGCCTCATCGCTGCGCACTTTGCCCCAGCGCGGTGTGTCGCCAACAAGTGTCTGGACCTTGCTGAACAGCTCCGCCGGCGCCTCTTCAAAAACAGGTGAGTTGGCGTCGGGCTTGGCGGCCTGGCAAAGCCCCTTTGGCGCCAGCAAATAGGTGTTTGGCTTTGGAGGGCGTTCCAGCGTCGCAAAGTCAACGAAGTCAGTCATGGCGCCACCATGACCGAGTCCATCGGCGCTGTCAGCAGCAAAAGTGAAAAAGCCGGCCACAAACGGGCCGGCTTTCAAATAATCGGCCGCGCTGGCCGCAGATGGCGACTAGGCCGTTGCCTTAGAGGCTTTCTTGGCCTGCTTGGCAAGCGGCGCGAACGCCTCGCGCATTGTTTCTGTATAGAGCTCAGAAATCTCAGAGAAGCTCTTCATATTGGCTTCAAAGGCAGACTTCACAAAAGTGGTCTGCAGCGCCATCGCATCTTCCACGCTCGTGACTTCAGAAAATTTCTTCCCGGTCTCAACCGACAGCGCCACTTGATCCTTGGCATGCTGCATCAGGGCCGTTCCGGTTTCCTGCATGCCTTTGAATGAGGCGCGCGTGCTTTCAGTTGAAGCGACAACGGCATCTTGTGCCAGCGTGCCGAAAGCATCGGGCATTGGCATGAGCTTGGCAAAGGTTTCGGGCGTGAAAGTCGAGAACGGCATATCTGTCACCATGCTTGGGATCTGAAGAGGGATAAGAGGTTACGCAGCGTCATATAGCACAATTTTACGCAATCGCAACAAAAAATTGTGCGCCGCACAAAAAACCGATATGTGATGCAAAATTAAACAAGTTTCAGGTGTTGGCGCGAAGTCTGCATGGCATGTCTTTACTTATAGATAACCATATCGAACGATCTTGAAGGTTCCCGGTGATCGGGGATCGAACTGGAGACATGTATGGCCTTAGTTGCGTACCTCAGTCCATTGAAAGCTTGCCTTGCAACCGTTGCAATGTTGTTCGCGCTCGCGACAACCACGGCGAGTGCTGAAAAATACGCATCGATCGTGGTGGACATGGAAACAGACGAAGTGCTGCATGCACGCCACGCCGATGCACCGCGCTATCCGGCCTCGCTGACCAAGGCGATGACGCTTTACATGTTGTTTGATGCGCTGAAGAGCGGCGAGGTCCGCCTTTATGATCGCCTGACCGTTTCAACAAAGGCAGCGTCTCAGCCGCCATCCTCCTTGCGCCTGCGGGTGGGCTCAACGATTACCGTGCGCGATGCGATCAATGCGCTTGTCACGAAATCAGCCAATGATGTGGCCGTTGTGGTTGCCGAAAGACTGGGCGGAACTGAGCCGCGTTTCGCAACGCTGATGACCGCGAAGGCGCGTTCTATGGGCATGGCGCGCACCACATTTAAAAATGCCTCCGGCCTGCCGGATACCCAGCAGCTTTCAACCGCCCGCGATATGGCCGTTCTCGCCGAGCGCCTGCTGGTCGATCACGCCGACTATTATGGCTATTTTGCCAGCAAAAAATTCTCCTGGGGGCGGCAGACCTACAAGAACCACAACCGCCTGATTGGTGAGGTGCGCGGCGTGGACGGGATCAAAACCGGCTATACGCGCGCGTCCGGATTCAATCTGATGGCGTCTGCTAAACGGGGTGGTCGCCGCGTGATCGCCATTATGTATGGTGGCTCAACCGCACGCTCTCGCGATCAGCATGTGACAGACCTTATCGAGGCGGCCTATAATAGCTTTGAAGAGAAAGATACCGCGCCGGGTCTTCGCGCCGAGCTGGCCTTTAGCGGCATCCAGGCGCCCGTCGATCCGAATGCTGCTGCGGTCCCGATGCTGAATGGCGCAGTGTTCACGCTGAACAGTGTTTCTGTTGCGGGCGAAGAAGGCTCTGCCGAGACCGGAAAATAGGCGCTAGAAAGAGATTTCCGCGCCTTCAAGTGACGGAATCTGCAGCAGGATAACAAGATCGCGCAATTCCTGGCGCGCTGCCACATGGCTCATTGTAAATGAGATGTTTGAGCCATTCTCGGTCAGGTCCAGCAGCGTCAGGCCGGCGGGGAAGAGTTCGCGGTAAATCACACGTTCTGAGAGGCCGGGCGCCAGGCGAAAGCCAATACGTTTGGCGAGATTCTGAAGCGCTTCACCAACCTTCTGTTTGTTGCGGGCTTCGAGCGGCGAAACACGGTTGCGCATCACCACCCAGTCAATCGGCTGGCGTGATGTGCGTGCCTTTTGCTTGCGGCAGTTCCACACCATTTCGGAGTAGAAGCTCGGGCGCAGCACTTCCAGTGTTTGTGGGTTCACGTCTCCGAGCAGGTCGAAGTCGACAAAGCTGTCATTCAGCGGTGTGATCAGCGTATCAGCTCGGGTGTGCGCGGTGCGTGACAGGAACGTGTTCCCGCCTGGCGCGTCCACGATAATGATGTCGCTCACAGCTTTCAGGCGCGTCAGTGCCCGCTCAAAGCGCTCGGTTTCTTCGCGTTCGGCCTGGTCGAGGTCGCGCGATGTGCTGGCATCGACACGAATAATTTCCGGCATCGGAAGCTGAGCGCCTGTTGATTGCATCCAGCGCAGCCGATTTTCCAGATACCGGGTCAGTGTGCGCTGGCGGACATCAAGATCGATCACGCCGACTGTCTGGCCCATCCGCGTCAAGGCAATCGCCAGGTGGATCGAAATCGTTGATTTGCCCGCGCCGCCTTTTTCATTGCCAACAACAATGACCCGGCACGTTTTCGGCGCCGGGGTAGAGAGCGTTAGGGTCGGTGTGGAGTCATCGCCAATATGACCATATCCATCTGCGGGCATATATTCGCGAGGCTCCGTGTCCTCCAGCACGCGTTAGGCGGCGTGCCGGGCCTCATCGGACTCAAGTTCGATCGAGGCGGGTGTTGATTGTTCGTCGAGCTGAACCTCATCGAACAGAAAGGCGTCATTGCCACCGAGCACAGTATCCTGGCCAGGCGTCTCAGGCAGGATCTCGCCATCAAACAAGTCGGTGTCAGCGTAGATATACGCACATGGCGTCAGCGTTGTGGCCTCAACAGGGAAGGGCGCTTCGCCTGAAATCAGTGCCAGCGTCTCGCGCAGGCCGCCCATCCGGTCAGCTAATGTATCCATCTCGCCAGCCAGTGCGCGTGTCTGCTGGTCCAGAGCGCTGGCCGTTTCGAACATCCAGTCATCCTGCGCCGCGCCGTCCTCGGGCAAAACAGGCCGGCTGCGTGGCTCAGGGCTGAAATTCGGCTTGTCGCTCTTGGCAGTGCGCGTATAGACGGACAGCCGGGATACAGTCAGCAAGGCTTTTAGGCGGGTAAACAGGCGCTTTGTCATAAGGTTGAAACTCCGCTGAAAGGGTTAACAGAGCGTTTACAAATCACGTAACGGGCAGTGTATCGAATGAATAAAAAGCCATCTTGTGTGAGATCGCTTCCTACGCTTCGCGCCGCGCTGAAAGACGTGCGCGATCGGGGGCAAACTGTCGGCTTTGTGCCTACCATGGGCGCGCTGCATGAGGGGCATCTGTCTCTGGTGCGCGAAGCCCAGGAGCGGACCGATTTCACTGTGGTTAGCATTTTCATCAACCCGACCCAATTTGCCCCCGGCGAGGATCTCGATGCCTATCCGCGCACCGAGGACGCCGACATTGAGAAGCTCGCCGCCATTGGCTGCGATCTCGTTTACCTGCCGGGCGTGGCAGACATGTATCCGGAAGGCACGGTTACAAATGTAAGGGTGGAGGGCCTGTCAGACCTGCTCGATGGCATTTACAGGCCGCACTTTTTCTACGGCGTCTCGACAGTCGTGGCGCGTCTGTTCATTCATGTCACGCCAGATGTCGCGGTGTTTGGCGAGAAGGACTATCAGCAGCTGCAAATCATCCGCCGCATGGTGCGTGACCTTGCCTTCCCGATCGAGATTGTCGGCGCGCCCACCGTGCGTGACAGTGACGGCCTCGCACAGTCCTCGCGCAACCAGTATCTCGATGCAAGCGAGCGTGCGCGCGCCAATGCCATGAGCGAAGCCATCCACCGCGCCGCCGCGCGCCTGTCAGCCGGCAGCGATACCGATGAAGCGGTGCGCGAGGCGTCTCAAACGATTTTGAATGCGGGGTTTGAATCGCTTGATTATGTCCGCGCCGTCGATCCGCTCACACTCGACGATCTGCCCGGCGGCCCCGCCGCCCCCGGATTTGAAGGCCGGGTGCTCGCCGCTGCATGGATGGGCAAGACCCGGCTGATCGACAATACCGGTTTTACACGCGGCGCTTAGGCATCCTGCTTTCCGGCAACCGATGTGACCTCATCTTCAATGGCCTGCAGCCTGTCTTTGCCGAAAAACATCTCATCGCCGACATAGAAGGTCGGAACCCCAAAGGCGCCCCGCTCGACCGCCGCAGCCGTATTATTCACAAGCGCGGCCTTTACATCAGGATCCTGCGTGCCGGCCAGAATGGCGGCGCCATCAAGTCCAGCGGCGGTCATCGCATCCACGAACACGTCTGGATCGTCCATTTTCAGCCCGTCCTCCCAGACATGGCGCAAACCCGCTTCGACATAGTCATGCAGATAGCCATCGCGCTGCGCCACGATCGCGCCGCGCATCATCAGCAGTGTGTTGAGCGGGAAGTGCGGGTTCATCGCGAACGCGCTAAGATCATATTTCTGCTTGAACCGCTTCATCTCTAGCATGTCATAGTCAAGTTTGCCTTTGATCCCCGCGAACGCCATCATTGGCGCCTGATTGCCGGTCGATTTGAAGATACCGCCCAGCAGGCAGGGAATGATGTTGATCGTCGCGCCCGTGCGCGCGGTCACACCTGCCAGCGCCTTATAGGCAAGATAGCCGTTCGGGCTCGCAAAATCGAAAATGAAATCAATTGTCTTTGTCATTCTATGCTCCATCGTTCTTCGGCACCGCAGTTTGCGTTTCCAGTTTCGCACGTGTCTGGGCGGCGATTTTATTCAGTCGCCGCGTCGTCAGCTCGTTGGCGCCCGGACCTGGCAGCGTCATCAGATCGCCTGGTGAAAGTGGGCGCCCGTCAAGGGACACAACGGCCATTGTGGAGACTGGCTCGCCCGTGGCGCGCTCGACAATCGTCAGCGGCTCTTCGCCGTCGCGATAAAGGTGCGTATTGCCCCACTGAAACATGGCCAGCAGCACAGTGTTCAGGGAAAGCCCCTTTTTCGTCAGCTTGTAGGCAAAGCGTGTCCCGCGCGCGCCGATGTCCTGTTTTTCCAGAATGCCCATTTCCACCAGCATGGAGAGCCGGTCAGCCAGCAGGTTTTTCGCGATCCCCGTATAGCGTTCGAATTCGGTGAACCGGGTCGAGCCGTAAAATGCCTCTCGGACAATCAGCCAGGTCCAGCGGTCTCCAAACAAGTTGAGGAAACCGGCAATCGGGCATTGTTGGGTATGCTGCTTTGTCATGGTTTGCTGACATCCACTGCGAAAAATTTTAGTTGCATTTCGAAACTAATATAATAATGCTTGCAAAAAGCAACTAAAATTTACGGTGCGAATTTTCACCGCACCAAGCCAAGGAGAGGGCCAGTCTGATGAAACCCGTTTGTCTAGTCGTAGGAGCCGGCGCCGGCATCGGTGGTACGGTCGGTCGCAAGTTTGCCCGTGAGGGGTATCACGCCGTGCTTTGCCGGCGCAGTGACCAGGAAGGTCTGGATGCGCTGGCCGAGAGTATCAAGGCCGAAGGCGGTGAAGCGACGGGCATTCTGATGAACGCCATAGAGGACAATGCGATTGAAGACTGCATTGCCAGGGTTGAGTCCGACATCGGTCCGATCGAGGTCGTCATCTATAATCTTGGCGCTCAGATTGGTGATCGCGCGCTTGCCGACACCAGTTACCGCGCGTTTGAAATGGGGTGGCGCCTGGCCACATTTGGTCTGTACCGCGTCGCGAAATCGGTTTGCCCACTGATGGAAGAACGTGGTGGCGGCAAGATCATCGTTACATCGGCAACGGCCGCCGTGCGCGGCAATGCCGGCCAGCACTCACATGCCGCCGGTATGGGCGGGCGGCGGATGCTCTGCCAGACGCTGAATGCTGAGTTTGCCCCCAAGGGTATTCATGTCGCCCACATTCTGGTCGATGGCGCCGTGGATGCGCCAGATACGCTCGGAAAAATGCTAGGTCCCGAACTGTTTCAGAAACTGCGCGATACGCGCGGCGCGCAGGATGGCCTGCTTCAGCCAGAGAAAATGGCTGAAACCTACTATCATATCGCACAGCAGCATCGCTCTGTGTGGACGCATGAGCTCGATCTGCGATCCTATTCAGATGTCGCCTGGTGGAACCACGTCTAGCCGCGCCTGGTTTAACTCGCGCGGTTTTGCTCCAGGGTATAAACGACTAATACCAGCGCCAGAAACACACTGGCACCGACTATGGCAGAGATCGGGTCACCATTGATGATATGGGATGACACTGCCCCGATCATGGCAAAAGCGAACCCGGCAAAAGCCCATTGCTTCAATGCCGCTGATTGGTTTTGCCAGATGCCGATCACGCCAAGCAGATAGGCCACGCCCAGAATGTAGCTGAGATAAGAGGGATAACCGAGGCCCGTCATCGGCTCCAATACCGCTGCCTGCTGGCTGAGTTTGGCGGCTGCCGTGCCCAAAAAAGCTAGCGACATCAGACCCTTCAAGGCGAAAAATAGGTAGTGCATAAGTTCATCTCCTCCCGGTTTTTTGTAACCTCTATTCGGGTACGGAGGCGGAGGCAATGATTTTATGATCACGTGTCAGACGTGTCTGTATCCTCGAACCAGGCCTCGACTTCACCCTTGAGCTTAAGCGTCAGCGGGTTGCCTTTGCGATCAACCGCTTTGCCGGCCGCCACGCGGATCCATCCTTCTGACAGGCAATACTCTTCGACATTGGTTTTCACCTCGCCATTGAACCGAATGCCGACGCCGCGCAGCAACAGCGCCTCGTCATAAAAAGGACTGTTGGGGTTCACGCTCAGGCGGTCAGGAATCGTATCTGTCATGCCCGCGCTTTAACCAGAACGCCCGGGCCTATTCAAGCAGTTGGTGAAGGCGCTCGGGTGCTGCTTTGCGCCAGGACATCTTCAGCGCCGACAGGGCCGTGGTTTCATCGACCGCATCCAGCGCAATCGTGGTCGCGCCTTTATCGCCCCACTTGTTTGGCACTTTCGAAAAAACAGTCGGCTCCGATGCGATCAGCATGTCCTGTTCTTCAGTGCTCAGAAATACATTCGCGGTTCGCTCAGCTTCGAGCAGTGTCGCGATGGTTTTGCCGCGCGGCGCGTCGACGCGGAAGCTGGCGCGCTCGAAATGCGGCTTTTCAATCGCTTTGGGAAGGCTGAGCGCAAGTGCGCGAAAGGCAGAGACTGTAAGGATCGTACCCTCCCATGACGGAAGGACTAGAAGACCCGTGGCCGCTCGCCTTTGTCGACATGAAGGCCGCACTCGGTCTTGTCCAGGCCCGACCAGCGACCCGAGCGAATATCGCTGAGGCTTTCAGCCGGCTTGGTGCATGGCCAGCAGCCAATGGACGGATAGCCCTGCGCAACCAGCGGATGGCGTGGCAGGCGGCGGCGGTCAAAATAGGCCTGCACGTCGCCCTGGCTCCAATTGGCAAGTGGGTTTACCTTGAAACGGTCGCCAGCATGTTCGAACACAGGCAGCGACAGGCGTGCGCCGCCATGAAAGCGTTTGCGGCCGGTGATCCAGGCGCCAAAACCTTCCAGCGCCGGCTCAAGCGGGCGCACCTTGCGTAGCTCGCAGCACGCATCTGGGTTTTCTTTCCACAGCGTACCTTTCGGATCGCTTGCCTGGCGGTCAGCTTCGTCCGGCTTGATCTCCCGCACATTGGTCAGGCCAAGCTGGCCGATCAGCTCATCCTTATAGTCGAGCGTCTGCGGGAAATGCATGCCTGTTTCGAGGAAAACGATCGGCAGATCCGGGTTAACCTCCGAGATCAGAGACAGCATCACCGCGCTTTCGGCGCCGAATGACGACACATAAGTAATCTCGTCCTGCCATTCACGCAGCATGGCGGCGCGCAGAATGGTCTGCGCAGATGCCTCGCGCAGCTCATCATTCAGGCGTGCAAGACGCGTCTCTGTGGTTTCTGGTCGCGTGATCCGGATTTCCGAATAAGCCATGCGTGTTCAAACCTTCTCGTGTCGCCTTGCAAAAACGGACCGGTGTCCATCGGCAGCGGGCTGATAGAAGGCCGAGTATTCCCTCAGCGCCTCCAGAATATCAGATAAGTCAGCGCGGCTGGTCTGATAAGCATCAAAGCCTGAACGGTTCATATAGAGAATCTGATCTCTCAGCACATGGCCAACCGCGCGCAACTCGCCGCTATACCCGTGGCGACGCCGTAACAGCTGAGCCTGAGAGTAGCCGCGACCGTCTGTATATTTAGGGAAACTGATTTCGATCAGGCCGATTTTTTCCAGATGATCAGCGAGATCTGACGGGTCATCCTCGGGCATCAGGCGCACGCCAATGGCGGTGTTTCGCGCGCTGATCGCCGCAATATTGGCCAGAAATTCACCCATTGGCAGCACGGACTTACCATCACCAAGTGCGCCGAATGTCTCGGCGAACTGCCAGTCATCGGCGGTTTCTTGCCCGTCCTTAATGAGTGGCATAGACCGCCTCCTTGAACGGCTCCAGGCCGCTGCGTTCAACTGTTTCAATAAAGGTCTCATCCGGCGAGCGGCGCACCGCCCGATAGGTCTCGACAAGGCGTTTCACTGCCTCACCAACCCCGTCATAGGGCAGAGCCGGGCCGACAATCTCGCCAATGGCGGCTTTTTCATCCGCGCGCCCACCGAGCGAGATCTGATAGAATTCCTCGCCCTTCCGGTCGACGCCGAGAATACCGATATGGCCAACATGGTGATGCCCGCAGGCATTGATACAGCCGGAAATATTGATGTGCAGCTTGCCGATATCGCGCTGATAGGCAGGATCGGCGAACAGTTTCTGTATCTCCTGACCAACCGGAATGGAGCGCGCATTGGCAAGGTTACAATAGTCCAGCCCCGGGCAGACAATCATGTCTGTAATCAGGCTCTCATTCGGTGTGGCCAGCCCCGCCGCGTCGAGCGTTTGATAGACTGTATAGACATCGTCGAGTGCGATATGCGGCAGAACAAGGTTCTGCGCATGCGTCACGCGTATGTCGTCAAAACCATAGGTTTCAGCCAGATCAGCGGCGACATGCATTTGCGCGTCGGTCGCATCACCGGCGAGCCCGCCAATCGGCTTCAGGCTGATCGTCACTGACATATAGCCAGCCACCTTGTGCGGGTGCAGATTGACGTCGGCCCAGTTGGCAAAGGCGGGGTCGGCCGCCTTGGCGCGTTCAAAGGCATCGCTTGTCTCCGGCTTGTCGGCAAAGGCGGGCGGCGCAAAATAAGCGTGAATACGGTCAATCTCGTCCTGGGGCAGCGCGATTTTTTCATCTTTGCGCTGGGCGGCAAATTCTTCCTCGACAAGCCGGGTAAACTCTTCCGGCCCGGTTTCATTCACCAGGATCTTGATCCGCGCCTTATATTTGTTATCGCGCCGGCCGAACCGGTTATAGACGCGCATGATCGCTTCCAGATAATCAAGCAGCTCGGCTTCGGGCACAAAACCGTTGACAAGTTTGGCCACGACAGGCGTGCGGCCCTGACCGCCGCCGACATGCACCTCAAAGCCGGTTTTGCCATCGCGCACCCGCATGTGCAGGCCGATATCATGCACACGAATGGCGGCGCGGTCATGCTCGGCCGCCGTGACCGCAATCTTGAACTTGCGCGGCAGGAAGGCAAACTCCGGATGGAATGTGCTCCACTGGCGGATAATCTCACACCAGGGGCGCGGATCCATGATCTCGTCCTTGGCGGCGCCGGCAAAGTGATCAGACGTGGTGTTGCGGATACAGTTCCCGCTGGTCTGAATGGCGTGCATCTCCACGCTGGCCAGTTCTTCCAGAACGTCAGGAATATCTTTCAGCGCGACCCAGTTATACTGAATGTTCTGCCGCGTCGTCATATGGCCATAGCCGCGATCATAGGTCTTGGCGATGTCACCAAGCTTGCGCAGTTTGGCGCTGTCGAGCTGTCCATATGGAATGGCGACACGCAGCATATAGGCGTGAAGCTGAAGGTAGACGCCGTTCTGTAATCGCAGCGGCTTGAACTCTTCTTCCAGAATGTCACCGGCCAGACGCCGCGCCACCTGGCCGCGAAACTGGTCCACGCGCTCTTTGACGATCTGAGCGTCAAATTGATCATAGCGATACATGTTGCTTTAGCCTTCTTCTGACCAGACGGCGAGTTGATTGCCGTTTGGGTCTTCAAAGTGAAACCGGCGTCCGCCGGGAAAACTGAAAATGTCTTGAACGATTTTTCCGCCATGGTGAAGGATATCGTCGCGCTTGGATTCCAGATTTGATGCGTAGAGCACGACAAGCGCGCCAGGCGAGGCGGGCTCGCCGCCTTCGCCATCGAAACCGCCATCCATGCCTGCACCATGAAAGCTTATATAATGCTCGCCCCATCGCTGAAACGTCCACCCGAACACATGATGGTAGAAGCTTTCGGTGGCGCCTTTGTCGCGCATCGGCAGCTCGATATAATTTATCGCGTTGTCTTGTGGCATTACAGCGTCACCCCCGCTTTCGGCATGGCGTGGCCAATGCTCAGCGCGCCTTCAACACGGCTCACCCAGCGCTCCACGCTTGGAAAAGCCGAAACGTCAAACCCGCCCTCATGGGCCACACGTGTATAGGCCACCAGTGCGATGTCGGCGCAGGTTAGCGTTTCGCCCACCAGCCAGTCCGTATAGGTCAGCTGCATCTCCATGACGCCCAGTGCCCGGCGGCCCTTGGCCATCAAGGACGGGTCGATATCGGCCTCAGGGCGCCTTTGGTAGGCCATCTGAAAACGGCGCACAGCAATCGCCGGCTCGTGGCTATACTGTTCCCAGAACAGCCAGCTGTTCATCTGCGCGCGTTTGAAATCATCGGTCGGGATAAGATGAGACCCCGCCGCGAGATAAAGCATGATGGCGTTTGACTGGGTAAGAATGCGGCCATCCGGCCAGCGCGCCATTGGCACTTGGCCAACTGGATTGACCGACAGGAACTCCTCTGTCTGCGTGCCGCCATTCAAGACATCGATTTCGACCCAGTCATGATCGATATCAAGATAGTCGGCCGTCCAGCGCGGCTTCAGGCAGTTGCCCGAGATGCTGTCGCCATAAAGGGTCAGCTGGGAGATCTCACGGCGTGGCATCAGGCACCCGGTCCGTAGGCAACAGTCGGTCCGGTTGCGCGAATGGTCTCGCGCAGCGTTTCACGGCCTGTTATCTTTCCGTCTTCCGTGACTTCCATGAAGTATGGGTCAGTTATTTTACCTTCTTGGCTCTGGGCCAGCGTCAGGGCCGCTTCGGCTTCATCTCCAGAAAAAACGCCGATATCGGCCGGATCCTTGGACCAGGTTTTGGTCGCCGTCATCCAGACATTCTCGCCGGTCTGCGTGTCCCAGGCTGTGACCGTCTTTGGTGTTTCGGGTTTCAGTTTTGGTCGGACAGACGTCATAAGGCGGCCTCCACGGATATGTCTCGGATTTTTTTTGCCGGAAGGCCGGCGACCTCACCAATAATAAGTAGGGCGGGGCCTGCAATGCCTGACTTTTCGATCTCGACGGGCAAGTCGCCAAGAGTCGAGAAGATGTGGCGTTCATCTGGGCGCGTTCCATTCTCGACCACCACAACGGGCGTCGAGGGCGCGCGTCCAGCCCCGATAAGTTGTTTGCTGATGGATGGCGCGGTGCCAAGCCCCATGAAAACCACCACAGTCTGATTGGCTTTGGCGAGCATTGGCCAGTCTAGGTCGGGTGTCGCGGCGGGTTTGCCGGGCTCCATTTTGGCATGACCGGTCACAAGTGTCAGGGTCTGGGCATGGTCGCGATGGGTCAATGGCACACCGGTCGAGGCGGCGCAGCCGAGCGCTGCCGAAATACCGGGAACAATGTCGGCGTCCAGTCCTTCGGCGCGTAGTGCGTCCACCTCTTCACCGCCGCGTCCGAACACGAACGGGTCTCCGCCTTTTAGTCGCACCACGCGTTTGCCCTGGCGCGCTGCGGCGACCATCAGCTTGTGAATGTCTTCCTGTGGCATGGTGTGGTTGGACTTTTTCTTGCCGACACAGATCTGGTCGGCGTCTCGCCGGATCATGTTTAGGATTTCTGCGCTAACCAGTTTGTCAAAATAGACCACATCGGCGTTCTGGATCAGTCGGAAGGCTTTGAGGGTCAAAAGCTCCGGGTCGCCGGGGCCAGCGCCCACAATGTGCACCGGGCCCGGGCGGCCTTTGGCGCGCGCGAAATCGTCAAGCAAAGACTCTAATGCTGTTTGGGCTGCGCTTATGTCGTTTTTATGGGCAAATTCCGCGGGCTTTCCACTTAAGGCCGATTCCCAGAATTGGCGCCGATCTGTCCCGTCTTTCAGCGCGGCATAAACCGCCGGTCGGAAGGCCTTGGCAAGCTTGGATAAGGGGCCGAGGCTTTGCGGCATCAGGGCCTCAAGCTGAGTGCGGACTTTCTTTGCCAGCACGGGCGCAGCGCCGCCCGATCCGACGGCGGCGACAATCTCCCCGCGCTCGAGCATGGATGGTACAGTAAAGTCGCAAAGTTCCGGCTGGTCGACCACGTTGATAGGCACGCCGTATTCCCGCGCCCATTCGACGGATTGGTCAGTGTTCTTCTCAGTTCGGCAGGCAATGATCGCGAACTTGGATCTATCCAGCGCCTGTCCCGCCATGCCGCGCGGGGCAATCGTGATCCGTCCGGCAAACTCTTCGGCAAAAGCGCCGTCTATTTCGTCATCTACAATCACGGTGATGTGCGCTTGTGTCTTGGTCAGAAGGCGCACCTTGCGCCGGGCTTCCTCGCCGCCGCCAAAGACGGTTATGTGCGCGTTATCCATGAAAAAGAAGGCTGGAAACAGTCGCATGCGCAGGGGTGTTCTCTCCGATCGGGCTAAAACTCGCCGCATAAATGGGCTTGAGACCAATTTCCGGCAAGCGTAAGGGTCTTATTCTATCGTTTAGAGAAACTACAACCAATACCTGAATTCGGCACTGCTAATGTCTGAGAATACCGATCGTCTTCCTCCATTGAACGCTTTGCGGGCATTTGAAGCGGCTGCCAGACGCCTTTCATTCACCAAAGCGGCAGACGAGCTAGGGGTGACCCCAGGCGCCATTTCACAGCATATCCGCCAGCTTGAAGACTATGCCGGCACGCCTTTGTTCAAGCGCACGGGACGAAGCGTCTTGTTGACCGATGCAGCTCAAGCGGCGCTGCCAATGGTTCGCGACGCATTTGATCAGATTGCCGAAGCCGGCCGCATAATGCAGGCGCCGGCTCGAAAAGGGCGTGTCATGGTGAGCTCAGCGCCGAGTTTTGCAGCCAAGTGGCTGGCCCCGCGTCTTGATCGGTTTCACTCTATCTATCCTGATATCGAAGCTTGGGTCAGCGCTGACAGCGTGCTGACGGACTTTACAACCGCGGATGCCGACTTCGCCATTCGCTATGGCGCAGGCGATTATGATGGCCTGAAAGCAGAGAAGATGCTCGACGAGACGGTCTTGCCGGTCTGCTCGCCGCAGCTGCTTGAAGGGCCAGACGCCATTCGCACACCGCAGGATCTCGCCAAACACACGCTCATCCATGATGAGAGCGCCGAGGTCGATCCGTCCTGTCCGGACTGGACCAGCTGGCTGAAGGCACGCGGCGTCGGCAGCGCCGTAGATGGTAACCGCGGGCCGCGGTTCAACCAGTCAGCGCTGGCGATCGAAGCAGCCGCGACGGGGCGCGGGGTCGTGCTGGCTAAGCGTGCAATTGCGGCAGCGGATATTGCCAGCGGGCGGCTGGTCGCGCCCTTTGCGGACGGATCAATCAGTGTCGACTATGGCTATTGGCTGGTTTGGCCCAAGGGGCGCCATCAGGGCGAGGATGTGCGCGCCTTTATCAAGTGGGTCAAATCTGAAGCTGCCGCCAGCGAGGTGGCTGGTGTTTAGCCGGTCGGCTGTCCCCATTCCTGCCACAATGAGCATATACTCACAAACTGGGGCGGGTTTGGAGACCTGTATCATGTCGGATAATAAGCGCGTTCGAAACAGTCTTATCCTTGGACTTCTCACGCTTTTTGCGTTTGTTGGCATCGGTCTTGCCGCGAATGCCTCACTGGCTTGAGGAAAACTAAAGCGCTCATTGCGTCTATTGAAACTTGATCGCTTTTCTTCCAAATGGCTGCGAGATTGCGAAACGCTAGGGCTGATGGAGGCCGAATTGACGATTGATGCTGCAACGGCCACGCCGGCGCCCAAGAAAGTGAACCCGAACGCGCCGACAGAAGAAACGGTTCTGTCTGTTAATCACTATACGGACAGACTGTTCAAATTTCGTATCACCCGTCCTTCATCATTCCGGTTTCGCAGCGGCGAATTTATCATGATCGGATTGATGGGCGACAATGGAAAGCCTCTGCTGCGCGCCTATTCCGTGGCCAGTCCAAACTGGGATGACACGCTGGAATTTTATTCCATCAAAGTGCCGGATGGCCCGCTGACCTCCAAACTACAGAAAATTGAGGAAGGTGACACGGTTCTTCTGGGCAAAAAACCTGTCGGCACCCTTGTCCATGATGCGCTGGTGCCCGGCAAACGGCTTTACTGTTTCTCGACCGGGACGGGGTTTGCCCCGTTTGCAAGTGTGATCCGTGATCCAGAGACCTATGAGAAGTTTGACGAAGTGATTGTCACCCACACCTGCCGCGATGTGGCCGAACTTCAATATTCCAAGGAAACGGTCGACACGTTTCTGAACGATCCCGACATTGGCGAGCTGGGGCGTGGCAAGTTGCGTCTTTATCAGACCTGCACGCGAGAAGATTTTCCGTTTCGCGGCCGCGTGACCGACTTGATCCGGTCTGGCAAATTGTTTGACGATCTCGGCGTGCCAAAGCTGAACCCGGATACCGATCGGGCCATGATCTGTGGCTCAATCGATATGACAAAAGAGCTTAAAGATCTGATGGAAGAGCACGGCCTCAAAGAGGGCGCAAACTCTGAGCCGGCCGACTTCGTGATCGAACGCGCTTTTGTCGGCTAGTCGCCTATCGCATAGACCAGAGAGACACGGGTGATCGTGTCGGTTTTTTCGAAACCCAGTGGCGGCTCAGTATTGTGCCGCGCTTCATATGACATCCGGGCCGACAGCTTGCCGTTCAGCCGAGCGTTCAGCGCAAGCACATTGGTGAACTGCGATGATGTGTCAGCATAGACGGCAGTCGTGTCATTGCTTAGCCCGACATAGGGGTTCAGCTGATAGCTCCAGGCGGACTCGCCGGACGCAGAGAACGAGTCTTCAGAAGTCTCGTCACTAATCAGCGTTGGCGGGATGGTGGAGTCGTCCGTCTCTGCCTCAAGCTCGTCAAACCGCCAACCCGGCCCCCCGCGCACGCTCCATTTCACATCCTCGCCATCAAAGATGTCGTAGCCAAGGCCGACGCCCACAAACGAGCGCGAGGAAAAACCGGAAAACTCGTCCGCCTCATAGCTCACCGCGCCATAACTAAACAAGCGGTCGCTGAGTTGCCGGTCCAGGTTCGCGCCGAGAAATATGCGGCTTTTATTCTTCTCGCCGTCACTTTCTCCATAATCGGAACTGCCCTCAAGCCCGAGCGACCAGACCCGTCCCGTACGCTCTAAATCGAGGCTAAGACCGATATCGGTCGTCTCGGTATTCCCTGTCGTGGCGCCTGCGCTGAATGCGCCTTCGCCGGACCAAAGGCCGCGCGGGGCCTCCTGTCCCAAAGCGGTAAAGGGCAGGGCTGATGCACAGGCGAGTGGCAGCAGAAATCTCATAAAGGTAGCTCCGTATCGAGAATGATTCTCCATACAAAACTGATTCATTGGGAAAACCCCGTGAATACAGCGATTACCGAATTCTCATTTCCAGCCTGTCCGTCAATGTGTCGTTTGGCATTTGCCAACAACGGTTTTCAAAGCCTTATGCGATAGCTTGCCCTGTCTTCAACACAGACCGCACCATACCGCTTGTAGAAGCGGATCCCATCGTCATTATGTATTTTTACATTCCAGTTGATGCGAGCGCACCCCTCTTGCAGCGCGAGCCGAATGGTCTCCTTCATCAAAAGGCCTCCGATCTTCTGACCGCGATGGGCTTTGCTGACATAGAGCTCCTTCAAAAGGCATTGGCGGTTGTGCGCAGCGCGCGGATCAACTAGCGAGTAGACGAAGGTCAGGTCCGCAAATCCGAGAACAATTCTGTCTGCGTTCGCGGCGACCAGAAGTTTGGATACACTCCGCTCTGCCAGCAGGTTCTTGGTCAAGTGCTCGCGGACCTGATCTTCGGTGACAGGCTCTCCCTCATTGTAATGAGTGAACAGCTCGCGAAGCAGCGCGACCATGGATTCAGTTTGATCCGGTTCAAACCATCCAATCTGAACGGGGTTTGGGTCAGCCAATTTGGCCTCTATGACGCAGCTTGGCGTCGGCCAATACACAGGCCAGCATCGCTTCGGCTACAGGTACAGCACGAATACCGACGCAGGGGTCGTGGCGACCCTTGGTGCGGACATCCACATCCTGCCCATCACGCGTGACCGATTGCGTCTCAGTCAGGATAGATGATGTTGGCTTGATGGCGACTCGGATCACCAGATCCTGGCCGGTGGAGATGCCGCCGGCCACACCACCATTATTGTTCGACAGGAAGCGTACACCCTCGCCATCCATCCGCATTTCATCAGCATTGTCTTCGCCCGATAGCCCAGCAGCCGAGAAGCCTGCGCCAATCTCAACGCCCTTGGCGGCATTTATGCTCATCATCGCACCTGCAAGTTCCGCATCGAGCTTGCCATAGACCGGGGCGCCCCATCCTGCCTGAACGCCGCTTGCCTGAACCTCAACAATCGCGCCCGCCGAAGAGCCCGCCTTTCGTGTCTCGTCGAGAAAATCTTCCCAGACTTTCGCCGTCTCGGCGTCCGGGCACCAGAAGGGGTTATTTTGCGTCTCCGCCCAGTCCCAGCGATCCGGATCGATCATGTGCGGGCCGATCTGAACGACCGCGCCGCGAATGAGAACAGTCTCGCCGAGGACCCGGCGAGCAACGGCGCCAGCCGCTACGCGGGCTGCGGTTTCTCGGGCCGAACTGCGTCCGCCGCCGCGATAGTCGCGCACGCCATATTTCTGATCATAGGTGTAGTCGGCATGGCCCGGCCGGTACCGGTCACGGATCTCGCTATAGTCTTTCGATCGCTGGTCGACATTCTCAATCATCAGACTGATGGGTGTCCCGGTGGTCACAGGGCCGTCGGTGCGGTCGTCTTCAAACACGCCTGATAGGACCTTGACCTGATCAGGCTCCTGGCGCTGGGTGACAAATCGCGATGTTCCCGGCCGTCTTTTATCCAGAAAGCCCTGAACAAAGGCCGCATCAAGCGGCACGCCGGGCGGGCAGCCGTCGACGACACAGCCGAGGGCAGGCCCGTGGCTTTCGCCCCAGGTCGTCACGCGAAATAGATGGCCGAATGTGTTGTGCGACATTGGGGCTGTTCCATAGTTGTGTGTTATGCGGTGTCCTATATGCAATTGCACAGACTAACAAACCGTCAGGATGCCCCATGAGTGAAACCTCATCAGCCATTCCGCCTACACCAAGCGCCGAAGACTATGCCGCTGAGGTAGATCGCCCGCTCATCCCGGAGATAAAGGACCCTTTTGCGCTGCTTGAGGCCTGGCTTGTTGAGGCGCGCGCGCATGAGCCGAATGATGCGAGCGCGATGTCCCTGGCGACGGTCGATGAACAGGGTCTGCCGGACGTTCGGATTGTCTTGCTGCGCGGTTTGTCCCCGCAGGACGGGCTGAAATTCTACACTAATTATAAGAGCGTGAAGGCGCGCCAACTGGACGCCAGTGGCCAGGCTGCGCTTTGCCTGCACTGGAAAAGCCTGCGCCGCCAGGTGCGTGTACGCGGATCGGTGACCCGCGCCAGCGCGGCCGATTCCGACGCCTATTTCAACCGGCGCACGCCGCAGTCTCGGATCAGTGCCATTGCTTCAGATCAGTCTCAGCCGCTGTCCAGTCGGCAAGATTTTCTTGAACGTGTTGAAGCCGTTCAGGCGCGATACGAGGCAGATGGTGAGCTCACGCGCCCCGACAATTGGGGCGGGTATTGCCTGAAACCTGATGTATTTGAGTTCTGGCAGGACCAGGCCTTTCGGATGCATGATCGCGTTCGGCTGACGCTAAATAACGGTGATTGGCAATCCACGCGGCTTTACCCATAAGGCTTGGCAACGACACGATAGGAGGGCTCCACATGCGCCTGGGTTTGCAAATCGCTTTATGCATTCTGTCACTCGTTCCATTGACCTTCGCGGTTTTGGGCATGGTCTATGGTGCCTCTTACAACATGCCTGATGGTGGATATCCCGCGGCGCTTGATAACCAGCTGCGTTATCTTTCCGGCATCTATGTTCTGGTGACGTTTCTCTTATGGTGGGCCATTCCGAATGTCGAAAAGCATGGCCGGCTGCTGACCTATGTCTGCGCCGCCTTGGTCATAGGCGGGCTCGGCCGGTTGATCTCTCATTTTGCTGTTGGTCCGGGCGAGCCATTTCAGTTCGCGGGCATGCTGCTCGAGCTTGGTTCGCCTGTATTTCTCATCTGGCAAAGGGCTGTTGCGCGCGGCGCAATGTCTGAATAAACGCCCCATATGGGCTTGAAACTCGCCATCTTTGATATGGACGGCACACTGGTCGACAGTCGCCAGTCGATCCAGAACGCGATGTCAACGGCGTTCAAGGCGTGTGGTTTGCCGCCGCCAGCCTATGATGAAACACGCCAGATTGTCGGGCTGGGGCTCAACGAAGCTTGCCGCACGCTCGCGCCGGACTATCGGGATCTGGCGCGGCTCGTCACGGCTTACAAACAGGCCTTTGTCGACCAGCGCCAGACGCAGGACTTTCAAGAGCCGCTCTATGACGGTGCGCTGGCAACACTTGAACGTTTGGCAAATGACAATTGGCTGATCGGTATGGCGACCGGTAAATCCCATGCTGGTATTCGCGCCGTCTTCCAGCGCCATCCGCTGGCGGGGTATTTTGATACGATCTGGTGCGCTGATGACGGTCCGGGGAAGCCGCATCCGTTCATGTGCCATGAAGCGATGAAGGCGGTTGGCGCTGATGAAAGCCTCTCGGTGATTATCGGCGATGCCATTTTTGACATGCAGATGGGCCGCGCGGCCAACATCCATGCGCTGGGCGTCAATTGGGGATTTGGCGATGAAGCAGAGCTGCGCGCAGCTGGCGCCCATGATGTCCATCACAGCTTTGAGGCGCTCAATCATGGTCTCGACCAGTTTGCTGAGGCGGCGCAATGACGGCCAGCATGCCAAAACGTTTCTATAAATCGGTGGGCGTTGCCGCGCTTGATACCGGCTGGTCGATTGAGCTTGATGGCCGGCGCATCAAAACGCCGGGCAAAGTTGATCTGTCGCTGCCAAGCGAAACCCTCGCAGAGGCGGTGGCCGCCGAGTGGCGCGCGCAGGGCGAGACCATCGATCTTCAGTCCATGGCGCTGACCCGGCTGGCCAATGTCGCAATTGATCGCACTCCCAGCCAGCGTGACGCCATAGCCGACGAAATTGCGCGATATGCCGAAACGGATGTGACGTGTTATCTGTGTGATGGCCCGATGGCCCTGCGTGCGCGGCAGGATGAAGCCTGGAGCCCCTGGCGCACATGGGCCGGGCAGACGCTGAATGTGGTGCTGGTTCCAGTTGAAGGCGTGTTGGCGATTCCCCAGCCGGCTGCATCACTCCAGGCGGTGCGCCAGCATGTTCTGGGCATGGACGATTTTCAGCTAACCGGCGTGTCCTGGGCCTGCAGCTTGCTGGGTTCGGCGGTTTTGGCGTTGGCCTGCGAGCATGGCGCGCTGGATGTCCCGCAAGCGCTATTGCTGTCCTGTATCGATGAGGACTGGCAAATCGAGCAATGGGGTGAGGATGACGAGGCTCGCCTCGCCAGAGATGCCCGAAAAAACGACGCAGCGGCAGTAGAAATTTGGTTTCGCGCCGGCGCGCTCTAGTTCTCGTCAGACAAACAAAGAGTCTGACGATGCTGACAGTCCACCATTTGGAAAATTCTCGCTCCCAGCGCGTATTGTGGCTGCTTGAGGAGCTTCACGTGCGCTACGAGGTCAAGCGGTATGACCGCGATCCGGAGACATCGCTCGCGCCCGATAGCCTTCGCGCCATTCACCCGCTCGGCAAGTCGCCGGTCATTGAAGATGGCGAGGACACGATCGCAGAAACAGGCGCGATCTTTGAATATCTGCTCGAGACCTATGATCGGGGGCATGCCTTTCATGCCAAACCCGGAACGCAGGCGCGGCGCGGGCTGACTTACTGGCTGCATTATGCCGAAGGCTCAGCGATGACGCCACTTCTGTTGAAGCTCGTCTTTTCCAGCTTGCCCGAACGCTCGCCGACACTTCTGAAACCGCTGATCCGTAGCATGTCCAACCGGATTGAAGACGGTTTTGTGGATCCGAGAATTCTTGGACATATCGAGTATTGGGAAAGCGCGCTCTCTGCGACAGGCTGGTTTGTCGGCGAGAGGTTTTCCGCAGCTGATATCATGATGAGCTTTCCGCTGGAGGGCGCAAGTGCCAGAATGAACCTGGACGGATATCAGAATATCGCGCGTTTCCTCAAAGCGTGTCGCAGCCGCCCGGCCTATCAGGCGGCATTGGAGACTGGCGGTCCCTACGCCTATGCCTAAGACCCGGTAATCATGAATGTTTCTGCAACGCGGGCCTCATGCCCGGTTGCAAGACGGTGTGCTTTTCTGTTGGCATGATGAACCGCATCATGACCACCCGAACAGCAGCGCTGGCTCTTGCAGCGCCTCTGTTTTTCGCAGCGCCTGCCATTGCGCAGAAGCCCGGCGCGCCCAAACACTATGCGCCTTATAGCTATAGTTACGGCCACTCTGGCTACGCACCTCGCAAGTATGGGCGCAAAGACAGCCGTCACGCGGCAAGGCTCTGCCGCAGCGCGATTTCATACGAGGCCAAACGCGCTGGCTTTCGTGATGTCGACTTCGACGATGGCTATTATGTCGACCGCGCTCGGCGCGGCGGTCTGCGCGTAACCTTTCGCGAAGTTGAGTTTGAAGGCTATCGACGTGAGTTGGAAAGACCGATGAGCTGCGTGGTTGATCGGGGGGCGGTCCGTTGGATCGATGACCTACCGCGACCGCGTCACTATAAAAGGACAAGGGTTGGCTATTATTATCGCTAGGCCTGTCTGAACTCACAGCGCGCATACGAAACAGGACGGCCTCGGACAATCTAGGGTCGTCTTTTTCTTGTCAGGGCGCAAACTCCGATTAAAACAGCGCGAAATATTGGAGGGTTTTCATGGAAGATGTGATCGCGGCGCTTGAGGCGCGACGGGAGCAGGCAAGACTGGGCGGCGGTGCCGAGCGGATTAAACGCCAGCATGACAAGGGCAAGCTGAGTGCGCGCGAGCGGGTTGCGATCCTACTGGATGATGGCAGTTTTGAAGAAATAGACATGTTTGTTGAGCACCGCTCGACCGATTTCGGCATGGAAGAACAGCGTATTCCCGGTGACGGCGTTGTCACCGGGAATGGCACGATTAATGGCCGGCTCGTCTATGTCTTTTCAAAGGACTTTACCGTTTTTGGCGGGTCACTGTCCAAAGCTCAGTCGGAAAAGATCACCAAGATTATGGAAATGGCGATGCAGAACGGTGCGCCGGTGATCGGTATCTATGATGCGGGCGGCGCACGTATCCAGGAAGGCGTTGCCAGCTTGGCAGGCTATGCCGATATCTTCTTGCAGAACGTTCTGGCGAGCGGCGTGGTGCCGCAAATCTCTGTGATTATGGGGCCATGTGCGGGCGGCGATGTTTATAGTCCCGCCCTGACGGACTTCATCTTCATGGTGAAAGATACAAGCTATATGTATGTCACAGGGCCGGACGTGGTGAAGACTGTCACCAATGAAGAGGTCAGCCACGAGACGCTAGGCGGCGCGTCCATTCACGCGACAAAGTCCGGCGTTGCTGATGGGGCGTTTGAGAACGATGTTGAAGCGCTCGGCCAGATCCGCCGGCTTATCGATTTTCTGCCCGGCTCCAATCGCGATGCACCGCCAACGCGCGAGGTTTTCGATACAATTGAACGCCAGGACTTCAGTCTTGATACGCTGATCCCGGCCAACCCGAACCAGCCCTACGATATGCGCGAGCTGATCGAGAAGACCGTCGATGAGCGGGACTTTTTCGAAATCGCGCCAAATTTCGGCGCCAACATCATTTGCGGCTTTGGCCGGATGGAAGGCTCGTCTGTCGGATTTGTTGCCAACCAGCCAATGACGCTGGCCGGCGTGCTTGACATTGATGCGTCGCGAAAAGCCGCGCGCTTTGTGCGTTTCTGTGATTGTTTCAATATTCCGATCGTCACGTTCATTGATGTGCCCGGTTTCATGCCCGGCACGAAGCAGGAATATGGCGGCTTGATCAAGCATGGCGCAAAACTGCTCTATGCCTATGCTGAGGCCACCGTTCCGAAAGTAACCCTGATCACCCGCAAGGCTTATGGCGGGGCTTATGATGTGATGAGCTCCAAACACCTGCGCGGCGATGTGAATTATGCCTGGCCAACCGCCGAGATCGCAGTGATGGGGGCCAAGGGCGCGGTGGAGATTATTTTCCGCAAGGACATTGGCGACCCAGAAAAAATCGCAGAACACACCGCGATGTATGAGGACAATTTCGCCAACCCCTATGTCGCCGCCAAGCTTGGCTATATCGATGATATTATCCGTCCGCATTCGACCCGGCGGCGTATTGGCAAGGCGCTGCGGACCCTAAAGAAAAACAAGCTCTCCAACCCTTGGAAGAAGCACGGCAATATGCCGCTTTAAAGTAGGGCCGGTAGATGTCGGACGAAGATGCCGCTTGCGGCAAATCCACGACCAGGCGCCCCATCGCCTTGGAGGCGCGCGGCGAGCATCTCGATGGCCGGCGCTTTTCACCCTCGATCGCGCGCAACAAGCATGTGGTGCGAGAGGCATTCCTGTCGATTATGCCGAACGCTGGTGAGGTGCTGGAGATCGCATCGGGCACCGGCGAGCATGGCGCGCATATCGTTGCCGGCGCGCCTGGTCTGAGCTGGACCTATTCAGACATTGATCCGCCCAGCCGCACCAGCCAGCAGGCGTGGATCGCACACGAAGGGCATCACCGGCTGCAAGGTCCACTTCGTGTTGATGCCAGCGCGCCAGATTGGGGCGAGGGCGAGCGTTCATGGGACGGTCTGTTCTGCGCAAACATGATCCACATTGCGCCGTTCAGCGTCGCTGAGGGTCTGCTCGCCGGGGCCGGGCGTCTTTTGCCCGTTAATGGCCAACTGTTCCTTTATGGCCCGTTTGG
>JBCCMX010000003.1:0-36305 GCA_039026135.1 Pseudomonadota bacterium | reverse complement strand
TTCGAAACGATCAGGTCGAAACTGCCCGGCTCAAGGTCAAGATCATCGAGCTGCTCCAGATAGCCTTTCACAAAACGGGTATTCGGCGCGTCATAGCCGAATTGTTCGGCGTGCCAGGCTTCATGCCTCGCGGCGACGGCAAGCTGCTCATCGGTCATGTCGACGCCGGTGACATGTCCTTTTGGCCCGACCAGCTTGGCCAGCGCAAAAACATCCCGCCCGGCCCCGCACCCCAGATCCAGCACGTTCAGACCGTCAAGCGTGGTCGGGATCGTAAAGCCGCAGCCATAATAGCGCGCTGATACGTCCGGGTGGACCGCAGCCAGGGCGTCGATCACATGACGCGGCGGAGCGGATGTCGTCGCGCAGGCGTCTGTCTTGAGATCGACCGAGCCTTGAAGCGTCTCGCCATAATACTCTTTTACTGCATCCTGGATCATGTCGGTGTCCTCCTTGTGCGCCGCTCAGGCCGAGCAGCTGCCGCCGCCCAGCACACAAAAACTGGCGCAATAGGGATGGTTCAGGGCCACATCGCCGCGCGCCGCGTCCAGTGTATCGCCGAGTTCGAAACGCGAATCGTATGGCAGCAATGTGCAGGCCAGCACAGTCGTCTTGCCCGCGCCTTTGCGTTTGACGACCATACGCTGCGACGCGCACATAAGCTCGGCTGGGTCCTGATTGAGGATAGACCAGCATGATGTTGTGATTTCGGGCGGGTCTGCCTGCGGCGTCATTTCAGGAAACAAGACCAGACGAGACGTGTCGGCCGGATCAATATCGAGACCCAGGCGTTGAATCAGCGCGCCATAGCCGGCCCGGGCCTTGGCTTCCTCCTCATCCCACATTGTGCGCCCGGCAAGATCGACCTTGAACCCGGCGCTGGCGAGCCATTCCAGCCCGGCCACGGTCAACGCAAAGGCGCCGGCGCCGCGTTCCTCGTCATGATAGGCAGCCGAATAGTGATCAAGGCTCACGCGCAAGGTCAGCCGGTCAGGGAAACGGGCGGCGAGATCCACAAGGCCCGCCTGAACCCGCTGGCGCATCATCGGCTGCATGGCATTTGTCAGCACCAAAGCCGAAAACCCGCGCGACAGCACAAGCTCCAGAATGGCAATGATCTCCGGCGCCATAAAGGGTTCGCCGCCGGTAAAGCCGATCTCGATCCCCTGCTCGCCGGCCGCCGCCAGTTCATCCAGATAAGGCGCCACATCCGACACGCCGAGATAGACAAGACGGTCATTGGATGGCGAGCTTTCAATATAGCAATTGACGCATTCAATGTTACACAGGGTGCCGGTATTGAACCAGAGCGTGCGCGTGCCCGAATAGGACACGACCGCGCGCGGTTCCCCTTTTGCCGTAACGGCCGGATCATCAAATTTTGCCGGGCTGTCAGGGCTGTAGGGCATGAAGGTCTGCTAGCCTGCTTGTTAGGAGCTGACCAGTCACGAAGCGTTCACAAAACCTTGAGCCCCTTGTCGTCATGGTTAGGGGATTATCGACAATGATCCCAAATCCAGGGGGTTGGGCGCACATGGTTGTAGAATTTCTTGTGCAGCGGCGCCTGCCATTTGCCATCGCGTGCCTCGTCGGGGTCGGGGCGCCCGGTAAAGGCCACAACACGTGTTTCAGGCGGCAGTTTTGGCGTCTGGAACCAGTTCATCGGGAAGCGCGGCATAATCGAGTGCTTAAAGCTGAGGCACCAATCCTCTGGCCAATAGACGAGATCGGGTATCATTGACGAGACATAGGTCTGCTCAATCCGGAACGCGGTATGAACCGCCTCATTGTCGCGCTGATATTTCTCAAAAATCTCGGTATGCTCGCCAATCACCCACTTATAGACCGACGTGTTACCAATCCCCATCCCCTTCTGGGTCCAATTTTCGGCCACGCAAAACTTGCCGGGGTGATAGTCAAAAAACGGGTCAAGGGAGCCCGTGATGATGACATCGACATCGAAGAACAGGACCTCCCCTTCAAGCCCGCCAAGCTCCTTCTGCCAAAGCGAGAGTTTTCGCCACGGATACCATTTCCATCGCTCTGGCAGGTCAATCGGCGGCAAGGGCTGATACTCAACCTCCGGCAAAAGCCCCGTTTTGTCATCTGTAAAGCAGACGAAGCGAAGATCGCCGGTCACGTTCCGCCGCACCATATTGTAGAGGCGATTGGCGAAAATCGCAGGGTAGCGCTCGCCCCACTTCATGCAGACAACGGTCTTGGTCATGCTTCCCCTTAACCGCCTTTCCCGGCCCGCGCCAGACAGACGAAAGGGTTCAAACGGCTGAATTCAAACAAATTGCAGCGATGCATTAAAATTGATCCAATCTGTCCGAGGCGGCGTATTGAATCGCGGAGACACGCTCAGGGAACCCCATGCCGAACAGCCACCCATCCCCTGCAGGCCAAGCCCCTGTCATTGTCTGGTTCCGACGTGACCTGCGCCTGAAAGACAATCCGGCAATGGGTGCAGCCATCGCCAGCGGCCGTCCGATCATTTGCACATATATTTATGATGACGTTGACGCGCGGCGCCCCTTTGGCGGGGCATCGAACTGGTGGCTCGACAAGTCTCTGCGATCGCTCGCCGCCGACATCAAAGCGCTTGGGGGCCGGCTTGTTCTTCGCCGCGGCGCCCCGGACAATATCCTTGATGATCTGATCGCCGAGACGGGCGCGGCGCGCCTTGTCTGGAACCGGCGATATGGCGCGCCAGAGCAGGCCCTGGACAAAAGAATCAAAGCGAGCCTGACCGCCCGAGGGATAGAGGTAGAGAGCTTTAACGGGTCATTGCTGGTTGAGCCCTGGGTCCTGAAAACAGGATCGGGCAGCTATTACCGCGTTTTCTCTCCGTTTTGGCGTGCCCTTCAGTCGCGCTATCGAACGCCGACGCCAGCACCTCGGCCGACCCGCCTCGCCGGATCCGATGTGCCAAGCGCGCCGCTGGATGATTGGGGCCTGCACCCATCTCAGCCTGACTGGTCAACCGGGTTTGACGGCGAGTGGCAACCCGGCGAGGCCGGCGCACAATCCCGCCTGCGGCGCTTTCTCGATGAGAACGTCTCGGGCTATAGCGACGATCGCAACCGGCCGGACAAACCGGAAGCCACGTCGGGCCTCTCGCCGCATCTTGCCTTTGGTGAAATCGGACCGGCGCAGGTCTGGCGTGCCGTTCAGGACCGGATTGCGGCGGGGACTATCGATGAAAAACCAGCCTATAAGTTTCTCTCCGAGGTCGCCTGGCGGGAGTTCAGCTATGTCCTCCTGTTTCACAACCCCCGCCTGGCGGACGCCAATTACAAGGCCGATTTCGACTTGATGCCCTGGCGCGATGACGAAGCGAACCTTGCGGCCTGGAAACGTGGAGAGACGGGTTACCCGATTGTCGATGCGGGCATGCGCCAACTCTGGGCAACAGGCACCATGCATAACCGCGTGCGGATGATTGCTGCCTCGTTCCTGACGAAACACCTGCTCGTCGACTGGCGAAAGGGCGAGGCCTGGTTCTGGGATTGCCTCGTCGATGCTGACCCGGCAAGCAATGCCGCAAGCTGGCAATGGGTGGCCGGATCTGGGGCTGATGCCGCACCCTATTTCCGGATTTTCAACCCGATCAAACAAGGACAGACATTCGACGAGACGGGTGACTATGTGCGCCATTGGTGCCCTGAGCTTGCCAATCTGCCCAACAAGGAGCTGTTCAGCCCCTGGCAAGCAGATTTGTCCACCCTTACTGAAGCCGGTATTAAGCTCGGCGAAACATATCCTGTACCAATCATAGATCATAAATTCGCTCGCGAGCGCGCGCTCGCCGCCTATGACCACATCAGAGAAAGGCGCGATGCCGCATGAAAAGAATAGCGATTATCGGATCAGGCATTACCGGCCTCGGGGCCGCCTTTGCTTTGAAGGACACCGCCGACATTACCGTGTTCGAGGCAAAGGACCGGGCCGGCGGACACGCCCATACAATGCAGGTCGATTATGATGACACGCCGATCAATGTAGATGTCGGCTTCATCGTCTATAATGGTTTGAACTACCCCAATCTGACTGGATTTTTCGATGCGCTCGGCACAGCAACCGAGGCAAGCGATATGAGCTTTGCCGTCTCGAACCCGGACGGGTTTGAATGGGCATCCACGCTACGCGGTATCTTTGCCCAGCGGCAGAACTTTTTCAGGCCGAAGTTCCATCGTTTCTGGCGCACGATCTTGAAGTTCAATGATCTTGCGCGCGCAGAGCTGGAAGCGGGAACAATCGACGATGTCTCACTTGGCACATGGCTGAACGCGCATGCTTTCGACCAGACGTTTCTGGACAATTACATCCTGCCAATGGGCGGGGCGATTTGGTCAACACCGGAACGCGAAATGCTGGATTATCCGGCCAAGAGCTTTTTTCAGTTCTTCGAGAACCACCGTTTGATGCACAAGGAACGCCCCAAATGGCGCACCGTGACCGGCGGCTCGAAAACCTATGTCGATCAGGTGTCTAGATTACTCGGCAGCAGACTGCGCTTGTCGACGCCGGTTGTCGCTGTGTCGCCATTTGGTGAGCGTGTTTCGGTTCGCCTTGAGGGTGGTCACACCGAAGTCTTCGATGAGGTGATACTCGCAACGCATTCTGACATATCGCAGCGCCTGCTCAATCCGGACTATGAAGAAACCCGCTTTCTTTTGGGGTCTGTTCGCTACAGGCCGAATGACATTTACCTTCACCGCGACCCGGCAATGATGCCCACGCGCAGGAATGCCTGGGCGAGCTGGAACGTAAAGAAGCAGGATAGCCCGGACATCTGCCTGACCTACTGGATGAACCGGCTACAGAACCTGCCAGATGACAAGCCGCTATTTGTAACGCTCAATCCAGATCTGCCACCGCGTGATGATCTGACCTTTGCCAAAATGTCCAAAGCGCACCCGCAATTCGACGCGCCGGCCGAGGCGGCCGTGCGCCGGCTGAAGGATCGTCAGGGCGAGGATCATATCTGGCTGGCGGGCGCCTGGATGGGCAGCGGCTTCCACGAGGATGGGCTGAAATCTGGCCTGTCTTGCGCGCTTTCACTCGGCGGAACGGTGCCATGGCAGGCTGAAGGTGTCGCGCTGCACAGCCCTGAGCGCGCACGCACACTCGCGCCACAGATTGTTGCAGGCACCCAGCTTTGATGACGCAACTGCCTGCCCTGCGCCTGTTTAAGGGACACACGACGCATCAGCGATCGACGCCGTTTCGACACCGCTTTCGTTATGGTCTGTCTCTGATCGATATTGATATCGACCGGCTGGCAGAGGCAGGCAAGCAATCGGTATTATTCAGCATTGATCGCCCGGCCTTGTTCGGCTTCAAGCCGCAAGATCATGCCGGGAACACCCCTGACACACTTCGTCCATGGGCCGAGCAACAATGGGAGAGTGCAGGCGTAACGGTGCCTGACGGCGCGCTGCGCCTGCTGACCTTTCCGCGCCACTGGTTCTACAAGTTCGCGCCGATTTCGATCTGGATCGGTTACAATAGCGACGGTGGCCCGCGCGCGATCCTCTACGAGGTGCACAATACGTTCGGCGACACCCATACTTATGCTGCGGAGATCCCCATGTCCGGTGCGCGCCATCAGCATGAGGCCGACAAGACCTTTCACGTCTCGCCATTCTTCGACATTTCAGGGCGCTATCGCTTCACCTTGCGTCTTGACGCGCAGCAATTCCGGCTGATTGTGGAGACCCTGCATGGCGGCGCCCAAACGCATATGGCAACGATCCAGTCAAAAGCACGTAGCGCAACGACGATGCAGTTTGCCGCTCTCGCCGTCTCAAAGCCGATCTCGAGCCTGGCCGTTACGCTCGCCATTCACTGGCAAGCGCTAAAGCTATGGATCAAAGGCGCCAAATATCACGCCCGTCCCACACCGCCCCGCCAAACGGTGACGCGCGCAGCCACACACCCAACAACGCCCCAACAAAAGACACTGATATGAGCTATGTATTGACCCGAACTGATGAAAGCGCAGATAACGCATCTGTTGTGATTAAAGCCTCGCCCAAATCCATCCGCCAATTACAGGGCGCGACAGCCAGCTTTAAACTTGTCGGGATGATGCTGCTGCGCGCGCGCAACGGGACGCTGAATGTCTGCCTGCCAACGGGGCAAACCGTTGTGTTTGATCACGGGCTGCCGGGACCCTCTGCGACTGTGATCGTGCATGACTATGCGTTTGCAGAACAATCTATGGCGGGCGGTGATGTCGGCTTTGGCGAGAGCTATATGGACGGGCAATGGTCAACCCCGGATTTGACCAAGGTTCTAGAATTCTTCTCTGAGAACTTTGATGCCGCTGGCCGCCTGGCGATTGGCAGCCTGGTGGTGCGTGTATCCAACATGATCAGACATGTGTTCAATCGTAATAGCCGGGCCGGTTCGAAGCGCAATATCGAGGCCCATTATGACCTCGGCAATGATTTCTATTCAGCCTGGCTGGACCCGTCGATGACCTATTCATCAGCGCTGTTTGACAAGCCAAACCTGTCGCTGGAACAAGCCCAGCTTGCCAAATATGCCCGCATTGCCGACGAGCTTAATCTGAGCGAAGGCAAGAGCGTGCTTGAGATTGGCTGCGGCTGGGGCGGGTTTGCCGAATATGCCGCCAAGCATCGCGGCGCGCATGTGACCGCGCTGACACTGTCGCCATCACAGCGCGAATTCGCACTCGCCCGCATGCAGCGCGAAGGGATTGCCGACAAGGTTGATATCCGCCTTGAAGATTATCGCGATCATGAGGGGCGCTATGATGGTGTGGCCTCAATCGAGATGTTTGAAGCGGTGGGCGAGAAATACTGGCCGAGTTATTTCGGCAAGGTGGAACGTTCACTCAAACCTGGCGGCAAGGCGGCCCTGCAGATCATCACGATCAAGGACGATCTGTTTCCGCGCTATCGCAAGCGAGCTGACTTTATTCAGCGCTACATCTTTCCAGGCGGCATGCTGCCTAGCGAAGACGCGCTTCGCAAACAGACGCGTGAAGTCGGCCTGTCGATTGAAGACGCCCATTATTTCGGTCCGGACTATGCTGAAACCCTGCGCCGCTGGGCCAAGGCATTCGAAGAAGCCTGGGCCTCATCCATCGCCCCGCTCGGGTTTGATGAGCGTTTCCGGCGCATGTGGCGCTTCTATATGAGCTATTGCGAAGCCGGGTTCGACAATGGCCGGATCAATGTCGGCCAGTTCAGTCTGGCGCGGCGCTAGTAGAGTTCGCTCAGAACGTATTCGATGCTTTGACCGCGCGCTTCGAATGCGAGTTTCACCCAGCGCGACTGGTCGTCATACCACAGGTCCACATCAATGTCGGACAGAAGACGATAATGAGTTGCCTCAATTTGCTGTCCGCCAGCCTCAATCGTCTCGACACCCAGATTGACCTGCTCAATCGGCAGCACCTCGCCTGATTCCGCCGACAGCATTTGTGAACTATAGGCCTGCAGGATATTCCAATGGCTTGATGGAATGGTCTCTGCCGGCAGTTCGCCATCGAACAGCGAGCTTTCAACGACGAGCTTGCCATCGACGGCTTCGGCATCCACGCTGGTCTTCTTGCCGTCATTATTGGTGTTACCAGTCATGGACACAAGTTGTCCGCCGGCCCAGCGCTCTGTGCTATCCAATGTGTATCTGAATGCGGTGATGGGGCCAATTTTGACTTTCAAGTCGACATCATTGACGACCGTCAGAGCACCGTCCGCCGCGCGCGTGAAGGTCAGAACATGGCGGCCAAAGGGTTTGCCTTTCCGCAAGACCTCAAAATCAATGATATCGCCATCTTCAGGTGTCCATGGGGTCGGCACCGCGACCTCGGCGACGGTATTGACAGCAATCGCATCGGTCTGCGCAAAGGCCATCGAGCTGGCGCAAATCATGCCGGACACAACAAGGCTCGCGAATTTTGTCATCAGCTCAGTCTCCAGAATGGCAAGGGCGCGCGGCCAACAAAACATATACATGATTCATCGCCAAAAGCGGCAGGACGATGACGATGTCCGGGCGCTGCAACGACAAGATCACCGCGTTTATAGACGCCGTGACCGTCCTCGAACTGGCCTTGAAGGACAACGGTGGCCTCTGGCGCTGAATGGCTGTGCTCAGGCGCCGACTGGCCCGGATCAAGGCGCATAAACTGGCCGCGATCCTTACCGCGTTTGGCCATCTGGACGCCGCTTAGACCGCGCTTCCAGGGCACTTTGGAATAATCCGCGCGCGATATTTCCAGCGCTTCGGGCAGGAAATGATCGGTCGCAGAGTGATCATGAAGCACATCGCCCACGGCCTGCCAGACAGATGCATTGGCCCGGCCTTCTGGCGACAAAAGCACATGCAATTGCGCCGCGAGCGCCTGCTCGGGCGGAAGTGTGCCGGCAGAGTAGTCCAGCATAAAGCTTAGATAAGCATCGGTTTTCATTCAGTATAACTCATGAGTGACTGTCATTGATTATTACGCTTCAATGCGCCACTTGGATCATCTGGATCACAGTTGCTTTGCCCGCGCTGGGCACATAGCCTCAAGTCGCAATCAATAGGGGCGCCTATGACGATTTATCATTCTGTTTTGGACACGATCGGGAACACGCCGCTGATCCGGCTGAACCGGCTGTCAGAAGCCACCGGTTGCGAGGTTTTGGGCAAGGCTGAATTTCTCAACCCCGGACAATCGGTCAAGGACAGGCCGGCGCTCGGCATTATCCGCGATGCCGAGGCAGACGGCTCGCTGAAGCCTGGCGGGACGATTGTTGAAGGCACTGCTGGCAATACAGGCATTGGCCTGGCGCTGGTGGGCGCCGCGCTCGGCTACAAAGTTGTGATCGTCATGCCGCGTTCGCAGAGCCAGGAGAAAAAGGATGCCGTGCGCAATTTCGGCGCCAGGCTGATCGAGGTCGATGCGGTTCCCTATTCCAATCCGAACCATTATGCGCGCTTTTCCGGGCGGCTTGCCGAAGAGCTGAATGAAAGCGAGCCAAACGGTGCGATCTGGGCCAACCAGTTTGATAATGTGTCAAACCGCAAGGCGCACTATCAGACCACAGGCCCGGAAATCTGGGCGCAGACGGATGGCAAAGTTGACGGGTTTATCTGCGCGGTTGGGTCGGGCGGAACGCTGGCCGGTGTCGCGCAATATCTGAAGGAACAAAGCAGCGGCAAGGTACAGATCGGTATAGCCGATCCTGGCGGCGCGGCGCTGTATGAATACTATAAACACGGCGAGTTGAAATCAGACGGCACGTCTATCACCGAAGGTATTGGACAGGGCCGCGTGACGGCCAATCTGGAAGGCCTGTCGGTCGATTACCCTTACCGGATCCATGATGCTGACGCGCTGCGCCATATTTATGATCTGATCATGCATGAAGGGCTGTGCCTGGGTGGATCGGCGGGGATCAATATTGCCGGCGCCGAAAAGCTTGCCAGAGATCTTGGCCCCGGCCACACGATCGTGACCATCCTGTGTGACTATGGCAATCGCTATCAGGCCAAACTGTTCAATCCGGAGTTTCTGCGGTCGAAAGACCTGCCTGTGCCGCCATGGCTAGAAGACGAGGCCTGAACCGCGCGATGAAAGACGAAACACGCCTTGTCCATGCGCGCGCCGGCAAAGCCTTTCGCCGCACGGTGAACCCGGCCGTCGAACATGCCTCAACCGTTTTGCTGGAAAATCGTGAGCAGCTCTATCACGGCGATCCGACCTATGCCCGCATGGGACTTGAGGTTCATCGCGAGCTGGAGACCGCGCTCGGCGAGATTGAAAACGCCGCCTTTACCCGGCTGACCAATAATGGGTTGCAGGCCTGTTCACTGGCCATTGGCAGCCTTGTTGTCGCCGGCGATCATGTCCTGGTGGCCGATAGCGCCTATGGCCCGACGCCGCGCTTCTGTAGCCGCAGGCTGACGGCGATGGGCGTCTCGGCGACCCGGTTTGCCCCGACCATTGAAGCGGGCATCGCCGAACTGATCGAACCCAATACCAAGCTGATTGTTCTGGAATCACCCGGCTCGCTGACCTTCGACGTCATGGATACGCCGGCCATTGCCGAGATTGCAAAATCGCGCGGTGTGATAACCATCATGGACAATACGTGGGGCGCCGGCGTGCTGCACAAACCGCTGGATCTCGGCGTTGATGTGTCCGTTCAGGCGCTAACCAAATATGCCGTTGGCCATGCCGATGCGCTGGGCGGCGCGGTGATGACGAACCGCGCAGACCTGTATGACAAGATCGCCAAATGCGCCGATGATTGGGGCATCTCGCTGGGCCCAGACGACGCCTATAACGCTTTGCGCGGCCTGCGCACCCTGCCGGTGCGCCTGCGCCAGCACGAGGCGAACGGATATAAGCTGGCCGACTGGCTGGCAGCCCGGCCGGAGGTCGCTTTTGTGCTTCATCCCGGCCGGCCGGACCACCCCGAACATGCGCTGTGGCAGCGCGACTTTACCGGTGCAAACGGTCTGTTCGGATTTGTCTTTCAGGAGATCAGCGAGCCCCAGCTTGACGCCTTTCTCGAGGCGCTGAACCTGTTTGCCATGGGCTTTTCATGGGGCGGTTTTGAAAGCCTGCTCATCCCCTGCTGCCAGCAGTTGCGCCGTTTGCCAGAAGACCGCATTCACAAACGCCCGGGACCGCTGATGCGTGTTCATGCCGGGCTTGAACATGCCGATGATCTGATTGCTGACCTGGATCAGGCCCTGGCGGTGATGGCAAATGCCGCGTCTGACTAACGCGGGGACGGGGCGGGATAAGTCTGCCCAAGCGTTGCATGAAAGATCCGGGATAGAGACCTGAATTTTCGCCATAAAAAAGGCCGCTTATTCGCCATAAAGCGTGAGATTAGCCACTAAATTAGACTAGAAACGCTTGCGCAGGCCGATTGTGGCATTGAGCGGCTCGCCGGGAAAGAAACGCTCATTGCCAAAAGCGAAATCAGCCCGGTCAGCATAGGCCACATCAAACAGATTTCGCACGATGAGATAGGTTTCCAGCGTATCATCCACGCGATAATTGGCCCGTAAATGGGCTACGGTATGGCCAGGATACTCGCGCGTATTGGCCGGGTCGGTAAAATACTCGCCAATGTATTCAGCTGAAATTTCCAAATCAAACGCATCGTTTGGCAACCATGCAAGCGTGACGTCGGCAAGCCATTCAGGCGCGGTGTCGACCGCATTGCCATCACGGATCGTTTGCGACTCGCTTTCGACCACGCGGTCAAACGTATAGGTCTGGTCAGACCAGCTGGCTGATCCTTTCAGTATGAATGTCGGTGCAATTTGCCAATTGGCGGCCAGCTCAACCCCCTGATGGCGGGTCGAGCCATCAGAGACATTCAGGCCATCAGAATCGCGGAAGAAGAAATTGTCCTTGTCGGCGGTGTAGGCGGCCAGATCGAAGACAAGACCGCCGCCAAGCAGAGCGCCGCGCGCACCGATTTCAAAACTGTCGAGCGTTTCGACATCGGCATCGGCAACGGTCTGCTGTGACTGCAGGCGATAAAGGTCGCTCGCCTGCGGTGCACGCGCGCCGCGCGCATAATTGGCATAAAGGTCCAGCGTGTCGGCCGCGTCGAAGACAAAGCCCAGCTTGGGCGTCACAAAATCAAACTCATCGGTGCGATCAGCCGCGACCTGGAACCGGCCATTGATCCCGACGGGCGCATCAGTCGTGTAATCATAATGGTGGGTTTCGCCGCGCAGCCCCGCCAGCACGGTCAGCCGCGGTGTCAGCGCCCAATCAAGCTCTGACCAGAGCGCCAGCATCTGCGTCTCGACCGTATAGTCATAGTGCACACCTTCCGGAAAACGCGTGTCGCCGGGAAAAAAGCCAAATGGTTCCAGCTGGGTTTCTTTCAGGTCGCCGGACGCCAGATCGACATCGCCGCCGATGCGCCAGGTCAGTGTTTGCGAAACCGGCCGCACATAACGCGCCATGAGGCCGGCGCCAGTATGGCTGTTTTCTTCCTCCCCGCCATTCGGCAGGAAGTGCTGGGAGAAATCCATCGCCTGCGTCCGCACAAATGGTGTCAGGACAAGATCGCCGCCCGCGAGCGGCCGTTCCAGGCGCACCGCAGCGCGCACAGACCAGGCATTGCGATAGGCCTCCGGGTCCGGATTGGTCTTGGCAAGATCGGTGTCGCGGTAGGCCTTGGGCCCCTGAATGAACCCGGCTGTTTCCTGCTCAAGACTTGAGGCGGAAAACCAGGCCGTGCCATCCCAGCCGCCAAGCTGAAAGGCACTGGCACCAGAGGCTTTGATCTGAACGAGACCGGTTTCATCGCGCCAGCCATTGTCCTTCTGGACCGAGACCGCCAGACTCTGCCCGCTGCCATTCGCTGCCAGCAGGTCGGACTTGTAGCGCCCAAGCGAAGAGGCAGACACGCGCGCCTCCAGCCCGCGATCACCGCCCGCAGGCGGCAGCAAGACATTGATCAGGCCATGCACCGCGTTTGAGCCATATTTGGCAGAGCCCGGACCACGAACAACTTCGATAGCCTCGGCGGCCTCATGATGCAGCTCGAACAGCGCATTGACATTGCCGAAGGCGGGCGAACGCGTCGGCACGCCATTTTCCAGGATCAGCACACTGCCTTGTCCAGCCCCGCCGGTCAGCACCGGTGAACGCAGGGCAATGAGATGTTCCTGACCGGAATTCATCTGGATATTGACCCCGGGCAATGTGTTGAGCACCTCGGCCGGGTGATCGGCCACGATGGCGGCAATCTCTTCGGCAAGCAGGATCGAATTGGCGCCCGGCGCGCCCGCCGGTCGGTCGGCCAGAACGCTGACAATCTCAAGCGCGCGCGGCTCCTCTCCGCCGGCCGGTAAGACGAGCGACAGCGCTGCCAGGCCGCTGGCACTTGCGATCCAGATTTTCGATGTCACGCAACTTAACTCCCGAGGAACAAACTCGCCGGCAAGGCGCCAACCACCGCACCGGACAGACAGGTTGCGAGCGTTCCGGCAATCACCGCTTTCCAGGCCAGTTCGAGAAAACTTGGCCGCCGGGTCGGCTCGATAATCGACATTCCCCCTATCAGGATGCCAATCGATCCGAAATTAGCAAAACCGCACAGCGCATGCGCGGTAATCATACGACTGCGGTCTGACAGCTCCTCAACCGGCGTATTGCCAAGCTCCAGAAAGGCGATGAATTCCGTCAGCACCGTTTTGATCCCCATCAGGGAGCCGGCCTTGGAGGCTTCTTCAAACGGCACACCAATCATGTACATCAGCGGAAAGAAGAGCCAGCCGAGCAGGCGCTCAATCGACAGCGCTTCACCATTCACGTCCGGCAAGGCGCCAAGGCCCGCATTGGCAAGATATAGCAGGGCGAGTGCGGCAATCAGCATACAGGCGATGTTGAAGACGATCTGCAGGCCATCAGAGGCACCCGTCGCAAAGGCATCCATGGTCGAGGAATACTCGAATTCGGGTTCTTTCATATCTTTCGACGTCTCGCCGGTTTCCGGCACCATGACCCCGGCCAACGCCACCGAGGCAGGCGCTGCCATAATGGAGGCTGTCAAAAGCTGGGCCAGCGGATTGGCCATCGTGCCTTCAAGGAAGGTGACATAGACGATGAGCACACTGCCAGCGATGGTGGCGAGCCCCGTCGCCATAAGAATGAACAACTCATTGCGGCTCATGTCCTTGATATAGGGCTTCACCAGGATCGGCGCTTCGGTCATGCCCATAAACACGTTCGCCGAAACCGCCAGCGAGGTCGCACCGCTCAGCCCCATCGTCTTGCGGAACACAAAGGCAAAACCGCGCGTGACGATGCGCAAAATGTGCCAGTGCCACAGAATGGCTGAAAGCGAGGCGACAACGATCACCACCGGCAGGACTTGAAAGAAGAAAAGCGGCGGCGGTTGATCGCCCGGGATCACCGTAGGGTTGGTGGCATAAGACGTATTGTCGCCAATATAGCCGAAGACAAAGCTGGTGCCGGCCCGCGTGGCTTCTTGCAAGGCATCGACAACGACATTGGCCTGAAACAGGCCCTGGCGAATAATCGGGATACCAAAGAGGATAAGGGCAAAGGCAAATTGCAGGGCGACCGCGCCCAGGACCAGCTTCCAGGGAAAGGCGCTTCGTCGTTCTGACATGGCCAGCGCAAGAGCAAATATAAGGGCGATACCGATCAGCGCGCGCCCATTGTCCCATCCCCAATCCATCTGTTTTTCCTTCTGTTTTGTCAGGCGAGGCTAGACCGAGCAGCCCGAATGGGCCAGCGCCGAAATCAAATTTGGCTGCTTAAACCCCTGCCGCCCCTGCAATCGCACAGCTTATGGCCATCAAGATCAGGAAAACAGGCACCATAATCGACCCCGTTTCAGGCCGCGCGGACCGCAGGCGGGCCAGTGCGGCGCGGCAAATCACCGGCCTGACGCCGCGCGAAAGCTTGACGCGCTTGCCAGCGAGTGGTGCAAGGCCTGCCAAACACACTTTTTACTGAAAATCACAGGAGTTTTTCATGTCTGACATTCGCTTCGATGACCGCGTTGCCATCGTTACCGGCGCCGGTGGCGGTCTTGGCCGCGAGCACGCCCTTGAACTCGCTCGCCGCGGCGCGAAAGTTGTTGTCAACGACCTTGGCGGCAGCGTTGATGGTTCAGGCGGCAACTCGGCTGCCGCCGAAGCAGTGGTGGCCGAAATTGAGGCCCTAGGCGGTGAAGCGATCGCCAATGGGTCATCTGTTGCCGACGATGCCGGCGTGCAGAAGATGATCGACGACACAATGGCAAAATGGGGCCGGATCGACATCATTATCGCGAATGCGGGTATCCTGCGCGACAAGTCGTTCAGCAAGATGAGCCAGGCCGATGTCGACATCATTATCGATGTTCACCTGCAGGGCACATTCAAACCGTTCCTCGCCGCCTGGGACATTATGAAGGCGCAGAATTACGGCCGTCTGGTCGTCACGACCTCTTCAACCGCTCTGTACGGCAACTTTGGTCAGGCCAATTATGGCGCCGCGAAACTCGGTTCTGTCGGCCTGATGAACACGCTGAAAATCGAAGGCGCAAAATATGATATCCGCGTCAATGCGATCTGCCCGGTCGCTGCGACCCGTATGACTGAAGGCCTGATGCCGCAGGAAATGCTGGATCAGCTGAAGCCGGAATATGTCACGCCGGGCGTAATGAACCTGGTCAAGGACGATGCACCGACCGGCTTTATCCTGTCAGCTGGCGCGGGTGTTTTCTCCCGCTCACAAATCGTCGAGACCAAAGGCGCCTTTGTCGGCCAGGGCGAGGCGCTGACCGCCGAAGCTGTCGCTGCCAAATGGGACGAGATTGCCGACACCACTCATCAGACCCCGTTCGAGAATGGCGGCGGACATGGCGGAAATATCTTTGCACGGCTTCAGGAAGCGGCAGCAAAAGCCTAATTTCGAAGCGTTTTTCGCAAAATCGACCTGGATCGGCGGCGCCTACTGGCGTCGCCGTTTTTTTGTCATTATGGTAAACTCCGTCGATGGGACGAAGGGGTCGCGGATGAGGAGGTTATTTATGACAGCAGCAGTGGCGCGTCTGGCCGCATTCGGCGGCGGCGAAACGTCGAGCGATATCATCACCGAACCTGTTCCAGAAACCACGCCAGAGCCGCCGGCTCCGATGGTGATTGACATTACGGGCGAGGCGTGCGGCGGCTCTTCAGGTGTCCAATGCCCGGGCAATTTCTACTGCGAGCAACCGATGGGCGAGTGCCTTGAGATTTGGGACGGTCCCGGCACCTGCCAGCCGAAAGCGGAGATGTGTACCCGCGAGTTTGTGCCTGTATGCGGCTGTGACGGTCAGACCTATGGCAATGCGTGCGAGGCGGCCGCAGCCGGCATCAGCGTTGCTGCCGCTGGCGAGTGCGCGACGCTGGACACAGATTAGAGCGCCAGGCTCTCGCCCTTCACAAGATCACTGAGCTTTTCCGGCAAGATGTCGTCTGACGTGGATTTGTCCGGCAGGACTGCGCGCAGAACCAGGGTTTCATCTGTCAAACGCAGCGGCGCGACGAGCCGGCCATCGCGGCCAAGCTGTTCGACCAGAGCAGATGGGATTGTCCGCACCGCACCGGCCAGCAGGATCCGGTCATACGGCCCATGTTCGGCGAGCCCCTCCAGCCCATCGCCCAGCCGCACGATGACGTTGTCGACCTTCAGCGCGGCAAGGCGTTCGTTCGCGGCCTTTACAAGCGCGCGAAAACGCTCAACGGCAAAGACATGGCGGGCAATCTGGCCGAGCAAGGCCGCCGTATAGCCGCTGCCGGCACCGACCAGCAGGATCTTGTCTTCCTTGCCGGGCGAGGGCTCCAATGCCCGCAACAGACGCGCGGTGACAATCGGGCGCGGAATGGACTGACCACATGCGATTGGCAAGGAGCAGTCCTCCGTGCCAAGGCCAGCCAGGCTGTCATCGACGAAGGCGCCGCGATCAACGGTTTCGAGCGCCGAGAGCACGCTGTCATTGGTGATGCCTTGACGGCGCAGGGCCAGAACCAGCCGCGCGGCCCGGAAGGGATCAGCGATCAGCTCGGCCATGTGTCGCGCATGTCTTGCAGGAATTCTTCATGTGTCAGGTCTACATGCAAAGGCGAGACGGAGATATAGCCATCATAGATGGCGCGCAGGTCAGTGCCCTCATTCGGGTTGGACAGCTTGCCGCGATAGCCGATCCAGTAATAGGCATTGCCGCGCAGATCCTCGCGCGCTTCGGTGCGGATAATCCGCTCGTCGCGAAAGCCCTGGCGGGTATAGCGCACGCCCTGCACATCGTCCGGGGCGCGATCCGGGAAATTGATATTCAGGATCAGATCATTGGGCCAGCCTTTGTCGATCAGGGGTTTGAGCACTTTGGCGCCCCAGGCCTGCGGCGTTTCCCACGGGCAGGAATGGGGGTTCTGGAAGCCCTTGGACTGGCTGAGCGCGATTGAGGGTACACCATGTTGCATGCCGAACAAGGCCGCAGCGATCGTGCCGGAAAACGTGGTATCCTCGGCAATGTTCTGACCCGCATTGACGCCAGAAAGAATGAGATCCGGGCGCTCATCCATCAGCTCGTCCAGCGCAAGAAGCACACAGTCACTCGGGGTGCCGTTCACGCTGAAACGCTTAGGCTCAAGCGCGCGAACGCGAACAAATTCCGTCAGCGAAATGGCGCGCCCCTTTCCGGATTGCTCAAGCTCCGGCGCGACAACCCAGATATCGTCACTGAGCTCGCGCGCTATGCCCTCCAGCACCGCGAGGCCCGGTGCGTTGATGCCGTCATCATTGGTCAGCAGGATTTTCATGTTTTTGTCCTCTAACGCCTCATCCTGAGCCTGTCGAAGAATGTGGCAGCCTTTCCTTCATCCTTCGACAGGCTCAGGATGAGGAAAGGTGGTTAGGCAATCAGCTCAAGCCCGCCCATATAAGGCGCCAGGACGTCTGGCACGGTGATGGAGCCATCCGCATTCTGATAATTATCCAGCACGGCGACGAGGGTGCGCCCGACGGCAAGGCCAGAGCCGTTGAGTGTGTGCGCAAATTCAGGCTTGGGTTTTTTATTGTCCTCGCCTGGTGCCGGGCGCCAGCGCGCCTTCATGCGCCGGGCCTGGAAGTCACCGCAATAGGAACACGAGCTGATCTCGCGATAGGTGTTCTGGCTCGGCAGCCAGACCTCAAGATCATAGGTTTTACGCGCGCCAAAGCCCATATCGCCGGTGCAGAGCAGCATACGCCGATAGGGCAATTTCAGCGCCTCCAGAATGCCCTCGGCGCAGCGTGTCATCCGCTCCAGCTCGTCAAGGCCGGCGGCTTCGTCTTTGACGATGGAGACCAGCTCCACCTTGTTGAACTGGTGCAGGCGGATCATGCCCTTGGTGTCGCGCCCGGCACTACCCGCCTCTGAGCGGAAACAGGGCGTGTGCGCGGTACACCGGCGCGGCAGATAGCTTTCCTCGATGATGCTATCGGCGACGATGTTTGTGAGCGGAACCTCGGCGGTGGGGATGAGGAAATGACGCTGTGAGAAATCACCCTTTTTTACAGCATCAAAATTGCTTCGTTTAAGCTCTGAATGAATGGTGCCAAGACGCTCGCGCCAGAAGCTTTTTAAAGTATCAAGTCGGTTAGCATCGTCGATTTCATTCAGCCAAGAATAGTCCTCATCATCGAGAACTTTCTGAGCCTCAACTTTCCATTTTTCGTTGAAACTTTTAATAGCTTCATCAAGAGCAACATGCTCGGTTTTGAATAGATCAAGCTCAAACTTCGGCAGCTGCCCGGTGCCCTCGAGGGCGTTGTCACGCACCAGCAAGGGCGGTGAACATTCCTCATAGCCATTCTGTTCGGTCTGGGTGTCGAGCATGAAGGCAGCCAGCGCCCGCTCCAGCCGGGCAAGCTTGCCAGACAGCAGCACAAAGCGCGCGCCAGACATTTTCGCCGCGGTTTCAAAGTCCATCATGCCCAGCGCCTCGCCAAGGTCGGCATGGTCTTTCACGTCAAAATCAAACGCGCGCGGCGTGCCCCAGCCATTGCCCTGCTGCACATTGGCGTCTTCATCCTCGCCTTCAGGCACATCAGGCATGGGCAGATTGGGGGTGCCCATCAGAATGGCATTGAGCTCAGTCTGAATTTTGGATTCTGTCTCGCCGGCGGCCTCAATGGCGGTCTTGGCGTCGGCCACAGCGGCCATCAAGGCGGCCGCTTCGTCCTCATTGCCGCTCGCCTTGGCCTTTCCGATGAGCTTGGATTTCATGTTGCGGGCGGTTTCCGCTTCCTGCTTGGTCGCAATGGCCGCGCGCAGCTTTTCATCGAAGGACAGAATGGCGGGCACGGTCTCATCACCAAGGCCTGTTTTCTTGCGGTTCCAGGCGGCCCGGAAGGCCTCAGGATTGTCACGAATGGCGCGAATATCGAACATCAGTTCAGCCCTTTAAACTCTTGCGATCCCGCTCCTAATCCGATGCGGCGGCAAGGTCTAGCGCGAGACGCTGAACATGGCCGCAGAATGTGCTCTGTGCGGGTGAAGACGGGTCTCTGGGGGGCGAAGGTCAACCATAGCTCTTTCAGGACAGGCTTGTCCTTGGACACCCGCCGCCGCGGGTGTCGGCGGAGAGGCGCAGGTGTCTGGGAGAGACAGGGCGAAAGGCCCCGCCCTAGCTGTCCTTTACCGCCGGGGCGAGGCGGATGTGCAGCTCTTTGAGCTGGGCCTCATCAACCGGGCTTGGCGCCTGCATCATCAGGTCACGCGCCTGCTGGTTCATCGGGAACAGGGTGACATCGCGAATATTGTCGGCGTCCGCCAGTAGCATGACCATACGGTCCACACCCGGCGCAATGCCGCCATGCGGCGGGGCGCCATAGCGGAAGGCGTTCAGCATGCCGCCAAACTCCGCCTCGACCACGTCCGGGCCATACCCGGCAAGCTCAAAGGCTTTCAGCATAATGTCCGGGCGATGGTTCCGGATCGCGCCGGAGGAGAGCTCAATGCCGTTACAGACAATGTCATATTGGAAGGCATTGATGGCGAGCAGATCATCATCTGTCTTGGCCGCGTCCAGCGCCTCCAGACCGCCTTGCGGCATAGAGAAAGGGTTATGGCTGAAATCGATTTTCTTGTTGTCCTCATCATACTCGAACATTGGAAAATCAACGATCCAGCAGAAGCGGAAGACGCCCTGTTCAACCAGATCCAGCTCTTCGCCAACCTTGATGCGCGCCGCGCCGGCGAGCTTGTAAGCCTCGCTCGCCTTGCCGGCTGAAAAGAAGATGCCGTCGCCATCGCCAAGGCCCACATGGTCAAGGAAGGCCTTGAGATGGCCCGGATCGAAATTCTTCAGCGTCGGATCCTGGCTGACCACGGCGCCATCCTCATCGGTGCGCAGGCGGGCAAAGCCAAGGCCGGGGGCCTGCATCTCTTTTTTCGCCCATTTATCAAGGTCATCGAAGAATTTCCGCGACTGGGTCTCGGTCGCTTTTGGCGCCGGGATGGCGATCACCTTGCCGCCGCCTTTGATGATTTTTGCAAAGATGCCAAAGCCAGTCTTGGTGTCATCGGCAAAGAAGTCTGTGACATCAACCAGCTCGATCGGGTTGCGCAGATCGGGCTTGTCCGAGCCATACTTGGCCATCGCCTCTGCATAGGGAATGCGCGGGAACGGGCCTTCCGGCATGGTGCGGCCCTTGCCCTTCCAGTCGGCAAACTCGTTGAACACGCCGGCCATTACAGGCTCAATCGCCTGGAACACATCTTCCTGGGTAACAAAGCTCATCTCGATATCGAGCTGATAGAACTCGCCCGGCGAGCGGTCAGCGCGGGCATCTTCATCGCGGAAACAAGCGGCGATCTGGAAGTAGCGGTCAAAGCCGGAGACCATGAGCAGCTGTTTGAACTGCTGCGGGGCCTGCGGCAGGGCGTAGAATTCGCCGGGATGCAAACGTGAAGGCACGAGGAAATCGCGCGCGCCTTCCGGGCTGGATGCAGTCAGGATTGGGGTCTGATATTCGGTAAAGCCCTGCTCAACCATGCGCCGGCGGATCGAGGCAATGACCTCGGCGCGCAGGATCATATTGGCGTGCAGCGTCTCACGCCGCAGATCAAGATAACGGTGGGTCAGGCGAATATCTTCGGGATAATCAGGCTCGCCAAAGACCGGCAAAGGCAGCTCTGCAGCCTCTGACTGGACGCTGGCTTCCTTGATGCGCACTTCGATCCCGCCGGTCTCAAGGTTCGGGTTCACCAGCGCCTTGTCGCGCGCAATCACCTCGCCCTCGACTGTGATGACGCTTTCGGTGCGCAGGCGCTCGACGACCTCAAAGGCCGGGAAATCAGGGTCGAACACGCATTGGGTCAGCCCATAATGGTCGCGCAAATCAATGAACATGACCCCGCCATGATCGCGCCGACGGTGCAACCAACCTGACAGTTTGACTGTTGTACCAACATCCGATTGACGAAGCTGGCCGCAAGTATGGGTGCGGTAGGCGTGCATGAACGGCTCCATGGGGGCATGTAAATTCAGGCGGCTTTTGGCGGTGCAGGCCCGATAATGTCAAGAGCGCGCCTGAGACAGAGATGATTTGCGCAAAATTAACGCGGCTTTCACCGATTTTCGCGACAAGGCAATCGATATGACAGCCTCCACGCCCCCTGCCGCCCAGGCGCCCTTGCCGCCGCCGGGCGCCCGCCAGCGCCCCGGTGCCTATGTTATCGAATGTGACGGTACACAGGCCAAGATCGCAACCCTCGCCATTCCCGGCACCGATCTCGCCGCTTATTGGAGTGTGGGCCAGCAAATCTCGATCCGCGTGGGCAAGAACCGCGTTGTCGGTCTTTTGTACAAGGTTGAAGCGGACAATCCGGCCTGGTCTTACGACAAGCCGAACCCGATTACGCTGTTCGTCGAGCTCGCCGGTGAGGTGCGCAGCCTGGACGATGGCAAGGAAGTCTTCTCGTCAGGTATTTCGGTCTATCCAAGCCTTGGCGCGGAAGCCCACCGGATCCGCAAGGAAGACCTGACCACGATTTACCAGTCGAGCGACCAAAGCGCGGTCACGATTGGCAGCCTGAGCCAGGCGCGCGACATCCCGGCAGTTGTTTCTGTGGACGCCCTTCTATCGCGTCACTTCGCTGTGGTGGGAACAACCGGTACCGGTAAGTCGACCTCGGTCTCGATCATCCTGCATCTGATTGCCCAGAAAGCCAAAGAACAGCGCATTCTGATCCTTGACCCGCACAATGAATATACGAGTGCATTCGGCAAAAAGGCGCACACGATCACGGCCGAAACGCTGGATATGCCCTTCTGGATGCTGACCCTGGAAGAGTTCTCTCAGGTCGTGTTTCGCGGGCGGCTTGAATCCGACGAAGAACTGGACGCGCTGCGCGAGTTTATTCCCAAGGCCAAAGTCTATTATCGCGAGGGCCGCGCCAAGGGTTTGCGGCGCCAGACCGGCGGGAATGCGATTACAGCCGACTCGCCCGTGCCCTATCGGATTGCCGATCTGCTGGCTCTCCTGGAGGAGGAAATCGGGTCACTGGACGGTGCCCTGCGCCGCCTGACGCTGCGCCGCCTGAAGGCCCGGATTGAATCGGCGATCAATGATCCGCGATTTGGCTTCCTGTTCGGATCACACGATGCCACAGACCGGATCGAGGCGGTGATCGGGGAGATTTACCGCGTGCCGCTGGACGACAAACCGATCACCGTGTTCCAGATGTCGGGCATTCCGTCTGAAGTGGTCAATTCGGTGGCTTCGGTTCTGTGCCGGCTGGCCTTTGATCTGGCGCTGGCCAGTGACGGGCGGGTCAAGACACTGGTCGTGTGTGAGGAAGCCCACCGTTACATTCCGGCCGACACATCAGCCGGCTTTGCGCCGACACGGGCGTCGATTGCGCGGATCGCCAAAGAAGGCCGGAAATATGGCGTGGCGATCGCGATTATCACCCAGCGCCCGAATGAACTCGACCCGACCATTCTCTCGCAGTGTAACACCATTTTCTCGCTGCGCCTGGGCAATGATTCAGACCAGGATGTGATGCGCAAGGCGATCTCGAACGGGTCGCGCTCGTCCATCGCCTTCCTGTCATCGCTGGCTGATCGGGAATGTATCGCCTTCGGCGCGGCGGTGTCGACGCCGATGCGGATGATGTTCCGCACGCTGGCCCGCGCCGCCCAGCCATCGAGCGCCAATGTCACGCTGGAGGGCGGCCCACAGGGTGAACCGTCACTTACAGAAATTGTCGGTGCGATGCGCGGGCTCTCAGACCATGGCGGAGAATCAGAGTACGAAGATGACGAATGGGTTGTCGGCGAATCTCTCGAGGAATTTGTGGCCAAGTCGGAGACCGACAACGCGCCGAAAGATGCAGTTGGGAAAGTGCGCGCAGCGCTGATGCGCAAACAGGCTTAAACGCCCCATTGCACATGCCCCTCTCGTCAAATGACGCGGTCTCGTTTAGGGGCGGGGCATGAAGCAAGACACACTCCACATTGTAACCGATCAATCCGCCTTGGATGAAGCCTGCGCCCGTCTGGCGAAAGGCGATTTCATCTGTGTCGATACCGAGTTTCACCGAGAGACGACCTATTGGCCGGAGCTCTGCCTGATCCAGGCCTCGTGCATGGACTATGAGGTGATTATCGACCCGCTGGCGGGCGACCTTGATATTGGCCCCTTTCTGAACCTGATTGCCGACCCGTCGCGGCCAAAAGTGTTCCATGCCGCGCGCCAGGATATGGAAATCTTCAACCGTCTGATAGGCCATCCGCCCGGCCCGATTTTTGACACGCAGATTGGCGCCATGGCGCTGGGGATTGGCGATTCCATCTCCTATGACAATCTGGTGCAGCGGGTTCTGAAACGCCATATCGACAAGTCGAGCCAGTTCACGGACTGGAAGCGTCGCCCGCTGACAGCCAAGCAACTTGCCTATGCCATAGGTGATGTCACCCATCTGCGCGATGCCTATGTGATTATGAAGAAGCAGCTGGAATCAGATGGCCGGATGGACTGGGTGCGCAGCGAGATGGCCGCGATGGAAGACCCCGCGCTGTATGATGTCTCCCCCGAAAATGCCTGGCAACGGCTGAAAATGCGTAAACCCCAGCTTGAATACGCCGCTGTGTTTGCATCGGTCGCCGCCTGGCGCGAGCAGACCGCCCAAACGGTCAACAAGCCGCGCCGCCGGATCCTGAAGGATGATGCGGTACAGGAAATTGCCGACCAGAAGCCGACATCGGAAAAGGCGTTTGAGCGCCTGCGCGCGGTGCCAAACGGGTTTATCCGGTCAAAATATGCCGATGGCCTGATCGAGGCGGTTACTCAGGCTGTTGCTGACCCGAAAGCCTATGCCCCGCCGCGCCCGAAACGCACACAGAATCCCGAAACGCCCGCCGGCGCCCCAGAAATGCTGAAAGTGCTGCTGAAGGCCGTTGGCGATGAGGCCAATGTCGTGCCGCGCCTGATCGCCAATGCGGCCGATATCGAGCGCCTGGCGCGCGGCGAGACCGATGAGGATATTCCGGCCATGACGGGCTGGCGTTATGATCTGTTCGGCAAGAAGGCGCGCGACCTGTTATCGGGCAAGCTCGCCTTGTCATTCGAAAATGGTCAGGTGCGCCTGTTCGACCTTTAAAAGCGCTCAACAATCTCGATCCGGGGCTCCAGATCAAGCAGGCCGGAGAGCTGGCGCAGGCGGCGTTTCACCGTGCCGGAGACCATGTCTTCATTCTTCTTCCAGACACGCAGGGTCAGCGCGGTCTCATTGCGCTCCAGTTTGGAGGTCGTCAGGATGCTGGACGAACGGCCGGAAAACGCCCCGCCAAGACGCATGGCCGTGCCCAGAATGCGGGCAAAGACCTGATCCTGCTCTGACATGAGCGCGCGCATCTGACCGGGTATCTGAAAACGGAATGTGTAGCGCCAGGCCACCGACGAGGCAGCCAAAAGGCGTGCGCGGTGATCAAGCCGCGGCAGGGGCGCGCGAACAACCTGCTGAAAGATCAGGTTGGGGCGATGATCGGGATGCATCCGCGCACCGGCATCAGCAATCTGGCAGGTTGCCGTGATTGTGCCCCAGTCGGGATGAGCGGCACCAAAGAGCGGCGCGACAAACTCGCCCAGGCAGCTTCCGAATGCCATGCTGTCTTCGCTGAGATTCATAAAAAGCTGGCTGGTATCAGTCAGGCTATCGCCCTGCCCCAATGTTCCAAGCCGCTCGCCGACCACGCCGTCGCGCAGACCATAGGCTGAGATGGTCGCCGCCTTGACTTTGGATGTCTCCAACAAGCCATCAAGAACGAGCGCGGCATGCAGCATGGTGCCATAGCGTTTCTTGGCAATTTTCTCGATCTTCTGTTGCAGGGTCTTGTCGCGCTCTGCCCTACCAAGCGCCTCAATCACGAGGCCGAGCGCCTTGCGATTCAGGCGATACCCATTGACCACGCGCAGCGGATAATCGGTCAGCATCATATGCACGACAGCCAGGTTGCGCCAGGCGCCGCCGACCGCAATCAGCGTGCCGGGATGATCTGCGAGCGCCCTGGAGGCCGCCAGCGCTTGCAAGATCGCGCCGCGCCGCGCCTCCATTGATGTCTCGGCGTCGGCGATCCGCGCCAGCGGCCCCAGCAGAAAGGACTCCGCTTCGCTCGACATCTTGCCCTTGTCGCAGGCCTGGATCTCGATGCTCGACCCGCCAAGGTCGGCCACAATGCCTGACACATCGCCAAAACCGGTCAGCACACCCTGCGCAGACAGGCGCCCCTCATCGGCACCGCTAAGCACGGTCAGCGGCAGACCCAGCGCCGCGGCGGCGGCGTCTTGAAAGGCGGCGCCATCCTCGGCTTCGCGTACCGCCGCAGTCGCGACCGCAACAATATTGGTAATGCCGAGCCCTTCCAGAATGGCGCGGAAACGGCGCAGCGTATCCAGCGCTTTGATCCGTCCATCGGGAAAAAGAACACCTGTTTCAGACAGGTTGCGACCAAGACCTGCCATCGTTTTTTCGTTGAAATAGGGCAGCAAGGCTGCGCCGATATGTTCATAGATAACCAGTCGGCAGGAGTTCGATCCGACATCGATCACCGCAATTTTTTCAGGCCCACTCATCAATTACTTGCGCTCTCGCTTGCGCGGGGACAGGCGCGGCGGCTCACTGACAACCAGCGAGCTGCCGCGACCCGACAGGCTGGGATTGGCCATGAAATACTCGTGTGCACTGAACCCGCCCGGCGTGCCGGGTTTGCGCGCACGGTGATAGTCGCCGCTTTCATCCATATCCCAGCTTTGTTCATCATCATTGAGATTGGCGATCATGATCTGATTGAGCACCTGACGATGAACCGTGGGCACCTCGATCGGCACCAGCGCCTCAACTCGACGTTTCAGGTTACGGTCCATCCAGTCAGCAGACGACATATAGATCCTGGCTTTTTCCGAGGGCAGCGTTTCACCATTGGCAAAACAGACAATGCGCGAATGTTCCAGAAAGCGACCGACAAGACTTTTGACTTGAATGGTCTCTGACAGGCCCAGCACGCCGGGGCGCAGGCAGCAAATGCCACGAATAACCAGGCGGATCGGCACGCCGGCCTGGCTCGCCTTATACAACGCGTCGATGACGTCCATATCGACCAGTGAGTTCATCTTCGCCCAGATGCCGGACGGCTTGCCCGCCTTGGCCGCCTTGGCTTCAGCATTGATCATCGAGATCAGGTGCTTTTCCATCGCAAAAGGCGACATCACGATTTTCTCAAGCTTCGGTCCTTCTTCGGGCGGCTCGCGATAGGCGGTGATATAATTGAACAGGCGCCCGGCATCGCGGCCCATCGCTGGATCTGCAGTAAACAGCGCCAGATCGGTATAGATTCGCGCGGTAATCGGGTGATAATTGCCGGTGCCGAAATGGGTATAGGTGCGCAAACCATCCTGCTCGCGGCGCACCACAAGCGACACCTTGGCGTGGGTTTTATAGTCGATAAAGCCATAGACGACCTGCACGCCGGCGCGCTCCAGATCCCGGGCGAGGCGCAGATTGGTCTCTTCATCGAAACGCGCCTTAATCTCGACCAGCGCGGTGACATTCTTGCCGGCCTCGGCTGCCTCAACCAGCGCGGCCACAACCGGCGAGTTCAATGTCGTGCGATAGAGCGTCTGTTTGATCGCCACGACAGCGGGGTCAGCGGCGGCCTGGCGCAGGAACTGAACCACGACATCGAAGGATTCGTAAGGGTGATGGACCAGAATGTCCTTGGCACGGATCGCCTCAAAACAGTCCCCGCCCATCTCGCGAATACGTTCAGGAAAGCGGGCCTCAAACGGCACAAATTGCAGGTCCGGCCGCTCATCTATGACCAGGCCTGACAGATCCTTCATGCCGAGCAAGCCGTCGAGTTTCTGAATATCGCGCGGTTCAGCGTCGAGTTCGCGAACAATGAAATCTGTCAGCGTTTCGGGCCCATCCTGATCAATATGGATGCGCACAATACGCCCGCGCCGGCGCTGCTTGAGCAGATACTCAAACTCAGCGATCAGATCTTCGGCTTCTTCCTCAATCTCGATATCGCTGTCGCGCACGATGCGAAAAACGCAATGCCCGCTGGATTTCAGGCCCGGGAACAACATGTCCTGAAAATGCGCAATCACGCTTTCCAGCCGGACAAAGCGGGTCAGCCCGTTTTTCTTGTTTGGCATCTGAATGAAGCGCTTGGAAAAAGCCGGCATGGGAACCAGCCCTACCATGGGCTCGCCGCTGCCATTTTCCGGCGCAAGCTGGAAGGCCACGGCGAATCCAAGATTGGGAATGAATGGAAAGGGCTGCGCTGGATCGACCGCCTGCGGGGTCAGGATCGGGAAGATATGGGTTTCAAAGTGGGTTTTCAGCCAGGCAATATCGGTTTTTTTCAGATCCTTGAGTGAGGAGACAATGATATTCTCCTTTTCCAGCACGCCGCGCAGATCGCGCCAGCAGGCCTGTTGCTCGCTCATCAGAGCATCGACGACCTTTTCAATGGCCTCGACCTGTTGGGCCGGCGTGCGCCCCTCCTGGCTGAGCCGTTTGATCCCGGCCCGCATCTGCTCTCGCAGGCCGGCATAACGCACCATGAAGAACTCATCGAGATTGCTCGCCGAGATGGACAGGAAGCGCAGCCGCTCAAGCAAGGGATGGCTTTCATTTCGCGCTTCCTCAAGCACACGTTCATTGAATTTCAACCAGGACAGCTCACGGTTCAAGAACCGCTCTGGCGATCGCAGCAGGGCCATGTCTGGCTTGTCCTTAGCCGGCGCCCTAACCTCCGTCATGCATTGTCCCCTTTGCTGAACAGGCCGCTTTGACCATCGGCCGCGTCAAGTATCTCCCTTGCCAGTGGCACCGTTAGCTCACGCCCGGCCATTCGGCCAGACAGATCGTCCATCATTTCTTCGATGGCGACATAGCTTAAGCCCAGACGCGGGACCAGATAATCCTCGACCTGCTGAGGCAAATTGATAAAGCCGCGCCGCGCTGCGCCGCGCAGGCGCGCACGCATCATTGGCTCATCAGGCGGAGCGATCTCGGCAAGCGGCGCTGATTTCAGGCGCGAGGCGAGGTCGGCCGAGGAGTTGAGCCATTGCGTGGGCGGCGTGCGCGCGGTCAATAGCAGGCGCCCATTGCGCCGCTTCAGCGCGCTGATCAGGTTTAGCAATTGCGCATCCTGGGAGAGTTGGTCAGCCCGGTCGATGGCCATCATGGCTGGGCCGGTTTCGATATCCAGATCAGCTGCCAGGGCGTCATGCGCCAAGAGCACACCCTTGTTCTCCTCTGCCCAGGCGCGGGCAAGGCTTGTCAGCCCGCATTTGGGCGGACCAATGAGGCAAAACACATGGTAGGGCCAATGCTGCACCCGCCGCGCCGCCGCCACCGCGCCGCGATTGCAAGCGCTAAGCACCATCGTGTCAAAGGTCAGCGCCGGCTCTGGAAAGCGCAGCGGTAATTGGCGTGAGCCGGTCATAACCAAATGCGCCGCGGCCCTATTGCTGGACCCGCGCTGCGGCGGTGATCGCTGATGTCAGCACATAGCCGATGGGCTCAGCGGTAATCGACACGCCGCGATCGCGCAGATCCGAGATCAGGCGCGTCCCGTCACCGGCAAAGATGAAAGAGACAACCGCGCCATCACGCGCCACCGCTTTTGTAGTGAATTCCGAGATAAGCGGCGACTGGGCGAGCGCGCCGCGCAGCGTGTTCCATTCGGCCATGGAGGTGTAAAGCACGGTGGCCTGAACCTCGGTGCGGCCTGTTTCGCGCACCACTGAGGCGCGTTTCCAGACCTCGTCGAGAAGGTCGCCAGCGGCGCTGACAGCTTCATTCATTGTGGTAACGACAGGCGTGCGACCAAGCGACTGGCGCCCCGACGCGGTGACCACAGTCAGCTCCACCCGGTGAGAACCTGGCACGCCGAGCAGCTGTGCGATCACCGCCCTGCTGGCGCCGTAAAGCTGCGCCTCTGAGGCGAGCACCGGCCAATCGACATCGCTGGTATAGCCAAAGGACCGGCTTGTGACAGTCGGTGCAAGCTGACCTGATGAGCGATCGGGCCAGGCGCTGTTCCAGTCAAATTCATAAGCAAGCGACGAGACCGGAATGACCACAGCGGTCGCTGCCTGCTGATCGGTGTAAGCGACGCCATTCTGTTCCAGAAAGGCGCGGACATTGACCGGGTTGAACACCACGGCGAGACGGCCGCGATAGCGCCCGGCGCCGCGTGTTTCTTCCTCGACATCGACCGCCGCAGCCAGCAGATCGGCGGTGGCCTGATCAATCATCAATTGCGGCGCGGCGGCGCGATCCTGCGTGAGGGTAATGCGTTCGATCATCTGGCGTGCGCCGATCAGTTTGGCCGAGGAAAAAGCAGCCAGCTGCGCATCGATCACGGTCTCGGCAGTCTCATCGACTGGAATGCCGCTGATTGTATAGACGTCGCGGCTTTGGGCCTGCGCCATTGAGACGGGCACCAGCGCCACCAAGACCAATATCAGCCATGATCGAATCATATCGCTATCCTTTGCTTCTGGCGCGACCCTAACAAGCCAATTGCGCCACGTGAACCGCACCACAGCGCTGGTCACAAAACTGTCCACATGCTAACGCGCCTGCCCATGAGTGATGAGACCCGCGTTCCGCTGTCATATAGTCAGTCAGGTGTCGATATTGAGGCAGGTGACCGGCTTGTGAAGGCCATTTCACCGCTGGCCAAAGCGACACGCCGCGCCGGCGTGATGGGTGGGCTTGGCGGGTTTGGCGCGCTGTTTGATCTTAAAGCGGAAGGCTGGCGCGATCCGGTTCTGGTGTCTGGCACCGATGGGGTCGGCACCAAGCTGATGATTGCCTTCGAGACCGGCAGACATGAGACGATTGGCATCGATCTGGTCGCGATGTGCGCGAATGATGTGCTCGCACAGGGCGCAGACCCGCTGTTTTTTCTCGACTATTTCGCGACAGGGCAGCTCGACGAAGCGACGGCACAGGCGGTGATTGCAGGCATTGCCGAAGGTTGCAGACGCGCCGGCTGCGCGCTGGTTGGCGGCGAGACCGCCGAGATGCCGGGCATGTATCCGCCCGGCCACTATGATCTCGCCGGCTTCGTCGTCGGAGCGGTGGAACGCGCCGACATCTTGCCGCGCATGACCGAGATGCAAGCCGGCGATGTATTGATCGGTATTGGCGCGTCCGGCCCGCACTCGAACGGATATTCCCTGATCCGCAAAGTGGTCGAGCGCACCGGCCTTGCCTATGACGATGCAAGCCCGTTCAGCAACGGCACGCTGGGCGAGGCCTTGCTGACCCCGACACGGCTTTATTCCAAGGCCGCGCTGCCGCTAATCAAGTCCGGCCTCATCAAGGGTCTCGCCCACATTACCGGCGGCGGCCTGACGGAAAACACGCCGCGCATGTGCCCGGATCATCTCGCCCCGCGCATCGACCGCGCTGCCTGGACGCCCCTGCCCGTGTTCGACTGGTTGCAGCGCGAGGGGAATATTGAGACCGGCGAGATGCACAAGACATTCAATATGGGCATCGGACTGGTCTTTGCCTGCGCGCCGGATAAGACCGATACGGTCCTGGCGCAGCTGACAGACCTTGGCGAGACGCCGGTTGTGATCGGTGATCTGGTCGCCAAATGAGCCCTCTGCGCCTTGCCATCATGATTTCCGGCCGCGGGTCGAACATGTCGGCGCTGCTGGAGGCGCCAGAGGCACCAGACTATCCGGCGAGGCCCGTCCTGGTGATTTCCAACCGCCCCGACGCGGGCGGGCTTGAAACAGCGGCGGAAGCCGGCATTGAGGCAGCCTGCGTCGACCACACGGCGTTCGGCAAGGATCGTGAGGCGTTCGAGCGGGCGGTTCATGCCCTCTTGCTGGAACAAAGCGTCGACCTGATCGCGCTAGCCGGATTTATGCGTGTGCTGACGCCGTGGTTTGTGCGCGAATGGGCCGGCCGGATGGTGAATATTCACCCCTCGCTCTTGCCGAAATATCCGGGGCTCAACACCCATCAGCGCGCCATTGATGCCGGTGATGCAGAGGCCGGTTGCAGCGTGCACTGGGTCACCGAAGGGGTCGATGAAGGCGCCCTGATTGAGCAGGCCACTGTGCCGATCATGGCCGGCGACAGCGCCGAAACGCTTGCCGCGCGCGTTCTGGTAGAAGAGCACAAGCTCTATCCCCGGGCGCTGGCCAAAGCGTGCGGCGAGCTTACGCCGCGCGCTTGAGTGGCTATCTAGCCGACAATGTCAGCCTCGCTGAAGAACTGAGAGATTTCCAGCTCAGCATTCTCGTCACTGTCCGAGCCATGCGCGGAATTCTCGCCGAGCGACCGGGCATAAAGCTTGCGGATAGTCCCCTCGGCGGCTTCTTCAGGATTGGTCGCGCCCATCACATCGCGGTAGCGGGCAACGGCGTTCTCGCCTTCAAGCACCTGCACGACAACCGGGCCAGAGGTCATGAACTCAACCAGCTCGCCATAGAAAGGACGCTCGGCATGCACGGCGTAAAAACGCTCGGCCTGTTCCTGTGTCATCTTGATCCGGCGCTGGGCGACAATGCGCAGACCGCCGTCTTCGATCACTTTATTGACCGCGCCGGTGAGGTTGCGCGCCGTGGCGTCGGGTTTGATAATCGAAAATGTACGCGTTCCAGCCATGGTCTTGTCCTGTCAACTCGGGGGAATGTCTTATTGCTCGCGCGGCCTATAGCCGGGCACTGGCAGCGGGGCAATGGCTGGCGGACGAAATGCCGCTAGGACTGGCCCGCTTCGTGCCAGCCGCGCGGCGACTGTTGAAAGTACCGCGCGGTCAGGCCGGCCTCTCTGGCGGCCTTGAACTGTTCACGTGCCTTTTGCCGCGCGGCGGTGTCGCCATCATCAAACATGACCATGCAGCGGGCAAAGGGCGCATCGACCGGCAAGGCAGCCGCATCCATCAAGAGCGCCACATCAGCTTGATTGGCATTGTCCGGGCCCGGCGAGATTAAAACCGGCTGGCGCGCCGGATCAAGCCCGGCCGCCTCGGCCTGGCCATGCGGCAGGAACGCGTCATCGTCATAGGTCCAGAGCGCTTCATCAAGCGCCGCACGCCTGTTCTGGTCGGCGCTGATGGCCAGAACCCGCCAGCCGCGTGACAGGCATTTTTCCAGCAATGGCCCGGCGGCCTGTTCCAGCGAGGTACGGCTCAAATGATAGAACCACCATTCAGGGCCCGTGCCGGTCTCGCTCACCGCCTAGCCCTCATAATTGTCGGCGATCCAGCGATCGAGCAGGCGCGGGCCAAAGCCGCTCGCCCAGCTCGGATCGATGGGTGATTTTTCGCCCTCGACCCAGGCCACACCTGCAATATCAAGGTGGGCCCACTTTACGCCCTCATTGATGAACCGGCCAAGGAACTGCGCGGCGGTTATAGAGCCGGCGGCCCGCCCGCCAATATTGCGCATATCGGCGAATTTGGATTTCAGCAGGCTGTCATATTCCGGGCCCATAGGCAGGCGCCAGACCCGCTCGCCTTCCGCCAGGCCCGCCGCAGTCAATTGGTCTGAGAGATCATCGTCATTCGAGAACAAGCCCGCATGGTGGTGGCCAAGGCCAACAACAATCGCGCCAGTGAGCGTGGCAAGGTCGACAATTGCGGCGGGCTTGAAATGCTCCTGCGCATACCAGAGCACATCGCAGAGCACGAGGCGGCCTTCGGCGTCGGTGTTCTGAACCTCAATGGTCTGGCCGGATGCTGAGGTAAGGATATCCCCGGGACGTATCGCATCGGCGTCCGGCATATTTTCAACCAAGCCAACCAGGCCGATCACATTGACCTTGGCCTTGCGTTTGGCAAGCGCAAGCATGGTGCCCACCACAGCGGCCGAGCCGCCCATATCGCCGCGCATATCCTGCATGCCGGCGCCGGGCTTCAATGAAATCCCGCCCGTATCGAAGGTCACGCCCTTCCCGACCAGGATGACCGGATCGTCGCCATCCTTGCCGCCCATCCATTTCATGATGCCGAGCTTGGACTCCTTGACGCTGCCCTGACCGACACCCAGCATGGATTTCATGCTGAGGTCTGCGAGCTGTTTCTCGCCGAGGATTTCAATCTCAAGCCCATGCGCGCTGAGCGCCTCGATCTTTTCGGCATAGCTGGCTGGATAAAGATCATTCGGTGGCAGATTGACGAGATCACGGGCGAGATACGTGCCCTCGGCGGCTGCGGCGAGCGGCTTATAGGCAGCTTTGGCGGCCTTTGTATCGGGCGTGACCAGATTGAAACTCTTCAGGCTGGGCTGGTCTTCCGGCTTCATCTTGGTGCGGTAATCGTCAAACCGATAAGCTGCCAGAACCGCGCCGAGTGCGACCCGCGCGGCGGCCTCACTATCATCAATGTAGAGATCAAGCGCCTTGAAGCCGCTGCCGGCCTGCCCCTTGTAGAGACTTGCGCCAAGCTTCTCCTGCGCGCGGGCGGTGAAATCCTTCGCCTTGCCGATACCGACCAGAACGGCGCGGCGTGTCGGGACATCCTTGGGCAGAACGATATAGGCCTGCTGGCCGGGCTTGCCTTTGAAGCGGCCGGTTGAAAGCGCCTCGCTGATCAGCCCGCCGCTTGCCTCATCCAGCGCGGCGGCCGCTTCTGGCAGCTTTGCACCGTCTTCAACCAAAAAAGCTGCAATGTCAGACTTGGCGCTTTCTGCGAATGTGATTTTCATATGTATCGACTCCATTTGATGCACAAACTAGGCATCGACGCGGCGGGCGCAACTCGTTAAGTCCTGCCCGCAGTGACAAATTCAGACCGGAAAACGAATGAATCAGATTCAAAGATACATTTTTTTCCGGGTTCTGCGCTCTGTCGTGATCATTGTCGGTGGACTGGCCTTGCTCGCCATTCTGGCGCAGGGCCTGTCGCAGACCGAGCTGATTATCGACAATCGCCAGGACGCCTTCACCTATTTCTATGTCATCGGTCTGGCTGCGCCGCAGATCATGGCGCTGTTGACGCCCATGGCGATGTTTGTCGCCGGGATCTGGGCGCTGAACCGGCTGCACCGCGACAGCGAGATCGTGGTCGCCGAGGCCGCCGGCATGACGCGCTGGGAAATAGCCTCGCCGGTCCTGCGTCTGGCAGTTCTGGCCGCGCTTGCGCATCTCGCCGTCAATCTGTGGGTGCAACCAACCGCGCAGCGGGCCATGCGCGAAACGGTACAGGCTGCCCGCGCCGACCTTGCCACATCCTTGGTGCGCCCGGGCCAGTTCACCAAACCCGATACCGATCTGACCGTCTTTGCCCGCAGCCAGCAGGGCGGATACTTGATCGGAGTTCAGATCTCAGAGCGATCTGGGCAGCCAGGCGGGCGCGATATTCTGGCCCGTCGCGGGCGCTTTATCGAGATTGATGGCATTCCGAGCATTGTCATGGAGCAAGGCGAGATCCATCAGCTTGATGAGAATGGTGCACTCAGCATCCTGAAGTTTGACGAGTCGACGTTTGACCTATCACCTTTTGTGGCCGATGAGGGCCGGCCGATTTTCAAGGCCTCGGACCGCTATCTACATGAGCTGTTCGAGATTGACCGAACCGATCACCAGCAGGTGAATGATGAGGTCAAGTTTCTGGCCGAAGGGCATTCAAGGCTGACCTCACCCATCATGTCGATTGCCATGGCCCTGATGTCGGTTCTGGCGGTGCTGGGCGGCAATTTCAGTCGGCGCGGCTATTCACGGCGGATCGCAATCTCGTCTGGCGCAGCGCTTTCGCTGATCATGGTTCAGATCACAGTGCAATCAGCCAGTGCCGGTGACCGGGCGCTGAATGTGTTTCAATGGATTGTACCTATAGCAGCGATAATGGTCCTGTCCTTCCTGTTCTTTGTTCGCGGGCGACGCTTGAAGGGCGCGCATGCGACATGATTGGCAGCCGGATCCAACGCTATATTTTTCGCAAATGCCTGATTGCACTCACCATGGTGGTAGGCATTTTTGCGATCACCATTCTGCTGGTTGATACGGTGGAGCAATTGCGCACGGTTGGCGGTGATGTGGACCTGACCACAGGAACGGCCGTCGCATTGGCCGCAATGAAACTGCCGCGCCTGATTGAGCAGACCTTTCCGTTTGCGATCCTGATTGCGGCCATGATCTGTTACAATCAGCTCAGCAAAAGTTCTGAACTCTCGGTTATTCGCGCCTCGGGCCAATCGGCCTGGCAGTTCCTTGCGCCGGCGGTATTTCTTGCCGCCTGTCTCGGCCTGTTTGCCATGATGGTGCTTAATCCGCTTGGCGCGGCTCTGTCAGAACGGTTTGAGGAAACCCGCACCGATTTGCTGACCGCAGGCGGACAGCAGGTTGAGCGCCCGCGCTCAAATATCTGGCTACGCCAGGGCTCGAATGACGGGCAGATTGTGATCCATGCCGAGACGGTCGACGAGACCGGCCAGATCTTCGAGAATGTCAAATTCCTTGAGGAAGGCCGTGTCTATGTCGGCTCTCGGGCGACCAACTCCTACGCCGTTGTGCGGCGGATTGATGCTGAACGCGCGCGCATCATTGATGGGTTCTGGCAGTTGGAGAACATTGTTGAGCACACGCCGAATGCGCGGCGCGAGGAAATGGACCGTCTCGCCATCGAGACCGATCTTGATCCCAACTCGCTGCTGTCGCGGTTTACCTCGCCCAATACGGTCGGGTTCTGGCAGCTGCCCCATTTCATCTCACAGACAAATCGCGCTGGCCTTGATACGTCTCGCTTCACGATGCGCTGGTTTGGCCTGACGGCCCTGCCTGTTCTGTACGCGGCCATGGCTCTGATCGGCGCTATTGTGTGCCTTCGCCTGTCGCGCCTCGGCGGCACATCACAGCTGATTGGCGCCGGATCGATCTCAGCGGTAGGCCTGTTTTTTGTCACGCAGGTGGCCTCAAGCCTCGGCGCATCGGGCGCAGTTCCGGCCGCAATTGCCGCATGGGCGCCGGCGCTTTGCGCGTTATTCATTACATTGGCCATACTGGCTTACCAGGAAGACGGCTGAGCGTGCGCGCCTTGACAGACGCAGCGAGGCCAACCACGTTCCGGCGCCGTTAGGAGAAGCCCCGTATGAAAGTTGTTATTGTTGAATCGCCGGCAAAAGCCAAAACGATCAACAAATATCTCGGCAGTGACTATAAGGTCCTCGCCTCCTACGGACATATCCGTGATTTGCCCTCGAAAGACGGATCGGTCGATCCGGATAATGACTTTGAAATGGTCTGGCAGGCTGACAGCAAATCGCAAACGCGCAT
>JBCCMX010000002.1:0-44080 GCA_039026135.1 Pseudomonadota bacterium | reverse complement strand
TACGACTTTCCCGCTGAGCTGCGCCGACGCATGGGCGGGCCGTATCTCGGACAGCGACAGAAATGGTTTGCGCTGCGCTTCAAAGGCTCAGACAGCGATGTGCGGCTCGACCGTCACACACCTGAATTCGATGCTTGGCGCTGGGCTGAGCTTGCCGACACGCCGGGCCTGATCGTGCCTTTCAAGCGACCGGTCTATGAAGCCGTCGCCAAACTATTTGAACAATGGGCCACACCGCCCGAATCAGACTGATCAGTCCAGCGCGCCAATATAAGGCAGGCCGCGATACTTGCCGCCATCATCCATGCCGTACCCGACCAGATAACGTCCCGGTGCATCGAAGGCGTGGAAATCGACATTCTCGTCGCCTTCAGGGGCCCAGGGCTTTCGCGCGAGCGCGCAGGTCACGACCTCTCGCGCGCCTTTGGCAATGAAGTGGTTTCGCGCAAAGGCAAGTGTGCGGCCGGTATCAAACACATCATCCAGGATCAGCACGCCGCGATCCTTGACCGGCCGGGCAATATCGGCCCTGACGACCACGCGGCCAGAACTCTCGCGCTTGTCATGATAGCTTTCCAGCCACAGCGCATCGAGCACCGGGTGAATATCGCGCCTAGCAAGCGCCTTCATCAGGTCGCTGGTAAACGGTGTGGCGCCGATAAGAATATTGATGGCCGACCATTCGCCGGTCAGACGCGGTGCCAATCTCTCGGCCAACGCGTCAATGCTCGCCATAAGATCGGCCTCCGACAAGACCGTATCAATGTCTGCAAGTGTCATGAAACTGGAAATCCTGTTGTCGCTTCGGCTTGATCGACCGGAACAAAGGACAATTCAAGCTCAAAAGCTTCAAAGGGTGGATTTTCAACGCGGGCGAGGAATTGCGCCATCGCCTCACCGGGAATGTTGGACGGGCTCACGGGCGCAATCGCCCGGGCGACCTCCGTGCCTTCATCGTTCAGCAACACCACACGCACACGCGGCGCCGCAACCGTTTGGCTCGCCAGATTTCGCACCGTACCGCGCACTTCCAGGATCGGCGTCGTGCCGTCAAAAAAACGCTCGGCCTGCGTATCCACAAACTCCAAGCCGAACCGATTGACCTCAAAGCCGAGTGCGGTGAAGGCGGTCGCCGATTGCGGCCAAATCCGCGCCACCTGATCGCGCAGCAGAATGGAGCCACCCACAATCGCGGCCGCGGCGGCCACCGTGCTGACCCAGGACATCAGCGCGATTGACCGGCTTTTACGCCGCCGACGCTCGCGCACCTTTAAACGGTAGGCTTCATGAGCGCCCTGGCGCGATTGTGGCGATGGCGCCGCACCTTCTGGACCGACAAACCATGAATGCCCACATGCTGCACACTTTACAGTGCGCCCGCTATCACCAATCGTTGAATCTTCAGCGAAATATTGGGTATCGCATTCAGGGCAAGTGAGGATCATGACTTGGACATTGGCGCAATTCACTGAAATAGTCGATGAGCTTGATACGGTAATTGCAGGGCAAGTCCATGTCTCAATTTCGCAGTGATGTCAGTGATACGCCAGATGTCCGGCTGGACAGTGTCAGCCTGCGATATGACCGCACGGGCGAGGTTTTGAGCGAGATTGATCTCACGCTCAAACCGGGCTCGTTCACCTTTCTGACCGGTCCGTCCGGCGCCGGCAAATCCAGCCTGTTGAAGCTTCTCTACCTCGCGCATGCGCCAACGCAGGGCATGATCCGGCTGTTTGGGCGGCCCGTTCATGGGCTCAAACGCCGCGAGATCTCCATGCTGCGCCGGCGCATCGGCGTCGTCTTTCAGGAGTTTCGCTTGCTCGATCACCTGACCGCGTTCGAGAATGTCGCCCTGCCGCTTCGCGTCATGGGCAAGAAACCGGCTTCCTATCGCAGCGAGGTCGCCGACCTGCTGCGCTGGGTTGGCCTTGGCGAGCGTCTGGAGGCGCTGACCCCCTCACTGTCAGGCGGTGAGCAACAGCGTGTCGCCATCGCCCGGGCACTGATCAACAAGCCTGACTTTCTGATCGCCGACGAACCGACCGGCAATGTCGACCCTGAAATGGGCGCGAAAATTCTGCGCCTGTTTGCCGAGCTGAACAAACGCGTCGGGACCACTGTGCTGATTGCCACACATGATCTTGATCTCATTCGAGAGTTTGACGCGCCCGTCCTGCGCCTCAATCACGGCATGCTGGTCAGAGATGTCGAGTTTGGAGATCACCCATGAGCCGGGAAACACCGCTTCTGCCGCATAGCGATGCCCGCGAGGCCGCATTGTTCTTTGTCGTCGGCGCGCTCTGCTTTCTGGCCGCGCTGGCAGCGCTGGTCTCGCGGGGGACCTATACCGCGGCTGAGGCCTGGAGCGCGCAGGTCGAAGGTGAGTTCACGGTCCTGATGGAGGACACGGATCGGCGCGCCGCCGAAGCAGCGGCCGACGCGGTCGAGGCGCTGGAAGGGATCGAATCGGCGCGGGTGCTTAGCCGGTCTGAAATGGAGGCGCTTCTCGAGCCCAGTTTCGGCCCTGGCGGCATGCCTGATGGTTTGCCTTTGCCGATGCTGATGGCCATCGAAGCTGCGCCAACGGCCCTCGGCGTGGGGGCCGACATACAAGACACGCTCGACGCGCGCGGCCTGAATGCCAGCGTCAGCACCCATTCAGGCTTTGCCGGTGATGCACGGCGCGCGCTCGGCGTTTTGCGGCTCGCCGCGCTGGGCGCGGTCGTTCTGCTCGGCGCAACAGCGATTGCCGTGATCGCTTTCGCCACGCATGCCGCTCTGCTGGCGCGGCGTGAGATTGTTCATGTCTTGCATCTTTCCGGCGCAGAAGATGACTATATTGCCGGCTTGTTCGAACGCCGCTTCTGGTTGCTCGCCTTGCGCGCCGGCGGGGCTGGCGGTGTCGCCGCGCTCGGAACCACGGCCATGATCGTCTTCTCGGCCACCAATACCGGCGCCGAGCTTCTGCCGCGTTTAAGTCTTGATTTTTGGGACCTTCTGATTCTTTTAGTGACGCCGTTGGCGGCGGGCTTGGCCGCGCGCCTGGCCGCGCGCCTCACCGTGATGCGTGCACTCAAGGAGACCCTGTGAATACTGCCCGTTCCATTGTTTTCTTCCTCTGGCTTTATGGAACAATGGCCGTTTACACCATTGTCGGCCTGCCGGCGCTGATCTTCTCTCGCGCCGGGTCGCGCGAGGTGATGCGCGCTTATTGCCGCGCGGTTCTGTTTGGCCTGCGATACATCCTCAATATTCGCGTTGAGGTGCGTGGCCGCGAGCATATTCCGGACGGCCCGCTCATCATTGCCGGCAAGCACCAGGCAATGCTGGATATCTTTATCCCGCTGCTGATTGTGCATGATCCGATTGTCGTCATGAAACGCGAACTCCTCTGGTATCCAGGCCTTGGCTGGTATGCCCTGCGCGGTGAGATGATCGCCATCAAGCGCGATGGCGCCGCCAAAACGGTGAAACACATGATCGGCCTTGCCAAGAAGCGGGTCAAAGCCGGCGCCGGACGCCAGCTTGTGATATATCCTGAAGGCACGCGCAGTTTGCCGAGCGCCAAGGCAACATATCAATCAGGCGGTCTGCGCGCCTTCTACAAGGCCCTTGACCTGCCCATTCTGCCCATCGCCACCAATTCTGGGCTCTGCTGGAAAGCGCGGGGGATTACGCGCCGTCCCGGCCATGTCGTGTATGAGGCCCTGCCCCTCGTCTCGTCCAGCCTGAACCACAATGACATGCTTGAACAGGTTGAAACCGCCCTGGAAACCGCAAGCGATCGCCTGCTCGACGAAGGCCTTGCTGCACAAAACCGCACGCGCGCTGATCTACCATGAGCGCGCCCTTACCCGCAGAGATCGAAAGCGCCTGCCAGATTCTCGCGGCGCGCGACCTGGTGCTGGCCAAAGCGCATAAAGAAGTCGGCACGCCGGTGTGGCGCAGCGCCGAGGCGAGTTACGAAACGCTTGCCCGCGCGATTGCCTATCAGCAGATCTCAACCAAGGCGGCCGAAACCATCTGGGGACGCGTTGTGGACCATCTCGCAGCCGATATCTGCCCCGCTTCGGTCCTTGGCGCCAGCGACGAGGGTTTGCGCGCATGCGGGCTGTCAAAACCGAAAGCGCGCTATTTGAAGACCATCGCAGAGGCGGTCAGCTGCGGCGCGCTCGACTTTGAGCGATTGCGGCAAAGTGATTCGGACGCAGCGCGCAAAGAGCTGACCGCCGTCATCGGGATCGGTCAATGGACAGCAGAAATCTTCCTGATGAACGCGATTGGGAAGCTTGATGCCTTCCCGCCCGGCGATGTCGGGCTGATGGAATCCTACCGCCTGCTGGCCCGGCATGATGACCGCCATCCTGCCGCAGAATTTACAGTTCTGGCCGAACAGTGGCGCCCCTATCGGGGCGTTGCAGCACACCTGCTTTGGGGCTGGATCAACGCGGCGCGAAACAAGGCCTACCCCTAGCCCTTGGAACCGCCCCGGTTCTGTCATACTTTCGTTATGGGGAATCGGTAATGATGCGCCCGAAACAGAAGGAGACGCGCTTTCAAGACGAAAGTTCGACATTCCAAGACCCGCATGATGGACGTTCCTCGTCATGGCTGAGGTCCTTTCCGCACCCCCGAATGGGCGCCCTGCCCTGGTCTTGAACGCCGATTACAGGCCGCTTTCCTATTACCCGCTATCGCTGTGGCCCTGGCAGGACGTGGTGAAGGCTGTCTTCCTCGATCGCGTCGACATTATCGCCGAATATGACAGCTTCGTGCGCAGTCCGAGCTTTGAGATGCGACTGCCATCGGTGATCGCACTGCGCGATTACGTCCGCCAGGATCGCGTGCCGGCCTTCACACGCTTCAACGTGTTCCTGCGCGACGGGTTTAAATGCGTCTATTGTGGCTCGCCCCACGACCTGACTTTTGACCATGTTATCCCGCGCTCAAAGGGCGGACGAACCAGCTGGGACAATATCGTTGCCGCCTGTTCGCCGTGCAACCTGCGCAAGGGCGGGCGCATGCCGAAGGACGCCGATATGCACCCAACCATTAAGCCGGTGCGGCCATCCAATCATCAGCTGCAGGAAATGGGGCGCAAATTCCCGCCACATCACTTGCATGAGACCTGGATGGACTATCTTTACTGGGACGTCGAACTCGACACTTAGGCCGCCGGATAATCAACGCGTTCAAGGTAAAGCCCATAGGCTGGCGCGACGGGTCCGCAGGCTTGTCGATCCTTGGCCTCCAGAATCTCTTTCAGCCAGGCCCCGGACCTTGCGCCGCGGCCAACCTCAACCAGGCTGCCAACCATGGACCGCACTTGCCGGTGCAGGAAACTGCGCGCCTCCACGGTGACCTCGACCGCGTTGGCATAACGGGCAATGTCAATCCGGTCGAGCGTGCGCTGCGGGCTTTTCGCCTGGCACTCAGCGTCGCGAAATGTCGAAAAATCGTGGCGCCCAACAAAAGCCTGCGCGGCGCGGTGCATCGCCTCTGCATCGAGGCGCTGCGGCACGCGCCAGGCCCGGTCACGCTCCAGGGTCAAGTCAGCCCGCCGGTTGATAATCACATAGCGATAGGCGCGCAGCTCCGCATCAAACCGCGCGTTAAAGTTCGCATCGACCGCTTCGGCCTCAAGCACGGCAACCGGATGCGGGCGCAAATGATAGTTGAACGCGTCGGCAATCTTGTGCACGAGCCGGTCGGTCTGAAAATCGAAATGGGCCACCTGCCCGGTCGCATGTACGCCGCTATCGGTTCGCCCGGCGCCTTGTATCGTCACCGGGGCGCCATCAATGGCCGCGGCCGCGCGTTCCAGAACGCCCTGGACGCTTGGCTGATCGGCCTGGCGCTGCCAGCCGGCAAACGGGGTCCCGTCATACTCAATGGTGATCTTGAACCGGCCCATGGCACCTTACGCTCCAAACGCCGCTGGATAGGTCAATCGTCCCGGCGGCGGTGCTGTATCGCCGAGCTGTTTGGCCATAAAGGCCGGGCCCTGCCAGGGCGCCGTAAATGGTTCAGCCAGCACCGCGGAGAACCCGAATTTCGGGTAATATTCCGGGTGTCCCAACACAAAGACGATGGACTGGCCGCCACCCTCCATCAAGGTCAGACCAAGGCGCACCAGGCCTGCACCAATGCCTTGCTTTTGCCGCGCCGGATGCACTGCCATCGGGCCAAGACCGGCAACATCCGCCGCGCCCTCCAGCCCGATCCTGAAGAATGAGATATGTCCCAGGATTTCTCGGTCATTATGCGCGACGAGAGAGAGCAGGCTGTCACCATCGCGGGTAAGCTGCGCCGCGATACCCCTTTCCTCCGGCCCACCAAAAGCAAGATCACAAAGATCGCCAATGCCGGCCTCATCGCCCTCTTCGGCCTTGCGGATCCAGATATCCTTCATGTGAACACGCTGCCCGCCGGAACGGACAAGCCGCGCAGCAAATCGCCGGCCTCCATCGCCTTCGCGCCAGGCTTTTGCGCGCGAAGCAGCCGCAGCGTTTGACCATCGCCGCAGGCGACAAGCAATTTGTCATCGAGCACAGTGCCGGCGGGGCGGTCTGTCTCCGCACTGTCCAGGCGGCTCATCAGCGCCTTCATCCGTAGCGTCGCTTCGCCGGGCTCAGCCGCGAAATGAAACCAGGCGCCCGGAAATGGCGACAGGCCGCGAATGTGGCAATCGATCTCAGCTGCCGGGCGAGACCAGTCAATGCGCTGATCGCGCGCCTCCAGTTTATGCGCATAGCGCACATCATCATCGCCTTGCGGGACAGGCACCAATGACCCATCCGCCAGCCCCGCCAAAGCGCGCGGCGCCAGATCCGCCGCGAGCCCGGCCAGGCGATCGTGCACGCTGGCGGCCGTGTCAAACGGGAAGATGCGCGTCTTTTCCGTCGCCAGGATCGGCCCGGTGTCCAACCCGGCTTCCATCATCATGGCCTGGACGCCTGTCATGTCATCGCCCGCCATAATTGCCCGCTGGATTGGCGCGGCGCCGCGCCAGCGCGGCAACAGCGAGGCATGCATGTTCATACAGCCAAACCGCGGCGCATCGAGCACCGTTTGCGGCAAGATCAGACCATAGGCGACGACAATCGCGGCATCGAGTTCCAGCGCCGCAAAGGCCGCCTGGTCTGCCTCTGCTTTCAGTGAGCGCGGTGTGCGCACCTCATAGCCATGTGCCTCGGCATAGGTATGGACGGGCGTCGGCCTCAGTTTCTTGCCGCGGCCGGCCGGACGCGGCGGCTGGGAATACACGCAAGCGACGTGGTGGCCGGCCTCTACCAGCGCGTCCAGAACCGGTACCGCGAAATCGGGGCTGCCCATAAAGGCGATGCGCAACGGGTCGCTCACAGCTTGGCCTTTTGGGTTTCAGTCTGGGCGCAACAGGGCCGGGCGCGGTTCAAGCCGCATCCCGCGCTTGTTGGCGTTTGGCTTTCTTCACCTTGTCGACCGCGCGCTGGCGCTTCAGGCGCGAAAGGTAATCGATGAACAATGTCCCCTCCAAATGGTCCATCTCATGCTGAATACACACCGCAAATAGACCTTCGGCCACTTCTTCAACGTCATTGCCGTCATAGTCGAGATAACGGATGCGGCAGCGCGTGGGGCGTTCAACCTCTTCGAACACGTCCGGCACAGACAGACAGCCCTCTTCATAAGGCGCTGTCTCCTCGCTGAGGGGCAGGATTTCCGGGTTCACAAAATACCGCGGGGCTTTCTCTTCGCCCTCGCCGGCGAGATCCATCACAATCACCCGCAAAGGCACGCCAACCTGGATCGCCGCCAAGCCGATACCGGGCGCGTCATACATGGTTTCAAGCATATCATCCATCAGCGCGCGAAGTTCGTCTGTCACACCGCCTTCGACGGGCATTGAGACCTCTTTTAGCCGCGGATCCGGAACAGTTATGATTTCACGAATAGCCATGCAGGTTACGTATGTAGACCAGCCTTGAAGGTCAATATCGAACGGGCACGCCCGACCTATTTGGCAAAGTCCAACTCGCCCGTTTTCGCCTGCGTGTCCGGGGTCACTTCAATCCGCTTCGTCTCTGGAATTGTCTTGTCGGGCGGGGCAATCGACAATTGCTCGAACTTTCGCAGCGTTGGCATCACCCTTTTGTCAAGCGAGCTGTTCATCTTGTTGTAATTGTCCACCGCGCCCTTCAGCGATCCGCCAAGCTTGTCGATATGGCCAGCCATCACAGCGATGCGCTCATAAAGTTCCTGACCAAGACTGGCCGCCTCGCGCGCATTCTCGGTCATTTTCTCCTGGCGCCAGACATAGGCGACGGTTTTTGCCAGACCAATCAATGTCGATGGCGTGGTGATAATCACATTGCGCGCATAAGCCTTTTCCAGAAGGTCCGGCGCATGCTCAAGCGCGGCGGCAAAGAAATTTTCGCCTGGGATGAACATCGCGACGAAATCAACCCGGTCATCGAGATTGGACTGATAATCCTTGCCTGCCAGCGTTTTGACATGTGCGTTCACGCTCGCTGCATGTGATTTCAGAAACGCCGCCTTTTGCGCCGGATCATCAGCCTGGTTAGCCGCCATATAGGCCTCAAGCGAGACTTTGGAATCGACCACAATCTGGCGTCCGCCCGGCAAATGGATCACCGCGTCCGGGCGCTGGCGACCTGCCTCTGTCTGGTCGGTGACCTGCTCGTTAAAATCGCAATGGGCCGAAAGCCCGGCCTGTTCCATCACATTGCGCAGGGTCATCTCACCCCAGCGACCACCGCCCTTGGGTGCGGTCAACGCGTTCACAAGCCTGCCCGTCTCGGTACGCGCCAGATGCAGGCTTTCGCCAATAGCCTTGACCTGTTCTTCGATGGCCGACTTGTCCTCAGCCCGGACTTTTTCAATCTTTTCAACACGCTGTTTGAACTCGACAAAATTCTTGCCAATCGGCTCGATGAGTTTCTCCAGATCGCCCTTGGCGCCTGCCTTGTGCTTAGCGAAGGTCTCATTGGCGAGGTCCATGAACTGTTTTTGCGCCTGCGCCATCACCCCGCGCGCAATCTCCCCGAATTGTTCCTTATCCTTCGCGCTCTGGCCTTTCAGCTCTGCCAGTTCGAGGCGCACCGCCTCAGCCGTTCTGCGCTGTGTTTCAAGACTTTGGGACAAGGTCTCATGCTCACGCGCGCTCGTCTCTTTGAAGGTGGAAAGCGCGTCCTGCGCCTCGCCGCGCCCCGTGCGATCCAGCGCCCAGCGCCCATGCATCCAGTAAAGCGCCCCGGCCAGTCCCAGTGCGATGAGAAAAAACAGAATGTGAAGCGTATCGAGGCCAATCTGGCCGACAGTGATAATTGGGGTCATGTTTTTGTCCTTGCCACGATTCGGCCTAGAACATTACATGAACATTGTCTAGAGCAGAGGCCTAAACGTTAAACCGGAAATGCATCACGTCACCGTCCTGCACCAGATAATCCTTGCCCTCAGCGCGCATTTTGCCTGCTTCTTTCGCGCCCGCCTCCCCGCCACACGCGACATAATCATCATAGGCAATCGTTTCGGCCCGGATGAACCCTTTTTCAAAGTCACCATGAATGACGCCGGCGGCCTGGGGCGCGCTCATACCCTTTCGGATGGTCCAGGCGCGGCTCTCCTTTGGCCCGGCGGTAAAATAGGTCTGCAGCCCAAGCAGGGTATAGCCGGAATGGATCAACCGATTGAGGCCCGGCTCGTCCAGTCCGAGCGTCTCAAGAAACTCAGCCTGTTCAGCTTCATCAAGTTGTGAAATCTCCGCTTCGATCTGAGCTGAAATCGTGACCGCTTGGGCGCCCTCATCGGCGGCATAGTCAGCCACTTTCTGTGAATAGGCATTGCCGCTCGCCCCGCTTTCCTCATCGACATTGGCGACGTACAGCACCGGCTTGGCGGTCAGAAGCTGCAACATCTGCCAGGCCTTCTGGTCATCATCGGACACCTGCGCCCGCCGGGCGGGCTTGCCCGCATTCAGCTGTTCCAGCGCCAGATCAATCAGCGCGACATTGGCCTTGGCTTCCTTGTCACCGGAATTGGCTTTCTTCACCCATCCGGCCTTGCGTTTCTCAAGGCTTTCCAGGTCTGCCAGCATCAGCTCGGTCTCCACCACATCAAGGTCGGCCAGCGGATCAATCTTGCCGGAGACGTGGGTGATGTCTTCATCCTCAAAACACCGCAGGACGTAGATGATGGCGTCGGTTTCGCGAATATTCGCAAGGAACTGGTTGCCGAGGCCTTCGCCCTTTGATGCGCCCTCTACAAGGCCGGCAATATCCACAAAGTTCATCCGGGCGGGCAGAATTTCCTTTGAGCCGGCAATTTCGGCGAGCTTGGCCAGTCTGTTTTCCGGCACCGCAACCTCACCCACATTCGGCTCGATTGTGCAAAAGGGATAGTTGGCCGCTTGGGCCGCGGCAGTTTGTGTCAGCGCGTTAAACAGGGTCGATTTGCCCACATTGGGCAGGCCTACAATTCCGCACTTGAACCCCATTACATCACTCCAAAAACAGGTTAACCGGCGCCGCTTAGCGCATTTTACGGCTTTGACCACACACTTTTGTCGCCTTAACAGCCCGTAGATTGGTGACTGGCCCCGTAATTGCTACACTTCTTGCATCTTTCGGGAGAGAGTAATGAAATATGACGTTTTCCTGGTCTCAGCCTCTGAAGACCTTGATAAAGCGGATCAGGTGGCAAGACGCCTTCGCGCGCTAAAATTCAAGGTGCGTTTCGACAAGAAACGTGCCCACAGCGCTGCCACACCGAAAGATATCGCCGACCTGGAAACCAGCATCTGCACACTCATCCTGTGGTCGAAGGCCGGCGTGGATCCTGACAAGGACACAAGCGCCTGGATTTATCAGATCGGCTCTATGGCAAAGGATGGCGAGACCATGCTTATCCAAGCGGCGCTGGATCGTGCAATCCCCCGCATGCCTTTTGAAGATGACAGTCGCAACAGCCTGTTTGGTCTCGCCCCGCGCAAGCTCAACCGGGGCTTCAACATTATTGCTGGCCTGATTGGCGATGCAACCGATCGCCCGGACCTGAAAGACTGGCTGGGCCTGACCACGCAGCAGAAAGATGAAAAAGAGGCCTGGAAAACAGCCCACCCCGACGATCCACTGTCGCAGCTGCCGAAACCAAAAGCCAGGGCCAAAGCCAAACCGACGCCGACCGCGGCGACCAGTATGCCGCTCGCCGAGGTCACCGAAAAATCCCGGCTGCTGCGCCCCAAGCCGCCGCCGCTGAAACTAAACCCGCCCGTACCGCCGACCTATACGCCACATGAGATTACCACTGGCCAGATCATGATTGGCTGTATCAGCGCCGGTATCGCGTTGATGCTGGTCGTCAGCTATTTTGTACAATCGCGGTCGGCGACACTGCCGGCGGTTGGCAATGCCGGGCCCTTCCTCGCACAGCCTTGCCCAGCCGGCGAAGTGCCTGCCGATATGCTGGTGCCGCCACCACTCGCGCATGGCGAAATCATCGATGATACCGAAGAAACGAGTGTTCGCCCGCCTTTGGCGCATGGTGAGATTATTGACGATACTGAATAATCGCCGGCGCGTCAGCGCGGCTGTTTCGGGTCGCTTTTCGGTGCCGGCGCGAGGCGCATCACCTCAGTCTGAAACCGCTCGCCGCCGCCGGAAAACAGAAGCGGCAAAGACGTGACGCAGGCATTGATCAACGCGTCGCGCCAGGCTTCGTCAGCCTTGGCAAAATCAGACAGAACGTAAGGCATCACGCGGGCCCGGTCGCCGGGATGACCAACCCCCATGCGGATCCGATGAAAGTCCGGGCCAAGGTGTGCGCTCATGGAGCGAATACCATTATTGCCCGAATGCCCGCCGCCAAACTTGACCCGCAGCCGGCCGGGCGCGAGATCAATTTCGTCATGAAACACGGTCACGGCATCCGGCTCTAATTTATAAAAGTCCATCGCCGCGCGCGCTGCCTGGCCCGTTTCATTGTAGAATGTCTGCGGCTTGAGCAGCAGCACCTTCTCGTCACCAATCTGGCCAAGACAGCACAGACCGGAAAACTTCTCTTTCCAGGGCGCAAACCCGTAAGCCTCGGCCATCGCATCCATCACCATGAAGCCGAAATTGTGCCGATTGCCGCTATATTTCGGGCCGGGATTGCCTTGCCCCACCAAAAGTCTCATCACGTCCTCGCGCGTGTCTGCAACCGAATCAATAACGGCGGAATGGCCTGAAAACCATCCCGCCGCCTTTTGAAGAATTGCTCGGATCACTCTTCGTCGGTGGACTGGTTGATCGCTTCAACCTCATCGGCTTCCGGTGCCTCGGTGTCTTCCTCAGCGTCGGCGGCGATACCGCGACCAACAATCGATGCGATGGTAAAGTCACGATCGGTAATGCTTGGCTCGGCGCCTTCAGGCAGTGTGATATCTGAAATTTTGACATTGTCGCCAATATCGAGACCTGTCAGATCGGCCTCAAGCGCCTCTGGAATGCTGTCGGCGCGCACGTTCAGCTCAACAGCATAGCGCACAACGTTCAGCGCCGCGCCTTTCTTCAAGCCTGGCGAGGCCTCTTCATTGGTGAAGTGAACGGCCACTTCAACAGTAATGATCTGGTTTTTCTTGACCCGGAACAGGTCAACATGCTCTGGCTGATCGGTCACCGGATGCATCTGAATCGCCTGCGGGATCACAAGCTGCTTCTTGCCGTCATGCACCAGTGTTGCCGTTGAAGACAGGAACTGGCCGGTATTGATCGCCTTGATCACCTCGTTCTTCTTGAGGTTGATGGCCACCGGGTCCTCGCCGCCGCCATAGATCACGCCGGGTACAAAGCCCAGCCGGCGGGCTTCACGCGCACCGCCCTTGCCCACACGTTCGCGCACGGTCACATTCAATGTAATCTGATCTGACATTTTTCGTCCTTTTCGCCCTGAAATCCGCCTGCACATCCACGTGCCGGTGATAGCCTGACAGGCACGGCCTAGCGCCGTCCTTTCGATAAGCGGCGGGCTATAACCTAGCGCACACCCTGGTGCAACCAGTCAATCGCCGTATCCGATGCAAAAAACGCCCCTAGTCGAACAGTTTCGAAACGCTCTCATTATTGGCGATCCGGCGGATCGCCTCGCCCAAGAGCGGCGCAACCGACAAGACACGCAGCTTCTTGGACTTCAGGTCTTTATCGCTCGGCTTGATCGTATTGCAGATCACAAGCTCATCCATGACCGACTTATCAATCCGGTCAACCGCGCTGTTGGATAAAACGCCATGGGTAATATAGGCGCTCACAGATGAGGCGCCGTGTTCCTTCAGTGCGGCCGCCGCATTGCAAAGCGTCCCGCCGGAATCGCAGATATCATCAACCATGATACAGTCGCGCCCGTCGACATCGCCGATTATGTTCATCACCTCAGAGACACCCGCTTTGGGGCGGCGCTTGTCCACGATGGCAAGATCAGCGCCGATGCGCCGGGCGAAGGAGCGGGCTCGCACCACCCCGCCAACATCGGGCGAGACGACCATCAAATCCCTTTCATTCTGGCGCCGCTTGATATCCTCAACCATAACCGGCAGCGCGACCATATTATCGGTCGGCACGTCAAAGAAACCCTGTATCTGGCCGGCATGCAGATCCATGGTCAGAACGCGGTCAGCGCCTGCCGATGAAATCAAATTCGCGACAAGCTTGGCGGATATCGGCGTGCGGCCATCGGTTTTGCGGTCCTGGCGGGCATAGCCAAAATAGGGAATGACCGCCGTGATCCGATTGGCCGAAGCACGCCGTAGCGCGTCAATACAGATGAGCAATTCCATCAGATTGTCATTGGCCGGTTTGGAGGTCGACTGGATCAGAAAAACATCCTCACCGCGCACATTCTCGTTGATGCGAACGAAGATTTCATTGTCGGCGAAATTCTTCACTTCCGCGTCCGTGAGGGGGCAATCAAGGTGATCGGCGATTTGCTCAGCCAATGGCCGGTTTGCATTGCAGGAAATCAGTTTCATGGTGCTCATCCCTCGCCCGGTCGCCTTGCCCGCGCTTTAAACGCAAAGCCAGGCGAGTCGCAAGATGACATTCCCATGACACTACACGCCATCCACAAAGCGTGACCCGAAAACCTCAATCGAGGGCTTTTGCAACGCCCTCTCGCCTTGGATCGGCGGCGCCGTCCAAACCCGTCTCACCGACCAGGATCACATGCAGACCGCTATTCTCGCCGCGCCGCTCCTGCACCAAGTATCCCATCTGCCGCAGCGCCTCGGCGGCTTCCGGCCCGCCGGCGCGATCAACCTCGACATTCACCTTGGGGCCGCGGGCAATAACATTCGGCAGATCGACCGCCTCTTGCGCTGTCTTGCCCCAATCGAACACGCCGATAATTGTTTTTGCGACATAGGCGATAATCGAGTTACCGCCCGGCGACCCGGTCACCATGACCAGTTCACCCGCCTCATCGAGCATCATGGTCGGCGACATGGACGAGCGCGGGCGTTTCAAGGCGGCTGGCGCGTTCGCCACCAGCTGGCCGGACTGGCGCGGGGTGAGCGCAAAATCGGTCAGCTCATTGTTCAGCAGGAAGCCTTTGACCATACGAGAGGTCCCGAACGGGGCCTCCACCGTGGCGGTCATCGACACGGCGTTACCGTCACTGTCCACAATGGAAATATGGGTCGTGCCGGGCATATCCTTCGTTGAATCCCGGCCCCAAAGATCAATCATCGCCCCCTGCCCCAGCACAGCGCCCGGATCGCCGGGCTGCGGTACCGCGTCCGGCGCAAACACGTCGCCGGCCCGCACGTCGAGATAGTCCGGATCGATCAGCTGTGCCGCCGGCACCGGCACGAAGTCAGCGTCCGCCACATAATGATCGCGGTCGGCATAAGCCAGCCGCTGAGCATCAACAAACGCCTTCAAATAGGCCTCTTCGCCGTCCGGCGTGTCGGGCAACAAGCGGTCATAAAGGCCGGCAATCATGTTTTGCGCGACCCCGCCGGATGATGGCGGCGGCGCCGAACAGATCTGATAGGTCCGCCATGCCCCGCAAAGCGGCTGGCGCTCAACAATCTGATAGGAAGCCATATCCTGCACACTCAGCGTGCCCGCAAGCGGCGCCTCACCGACCGTCTCGACAATGGCCTGTGCCACCTCACCGAGATAGAACGCGCCGGACCCTTCATTGGCAATGCGCGTCAAAACGCTCGCATAGTCTGGGTTGTCGCGCCGCGCGCCCGCCGGCAAGGGCTCACCGCCAGGATAAAAATAAGCCGCGCTGACAGGGTGCTCATCGAGCCGTGTCGCCCCGCGCAGTCTGGGGCTCGCGAGCAGTTCCGCCAGGCGCGGCGAGACGATAAATCCCTCCTCGGCGAGAGAAATCGCTTCGGTGAACAGCCCGGCCCAATCGGCTTGCCCATGGGCAAAGTGGGCGGCCTCATACAGTTTGACCGCGCCAGGCACACCTGTGGCCCGACCGGACTGCCAGGCCGGCACAAAGCCCAGCACCTCGCCGCCGACAACAAAGAGAGTCTCGTCAATATCGCCCGGCGCTGTTTCGCGGCCATCATAGACTGTGATCTCGCCGCTTTCGCGCTCATAGACCAACATAAAGGCCCCGCCGCCAAGACCGGATGATTGCGGCTCCACCAGGCCCAGCACCGCGTGAACAGCGATCGCCGCATCGACGGCGTGGCCACCTTCGCGCAGCACGCGCAAGCCCGCCTCAACCGCTCTTGGATCAGCCGCCGCGACCATCGCACCCTTGTCCCAGGCGGCTGTCTCAGTTGGCTCTGCGGCAGGCGCGGGGACAGCCGTGAACTGCTCACACCCGACCAGGACAAGTGACGCGAGCACGCCGACCCACACTCTTGCGTTTCTCATCAATTCATCATCCCTGTTGGCGAAATAGAGGATGCACCGTAGAGCCAGTGACAACAGTTTGAAAAGGGGCCGGATATGTCCAAACCGGGTCAAAACAATTTGATTACTGATGTGGCAGGCCTCACCGTTGGCAATGCGCATGATGAGACCGTGCAAACCGGCACAACCGTTATTCTCGCCGATCAGCCCGTCACTGCAGCGGTGTGCGTCGCCGGCGGCGGGCCAGGCACACGCGAGACCGATCTCCTCACCGCCGACACACTGGTCGATCAGGTCGATGCAATTGTCCTGTCCGGCGGCAGCGCCTATGGCCTCGGTGCGGCTGATCGTGTCGCTGCGATACTTGGCGCACAGGGGCGCGGCTATGGGCTGATGGACCTGCCCGGTGTGCCCAAGACGCCCATTGTACCAGCGGCCATTCTCTATGACCTTGCCAATGGCGGCGACAAGACCTGGGGCGACACACCGCCCTATGCACAGCTTGGCGGTGACGCGCTGTCGAATACCGAAACAGAATTCATACTCGGGCGATCCGGCGCCGGCTATGGCGCGCGGGCCGGCGCGCATCCAGGCGGGCTGGGGTCAGCCTCAATCGTGACCGATGACGGGTTCACGGTCGGCGCGATTGCAGCGGTTAATTGCTTTGGATCGGTCTATATGCCCGGCAGTGAGGCATTCTGGGCCTGGCCCTATGAAATCGGCGGCGAGTTTGGCGGCGCCCGCCCGCCGCAAGACTATACCACCGACGCCGAAGATTGGGGCGCGGCCAAGCTGAACCCGCAGCCCGGCCAGAACACCACGATTGCCTGCATCGCGACCGATGCCGCCCTGACCGCAGCGCAGGCCAAACGCATCGGCCAAATGGCGCTGTCAGGGTTCTCCCGCGCGATACGGCCGGTCTTTGCGCCGTTTGATGGCGATGCTGTTTTCGTCCTGTCCACAGGGGAAAAACCGCTCGGTGAACCTGATGCCGTAGCGCTCGCGCGCATTGGCGAACTGGCCGCTGGCACGCTCGCGCGGGCGGTTGCGCGCGGGGTCTTTGAAGCGCGCCCAAATGACTGAGCAAGAATGCTTGCAATGGCCTGCCTGCGCCTGTATGTGTCCGCGCTCGGCCTGCTCTGGTAGCTCAGTTGGATAGAGTACTTGACTACGAATCAAGGGGTCGGGGGTTCGAATCCTCCCCAGAGCGCCATTCCTTATTTCGAAAGGCCCTCCACAGCGTCGCAACTTTGGCACGCCTTATTGTGCAATAACGCGCGCAGCATGCGCAAAATAGTCGCTTGGCATCCTTTTGACCCGTATTTGGCGATTACAATTGACATAGAGTTCTGCTTGCGTAGCGTCTTTATAGACCGGGCTTTGGTGAAATATTCGGGATGGTCGGTTTCGGTGTTGAGCTTCTGACATGACTCAATGTCATGTCCGCGTTCATATCGAAGCCGTTCGTGTAACGTGCGAGGCTGAGATGTGTAAACAACCAGAGCACAATCTATCATGAAAGCGGCCGCTAAATTAGAGCGTCAAGCCGCCATAGAGGCTCTGAACCTTCGCTATATTGCATGCCCGTCCTGCGACGAGCTCTGGCTGCGCCCGCAGCTCGGCGAAGGCGAACACGCCAAATGCGGACGCTGCGGCACAACCATCCTGACCAATAAAAGACGCAGCGCCGAACGCACGATTGCGCTGATGCTGGCCAGCGTCATCCTATATGTCGTGGCCATCTCATTCCCGTTCATGAAGATGGAGCGATCCGGCCTATCGAACGAAATCTCCGTCATCGATGCGGTGAATATTCTCTGGGTCAATGACATGCCCACCCTGGCGGCCATCTGCGCCTGCCTGATCCTGCTGTTTCCGCTCACCCGGATCCTGCTCTTGTTGATGCTCGGGATGGTGGTGCATGGACGCGGACAAACCGGCCCGATGCACGCCTTCTTCTTTCGCACGGCCCAGACGCTTGAGCCCTGGACCATGGCGGAGATTTTCATGATCGGCGTGATCGTCTCGCTGGTCAAAGTCGGCAAGCTCGCCACCATTACGGTCGGCCCGGCCTTCTGGGCGATGTCGGGATTGATCATCTTGCTGGCCATGGGCGCCTCGGCGGTCTGCCGCGACACAATCTGGCAAGACATAAGAGGCACAGCATGACGACAGCGCGGGACAAAGGCTTCGCTCTGTGCCGCACGTGCGGTAGTTTGACAGACAAGCCGGGCGAGAGATGCGTCGTTTGCGGCACGCCAACACAGATTCGCAATCCGCGTAGCCTGCAGCTTGTCTGGGCGTTTCTTTTGGCGGGCATTATTGCCTACATCCCAGGAAATTTAATGCCGATCATGATCACCCAGACGGTATCGGGCGACAGTGCCTCAACGATCATGGGCGGTGTCATTGCGCTGATCCATCACAAGAGCTACGCGATTGCCGCTGTGATTTTCATCGCCAGCATTCTAGTGCCAGTTTCGAAATTCATCGTCATCGCCTGGCTCGCCTTGTCGATCCAGTTCAATTGGAACCTCGATGATCACAAGCGCCACTTTGCCCATGAAGCCGTTGAGTTCATCGGACGCTGGTCGATGATTGACGTCTTTGTCGTCGCCGCCCTGGCCGCGCTCATCCAGGTTGGTGGATTGATGTCAATCATCCCTGGGCCGGGCGTCGATGCCTTCGCCATGTCAGTGATTTTCACCATGTTCTCGGCCATGAGCCTTGACCCACGCCTGATCTGGGACAAACAGCCACGCCAAACGGAGCCTGCCAATGTCTGATCATGATATCGCAGAGCCGGAACGCCAAACCCGGGGCAGTGGCGGGATATCCATCGTCTGGATCGTACCCATTCTGGCCGCACTAATTGGCGGTGCTGTCGCCTGGCAATCGATTTCCTCGCAAGGCCCACTGGTGGAGATCTATTTCAGCAAGGCGGCCGGGGTAAAGGCCGACAAGACAGAGATCAAACACAAGGACGTGGTGGTTGGCATCGTCGAAGATGTGCGCCTGTCAGAGGATTTGAACGGCGTCATCGTTTCTGCCCGTCTGGACAAGGAAATCGAACCTTATCTCGGGAATACAACCGACTTCTGGATTGTCTCCGCCAATGTCACCGGCGGGGATATATCCGGCCTCAGTACGATCCTGTCAGGGTCCTATATCGAGGTTGACTGGTCGTCCAAACCGACCACACCCAAACGAGAGTTTGACGGACTTGACAATCCACCGCTCACCCCGCCCGGCGTGGAAGGCCAGCGCGTCTCATTGGAAACACCGACAGCTGGCAGCATCAGTGTCGGCTCGCCGGTCTTTTATCGCGGCATCAAAGTCGGCCGTGTTGAAACAAAGCAGCTCGCCGAGGACTTCCGCTCGGTGAAGTACCAAGCCTTTGTTGAGGCACCCTATGATCAGTTGCTCAGCGATGCGACAAGTTTCTGGAACCAGTCTGGTGTTGCAGTGGAGGCCGGCACAGACGGGTTAACGTTCAATTTCGGCTCCTTGGAATCGGTGCTGAGCGGCGGCGTCGCCTTTGATCGCATCGCCCTTGATCTTGGCGACCAGCCCCTGTCAGACGACAAAGTCTTCAAAATCCACCGAAATCGAGAGGCCGCCGTTGAAAGTCAGTTTGAGGCTGACACGAGCAGCGATGTCCTATTCATGATCCGCTTTGACGATTCCATTCAGGGCCTCGAACAGGGCGCGCCGGTTGAGTGGCAAGGTATTCGTATCGGAACGGTCAATGCGATCCGGCTTGAGCTGCCCGACCTCGAAGACGAAGCAACGGCCGGCCAGATTGAGGTTTATGTTGTGGTCGCCATCCAGCCATCGCGCGTTGGCCTTGATGATGCCACCCAGGAACAGGCGCGGATCGGATTTGATGCCTGGGTAAAATCCGGCATGCGCGCCCAGCTTGCCACCGGCAATATTCTCGCCGGGCGCAAGCTTGTGCGCTTCGTCGACGAGGCGAGCGATGATGGCGCGCAGATCGACTTTTCGACCCAGCCTTTCCCGACGCTGCCCTCAATGCCGTCCGGGCTTGATGCGCTGACCCAGAATGTCGAAGAGATCGTTCAGAACCTGTCAGAGCTTCCGCTTGACCAGCTTGTCGGCGCAGGCGTCACGCTGCTCAACAATACCAATGCGCTGGTGTCTGATCCAGATATGCAGGAGCTGCCTGCCGAGTTGAATGACGCTCTGGTCAGCCTCGGCGTGGTGGCAAGTAACCTCGATCAGGCAAGTGCCGACCTGCCCGAGCTGGTGCGTAACCTGACGCTGATCGCTGAAGCCGGAGAGCTGACCCTGGCGGGTCTGTCGCCCGACTCTGATCTTTATGTCGACCTGTCCGGCGCGGTGAAGGATCTGCGTGATGCATCGCGCTCGCTTTCAGGTCTGGCGGCGCGTCTTGAAGAGAAACCAAATGCGCTCATCACGGGACGATAGGACAATGAAACAAACTCATTTTGCTCTGATAACGGGTCTGTCACTGATGCTCGCAGGCTGTGCCTCCTCTCCGGAGCCCAAACTCTATTTCCTGGATCAGAGCATCGCGCCCAGTCAGCAGGCCCTGAATAACCGGCGCATTGGCTTTTCAGAGATCACCCTGCCGGCCTATGCGCGCAACGTGCAGATCACCAACCTGTCCAGCGACAATATGATCCGCGAGGATGACGACCATCGCTGGGCCTCGCCGCCCGCCGAAGCGATCTCCGTAGCGCTCAGCCAGTCGCTGGAGGCGACAACCGGAAGCGCCGTCGTGATCCGTCCCTATCCGCGTGAGGTCGAGCCAGAGCTTCAGGTCCGCGTGACTTTCAATCGCTTCCTGCGCGGCGCGAATGGGGCGGCCGATATGCAGGGCCAATATCTCATCGTGTTGGGCGAGGATGATCCAACAACGATGATCAAGCGATTTTCGATCCGTATTCCGGCCGAAGGCAGCGGCTATGCCGGCTATATGAAAGCGGTCTCAATGGGCCTGCGGACACTGGCCGGCTATATTGCAACAGACATTGAGGCCATCGGTTAAGCGCTAGCCAATATCCGGATCGATGCCGGCGAGTTTCCTTGCGGCGGCTTTCTTCTCATCCAGCTTGGCACCGCGCGCGATCTGGATGCGCTGTGCCTGCGGCGAGCCCGCGCCATGCATGGATTCGGTGAGATAGCCGACCGCGTTGCGGCCCAGCGTCATATTCTCGATCAGGCGCAAGATGCGCATCCGATCTTCCATCGGACGGTTCTGGCGCCCAATCAGATATTTGCGCACCAGCGGACCGATGTCTTCGTGATTGAGGTCCTGCTCGGACGGCATGGTCACCATCAAGCCGCCGGCAATATCCTGGGCCAGACGCGCAATCTCATAGGGAAACCGCGTCACATTCTGTTTGCAGACATTGGCCAGCATATCATCATTTAGATAGACACCGGACTTAAGCGGCTTGGCCTCATGCGCCGAGGCAAGCGCGCCGGAACGGATCGTCTCATTGAGATGAACCATCTCCACCAGCTTGTCCTTGATGTGAGAGGCCTTTTCGGCGCCATTCAACTCGGCAGCTTCAGCCGCTGCGCCAATCAACACATCGCCAACGCCCGACTTACAGACATAGGAACACCTGTGATAGGTGGTGAACCGCTCAACCAGCATGGCGGCAAATTCATGCTCGCCATTCATAAAAACGCGTTCCCATGGAATGAAGACGTCTTCAAATATGATCGTGGATTCCTGACCGCCATAGGTTGCATTGCCCTGATCAATGGTGCCGGGCTCAAGACAGCGCGTGTCGCTCGCCTGGCGACCATAAATATAGGTAATGCCTTTGGCGTGCGCCGGGATCGCGCCGACAATGGCATAGTCCTTGTCATTCGGGCCAAGCCGCAGCGTCGGCATCACAATAATCCAGTGTGAATTGATACTGCCGGTCTGATGGAGCTTCGCGCCGGTGACATAGACGCCTTTGTCATCCCGGCGCGTGACATGAAGATAGAGGTCGGGGTCGGCCTGCTCGTGCGGCGCCTTGGCGCGATCGCCCTTGGCATCTGTCATCGCCCCGCCAATGACCTGATTGCGCACCTGGACTTCTTTTACAAAATCCAGAAAGCGCGAATGATAATCAGTGCCGTGCGCCTCATCGATCTCAAACGTTACAGAGTGCAGTGCGTTGATCGCATCAAGGCCGACACAGCGCTGAAAACAGGTGCCCGTGCGCTGGCCCAGCGCGTGCTGCATCCGCGCCTTGTCGACAAGATCTTCGGCAGAACCTGCAATATGCAGGAAACGATTGATACGCGTTTCGGCCAGCGGCGATTGGACCGTCGCGGCCCTCTCATCATCAAGCGCGAGCTGATACGTCTCGGCCATCGCGTTGACCGACGGGCGGACCATCGGATGATCAATGGGTTCGTCAAGCTCTTCGCCCATCAGGAAGACACGCAGGCCGCGCCCGCGCAGGCTTTCAATATACTCGTCCGGCGTCGTGATCGTCTCCATCACGCCCCAATCGTCCGGATTCAGTTTACCATCAATGCCATCTGCCATCATGCAATCCTGTCGTTCCGCGCCAGTGTATCATGATGGAGCGCCGTCATCAGAAGTAAATCCCTGACCACGCGATACGCGCCCGCGTCAAAAGGTATGGCTAGCGGTTTTCGCGGTTCTCGATCAGCTCGTCGACCACGCCTGGCTCTGCCAGGGTTGAGGTATCGCCAAGACTGTCAAAACTGTTTTCAGCAATCTTGCGCAGAATACGCCGCATGATTTTCCCCGAGCGCGTCTTCGGCAGACCGGGTGAGAACTGAATAAGATCTGGCGAGGCAATCGGGCCAATCTCCGTGCGCACATGTTGAACCAGCGCCGATTTCAGCTCATCGCTTGGCTCTGCCCCCGCGATGACGGTGACATAGGCATAGATGCCCTGCCCCTTGATGTCGTGCGGATAGCCGACAACGGCCGCCTCGGCCACCGCGTCATGGCTAACCAGCGCGCTCTCAACCTCTGCGGTGCCCATGCGGTGGCCGGACACATTGATCACATCATCCACCCGGCCGGTAATCCAGTAATAGCCATCGGCGTCGCGCCGGCAGCCATCGCCGGTAAAATAGTTGCTGGGATAGGCGCTGAAATAGGTATCGATAAAGCGATGATGGTCGCCATAAACGGTGCGCATCTGACCGGGCCACGAGCTTTTGATGATCAGATTGCCCTCCGCGGCGCCGGTGAGTTCCTGGCCCTCACTATCAACCAGGGCAGGCTCGATGCCAAAGAAAGGATGGCTGCCCGCGCCTGGCTTCATCGGCGTCGCGCCGGGCAAGGGCACAATCATCACCCCGCCGGTTTCGGTCTGCCACCAGGTGTCGACAATCGGGCAGCGCCCTTCACCAACCGTGTGAAAGTACCAGTCCCAGGCCTCTGGATTGATCGGCTCACCGACCGTGCCCAGCAAGCGCAGGCTGGAACGGTCGGTTGCTTCGACCGGGCCAACGCCTTCGCGCATCAGCGCGCGGATCGCCGTCGGCGCGGTGTAGAACACGCTGACCTTGTGATCATCGCAGACCTGCCAGAAACGGCTTGCATCGGGATAGGTCGGCACGCCCTCAAACATCAGGCTGGTCGCGCCATTCGCCAGTGGACCGTAGACAATGTAGCTGTGCCCGGTCACCCAGCCGACATCCGCGGTGCACCAGAACACATCTTCTTCTTTCATATCAAACACATATTCGTGCGTCATCGACGCCCAGACGAGATAGCCGCCCGTTGTGTGCAGCACACCCTTTGGCTTGCCCGTCGACCCCGACGTATAGAGAATGAAGAGCGGATCCTCAGCGTTCATAGGCTCCGGTGGACAATCATCCGACACACCGTCGGCCGCCTCATGCAGCCAATGGTCACGGCCTGGCGTCATACTCACCGCCGCGCCGGTTCGTTTGACCACCAGCATGGACTCCACCATGCCACCTGCCAGATCCGCGGCCTGATCGGCATTCACCTTTAGCGGCACTTTTCGTCCGCCGCGCACACCCTCATCGGCTGTAATGATAAAGGTCGACTCACAATCTGTGATACGGCCAGCCAGCGCTTCGGGCGAAAAGCCGCCAAACACAACCGAATGAACCGCGCCAATCCGCGCGCAGGCCAGCATCGCATAAGCCGCCTCCAGGATCATCGGCATATAGATTGTCACCCGGTCGCCCTTCTTGACACCGAGCTTCTTGAGCACATTGGCAAATCGACAGACCGCGCCATGCAGCTGGCGATAGGTCAGCGTGTGGGTGTCGCCGGGCTCATCGCCTTCCCAGATCAGGGCCGGCTTGTCGCCGCGCGTTTCAAGATGGCGGTCAATGCAGTTGGCCGACACGTTCAGCACGCCGTCGCTGAACCAGCGAACATACAGATCGTCTTTATCCCAGGAGACATCACGGATCTGCGTGTAAGGCTGCATCCAGTCGAGGCGGCGCCCCTGCTTGCGCCAGAATGAAACCGGATCCATGATCGAGGCCTGATACAAGGCCTGATAGCGCTCGGGCGTCAGATTGGCTTGGCCAGCGAATGCGGCGGGGACGGGATGGACCGTGCCTGTTTCTGTCATAAAAAGCGCCTCCAACGCGAACAATGCTATTATTTGCTCGTCTTAGCGCCGTAAGCTATGTTTGGTCGACCCTCTTGTTGCCCTAAAGCATCAAAACCGCGTTAGCGCTCGTCTTCCTCATCGCGTGGATCGTCCAGACGAAACAGGCGTGCGCTCAAAGACACATTGGTTTCAACGCCTTGCAGCGACACTTGGGTGGTTTGAAGCTCGGAATCTGTGGCAATCCAGCCGATAAAGTCATACGCGTCGCCCTTGAACAGGAGGGTCAGCTCGCCATCGAGCTCGCCAGTGGCATCGCGCACCGTCACCGTGACAATTCCAAGGTCCTCGCTGACATTGATCACCTCAATGTCATCATCGTCAAAGCTGAGCTGATCATCGAGCAAGATGCCAAGCGGCGTCGCGCCAAGCGGCACGGTATTGTATTCGGGCAGTTCAGTGTCGGCCTGAGTGACGTTGATACCATCCGAAACCACGATGACCGGCACCGGATCATCATAGTCAAAGCGCATCTTTCCTGGTCGGCGCAGGGCAAATGTGCCCGTCATGAAAGACCCGTCCGGGTTGAACTGCTCAAAGCGGCCGCGCGCTGTCTCGGCATTGGCCAGAGCCGCTGCGGCCTTCTCCAGTAGACGCGCTTCATTCGCCGCCTGTTCTTCCGGGCTGATCGCTGGCGCGGCAGGCGGCGGCGCCGACGCTGCCGCATCGGGCATCATCTCCTCAGGTGCCACCGGCGTTACCTGAAGGGGCGCATCCAGAACGGCTGGCGGCGACACCACGACGTCCGGCGCGGCTGTCTCGACCTCAGCGGCCGGCAGATCAACCGGTGTCGCAGGCTCGCCAGCTTCTTCTATGCCCGAGAGCACATCAGGCACCGCCTGCAGTGTTGCGGGCAGATAGGCGCTGAGCATAAAGATTGTCGCCAATGCGGTTAAAGTCGGCATGTCACACTCCAAGTGTCTTGGCCGTTAGATAGCGATCCATCCGATACAAAAACAGGGCAAAAACAGGGCATTTGCGCCTGGTTCTGTTGCCTACCATTCAGATTGCATGCGGTAATCCGGCGCCCAGCATCGCAATCCCGGCCAATCAACAGTGGCCGAATCGGCGCCTGACGGCTACGATCAAATCACATTTGTTACGCGATGTTCAATTGATCTGGTCGGTGAGATCGGGTCCAACTCCCAACTCGGCTAAAGGGGAAAACGATGAAAACAACGATTGCGATTGTCAGCGCGCTTTGCTTGACCGCAGCCTGCCAGAATGTGTCCAACCGCACACTTGGCACCGCGGCTGGCGGCGCGGTGATCGGTGCAGGCGTCGGCGTCCTGGCGGGCGGTAACGACACACGTAACGCGGCCATTGGCGCCGTGGTTGGCGCCATTGCTGGCGCGGCAGTAGGCGATTACATGACCAAGCAGGAAGAAGCGCTGCGCAAGCAAACACAAGGCACCGGCATCGGCGTCACCCGTGAAGGCGACCAGATCGCGCTGAATATGCCGTCGGACATTACCTTTGATGTGAATAGCGCGGCGATCAAGCCCAACCTCCAATCAACGCTGGCTGAGGTCGCGACGACGCTGCTCGATTACCCGTCGACCGCTGTCGATATCGTTGGTCATGCAAGCGCTGACGGCCCGGCCGACTATAACCAGACGCTATCTGAACAGCGCGCAAGTTCCGTCAGCAACTATCTGGTTGCCCAAGGCATTCAGCCTGTTCGCGTCAGCTCGTTTGGCGTTGGCGAGCGCCAGCCGATTGCCTCAAATGAAACGGAGGCTGGCCGAGAGGCCAATCGCCGGGTCGAGATCCTGCTGACTCCCGTGGTCGAAGGATAACCTTTTTTAGGGCTGCCTGTTTGGCAGCGTCAAAGCATGGGAAGGTCGGGGCACCTGTTTTGGGCTCCGGCCTTCTTCATGTTTGGGGCGTCTGCTAGAAGAGACGCGCCTATGCCGCGGCTTTTTGAACCTCGCCGGCTGGCGGGAAGCGATCGTAGAAACCCTCGCCTTTCGCCGCCATATCCTTGAGCATGGCGCCCGGCGCAAACCGTTCCCCATAGGCCTCAGCCAGACGTTCAGCCTCGGCGACAAACTCCTTGATGCCCCAGAAGAGATCCACATAGGAACAGCAACCGCCTGTATAGGGCGCAAAGCCCCAGGCCAGGATCGAGCCGATATCGCCGTCACGCGCATCGGTGATCACACCCTCTTCGAAACAGCGGGCCACTTCCACCGCCTGACGCACCAGCAAGCGATTGGTCAGCTCACGCTTCAGCTCGGGCGGGCACTCGTCGACTGTGACGTCGATCTGGCTGTTCAGGTCGGGCCACAAGCGCGCGGGCTTGCCCTTTTCATTATAGTCATAAAAGCCCTTACCGGCTTTCCGGCCAACGCGGCCTTTATCCTCAACCAGCCAGGCCATCATCTGACCAAGCTCGTTGCCATCATAGTCCGCGCCGGTCGCCGCTGCCATTTGGCGCCCGACCTTCAAGGCGGTGTCGAGGCCAACGGAGTCAGACACTTCCAACGGCCCCATCGGCATGCCGGACTGGCGCCCGACATTTTCGATAATCGCCGGCTTGATGCCTTCGGCCAGCATGGTCAGGCCTTCCTGCGTATAGGTGCCGAAACAGCGCGAGGTGTAGAACCCGCGAGAATCATTGACGACAATCGGTGTCTTGCGGATCTTCAGAACATAGTCGATCGACTTGGCGAGTGTTTCATCGCTGGTTTTCTCGCCCATGATAATCTCAACCAGTCCCATGCGCTCAACAGGCGAGAAGAAGTGGATACCGATAAAGTTCTCAGGGCGCACCGAGGCCTCTGCCAGATCCGTAATCGGCAGGGTCGATGTGTTTGAGCCCATGACCGCCGTGTCCGACAGCTGCGCTTCAGCCATCTTGGTGATTTTGGCTTTCAGCTCAGGATTTTCGAACACCGCTTCAACAACAAGGTCGGCGCCTTTGAAATCGTCGTAATTGTCCGTCGGGTGGATCCGCGCCAGCAGCGCCTCACCTTTTTCCTTGGTCATCTTTCCGCGCGAAATGGCCTTCTCAACCAGCTTGCGCGAATAGTCTTTGCCCTTCTCGGCATTCTCAACTGAGATATCGACCAGCACGGTTTCAATACCGGCGCGCGCCTGCTCATAAGCAATCCCGGCGCCCATCAGGCCGGCGCCAATCACAGCAACCTTGTTCAGCGCGTAAGTTGGGAAGCCTTGCGGTCGGTTGCCGCCTTTCGACAGCGCCTGCGTCGAGAGGAAGAGCGAACGGATCATCGCTTTGGCTTCAGGGCGCTGCTGCGTGTTGATGAAATAGCGTGTCTCAATGCGAAGCGCGGCATCGATCGGCACTTGCAGGCCCTCATAGACGCAAGAGAGAATGTTCTTTTGCGCGGGATAATTGCCATAGGTCTGGGCCATGATCATGGCATTGCCCATAATGGCGACCTGGCTGGCACCGGGGGCTTTGTGCACTACACCGCCGGGCACTTTGAAGCCTTTCTCGTCCCAAGGCGCCTTGGCATCCGGATTGGCTTTCACCCAGGCTTTGGCGTTCGCGACGGTCTCTGCGGCCGGCACCAGCGCGTGCACGACGCCGAGTTCCTTGGCCTTTTCTGCCTTCATGGACAGGCCCTGCAAAATCATCGGCAGCGCCTCCTGCGCGCCGATCAGGCGTGGCAGCCGCTGTGTTCCACCTGCGCCCGGCAGAAGCCCGATCTTCGCTTCCGGCAGACCAAGCTGAAACTTTGGATTGTCATTGGCCGCGACCCGGTAATGGCACGCCAGGGCAATCTCAAACCCGCCGCCAAGGGCAAGGCCATTCAGGGCGACTGCAACCGGCTTGCCGCAGGTTTCCAGGTCACGCAAAACCTTATTGAGCGCAAAGCCGCGATCAAACTGTTTCTTCTTCAGCTCTGCTTCGCTGAGATCACTGCTCTGCCCGCCGCCGGCATTTTCATTCATCTCGCCAAGGTCTGCGCCGGCGCAGAACCCGCTATCTTTGCCTGACGACAGCACCAGGCCATTAATCGCGTCATTGCTGGCGACTTCTGCGGTAAAGGCGATAATGTCGGCCACCGCTTGCGCGGTTAGCGTGTTCATGCTGCGCCCGGGCACGTCAAATATGGCGTGCGCGATGCCGTCGGCATCGACGTCCCACTTAAATGTTTCGAGTTTCATGTTTTGTCTTCCGATTATACGCGTTCGATAATGGTCGCGGTGCCCATGCCGGCACCGACGCAAAGTGTCACCAGACCGGTTTCCTTATCGGTCCGCTCAAGCTCATCCAGCAGTGTGCCAAGGATCATCGCGCCGGTCGCACCCAGTGGATGGCCCATCGCGATCGCGCCACCATTCACGTTCATTTTGTCGTGTGGAATGTCGAGCGCCTGCATCATCCGCAGAACCACAGAGGCAAAGGCCTCGTTCAGCTCATAAAGATCAATATCGCCAACTTCCATACCCGCTTTGCGCAGGGCTTTTTCTGTCACAAGGCTGGGGCCTGTCAGCATGATGCCGGGCTCTGAACCGATGGACGCCATTTGCTTGATCCGCGCGCGCGGCTTCAGGCCATATTTCTCGCCCATCTCCTTATTGCCGAACAGCACACCAGCCGCGCCATCGACAATGCCGGACGAGTTGCCGGCATGGTGAACATGATTGATGCTTTCCAGTTCCGGATAGCGCTGCTTGATCACCTCATCATATCCCATGGCGCCGAGCCCTGCGAAGGACGGGTTGAGCGCAGCCAGTGACTGCATGGTCGCATCCGGGCGCATATGCTCGTCATGGTCGAGCTGCGTGCCGCCCATCTGGTCTTTGACCGGGATCACAGAGCCGGCAAACCGGCCCTCGTCCCAGGCCCGCGCCGCGCGCTTCTGGCTTTCAACGGCATAAGCGTCGACATCATCGCGAGAGAAGCCCCATTTCGTGGCGATCGTGTCCGCGCCAATGCCCTGAGGGGTGAAATAAGACTTGGTGGCAATGGTTGGATCTGTCGCCCAAGCGCCGCTGTCTGATCCCATCGGCACGCGGGACATGGCTTCCACACCGCCGCCAATGGCAAAGTCGGCCTCGCCGCTGATCACTTTTGCGGCTGCCATGTTGCTGGCTTCAAGGCCCGAGGCACAGAAGCGGTTGATCTGAACACCCGCTGTTTCCTGGGCATAGTCGGCGTTCAGCACGGCGATACGCGCAATGTCACCACCCTGCTCACCCACGGGTGACACACAGCCGAGAACAACATCGTCAACATCACCAGTGTCGATCTCGGTGCGATCGCGCAGGTTCTCAAGAACCTGTGTGGCGAGGCTGAGCGCTGTAATCTCGTGCAAAGCGCCTGAAGCCTTGCCCTTGCCGCGCGGCGTTCGCACGGCGTCGTAAATATAAGCGTCCGTCATGTGTTCGATCTCCTGTTTATTTTTTTGTGCTTCGATCGCCGAGATAACCGGCAACAACCGCAACGACAGCCGCAAATGCGAGAAACCTCAAAACATCCTCAAACACTATGCACCTCCACCGTTGTCTTCCTCCATGCCACGCAGGGCATGGAGCACGAATTGATGAAAAATAAGCCCGGCAAGCGCAAACCCAATGAGCGCCAGCAGGTTTCCGTCAGAAAAGTTCTGAATACCGCCCCCAACCATAGCGCCAATCGCCAAAGCGTTGAAGAAATTTCCTTGCAGCTTGCGTCGCTCATTTCTGACCAGCGGGTTAGTCATATTGATCTCCTAGAACCGGTCTGCGGCAAGCGACATCACGGGCTCCGCGCCTGTTTTCAGCTTCGCAAGATGCGAGGCTGCTTCTGGCAATACGCGGGAGATATAATATTTCCCGGTCGTGATCTTGTCGTCGTAGAACGGGTCATCGCCGCGTTTCTCAATCGACACTTTCGCCATAAGCGCCCACATATAAGTCAGGGCTGTCAGGCCAAACAGTTGAAGATAGTCGGTCGATGCGGCGCCGGCATTGTTGAAGTCCGACATGCCATTTTCCATCAGCCAGGTCGTCCCTTCCTGAAGCTGCGTCTTGGCTGACTTCAGCGCCTCGACGAACGGCTCCAGCTCGGCATCACCTTCATGCGAGCCAATAAAGTCATCAAGCTCGGCAAAGAACGCGAAAATCGCACGCCCGCCATTGGCCGCCATTTTGCGCCCGACAAGATCAAGCGCCTGAATGCCATTCGTGCCCTCATAGATCAGGGTAATCCGGCAATCGCGGACAAACTGCTCAAGGCCCCATTCCTTGGTGAAGCCAGAGCCGCCATGCACCTGCAGCGCTTCATTGGCCATCTTATAGCCCCGATCGGTCAGGAAGGCTTTTACGACCGGCGTCATCAGCGCCATATAGTCGTCGGCCTTTTCACGGACGTCCGGGTCCGGCGACTTGTGGTGCAGATCGCCAAACAGAGCGGTCCAGTAGGCAAAGGCCCGCGCGCCCTCAATAAAGGCGCGCTGGTCCATCAGCATGCGGCGCACATCCGGGTGCACAATGATCGGGTCAGCGGGCTTTTCAGGCGCCACTGGTCCGCTCAAAGAGCGCATTTGCAGCCGGTCATTGGCGAAATCGACGGCATTCTGATAGGCAATTTCAGCTTGGCTGAGGCCCTGCAGGCCCACACCCAGACGCGCCTCATTCATCATAACGAACATAGTGCGCATGCCTTTATGCTCTTCGCCGACAAGCCAGCCCGTCGCGTCATCATAATTCATCACGCAAGTCGCATTGCCATGGATGCCCATCTTCTCTTCGAGGCCGCCACAGCTCGCGCCGTTACGTTCACCAAGCGATCCATCTTCATTGACGATGAATTTCGGCACAACAAACAAAGAGATCCCTTTGATGCCTTCCGGCGCGCCTTCAATGCGCGCCAGCACAAGGTGGATGACATTTTCTGTCAGATCCTGCTCGCCGCCTGAAATCCAGATTTTCTGACCCGACAATTTGTAAGAGCCGTCTGGCTGAGGCACAGCCTTCGTCTTGATCAGGCCGAGATCGGTGCCGCACTGCGGCTCGGTCAGGTTCATGGTGCCGGCCCATTCGCCAGACGCCATCTTCGGGCCGTACATCGCCTTCTGTTCGTCAGATCCGCCCGCCATCAGCGCCTCAAAGGCACCCGATGTCAAACCAGGATACATGCCAAACGCCATATTGGCCGAAGACACCATTTCCGAGGTGGCCATGCCCAGAACATAAGGCAGGCCCTGCCCGCCCATTTCCGGCGCCTTGTTCAAAAGCGGCCAGCCATTTTCAACAAACTGATTGTAGGCCTCAGGGAAACCATCAGGTGTTTTCACGCTCGCGTCGGCATTGCGCACACATCCCTGCTCGTCGCCAACCTTGTTCAGCGGGAACAGAACGTCCTTGGTGAACTTGCCGGACTCCTCGAGCACGGCATCAATCAGATCAGGGGTCGCTTCGCCAAAACCGGGCAGGTTGGAATAGTTTTGTAGCGACAGAACGTCGTGCAGAAGAAACTGCATGTCACGTACGGGGGCATCATAACGAGGCATTATTGCTCTCCTTGTTGGTCAAAAGGGTCATAAGAAAAAGCCAGGCCGCGCAAAGGCGACCTGGCTTCGTCCCGAAGGGTTTATTCAAGCATCATCAAGCTGGCGACGCGCAACAGCGTCATAGGCACGCACATTCTCAACATCACTTTCGGCTGGCCCTGAACGAGACAGCGCATCTTCGAGATGAACGATACCGGCATGCAATTGTTGAAGGGCCAGTTCGATATCTTCGCGCTGGGCCTCCAGCTCACTGACCTGTTTCTGGAATTTTACCAGAAGCATGCGCGTTTGGGCGCGATTGCCTTCGTCCACCCCGTAAAGGTCGAGGATGTCGCGAATGTCGGCCAATGGCAGGCCCAGGCGCTTCAGCCGCACAATAATTGACACGCGCACCCGGTCACGATGGGAATACACGCGGGTCATCCCGTCCCGCGCCGGATGAAGCATGTCTTTGTCTTCGTAAAATCTCAACGCACGTGGGGTGATCCCAAACTCACGCGCAAGCTCGGATATCGAGTAACCGCGATTCTCGGCAATCGATATGGAAGAAGAAGATGAATCTGGCATAGCCGACTCATAGCTTACCTTAACGCGAACGTCAACATAATCGGGAAGCGGACGGCCCAGATGCGTTTATTACCAAATTTGACGAACTTATTTACCATTTTAACCGGGAATTAAGGCGAGCGCCCTCATGCATTAGTCAGAGATGGTTAATTCATGCCCGATGTGCGTGTCGCATTGGGCCAAATTGGAGTGCCGGGCGATGAGCAGTTACGGGTCCTGGAGCGTTAAAGGCATAGATGATCGCGCGCGAGCGGCGGCAAAAGAAGCGGCGCGCGAAAAAGGCGTGACGCTTGGCGACTATATCAATGATCTGCTGCTCGACAGCCATAGCGAGGCGGGGCCGCGCGATATGGGCGAGCGCTTTGACCCCTTTGCCGCGCGCAACCCTGAACCCGATCCGACGCCAATCGACAGTCTCGCTCGCCGCATTGAAGCGGTTGAAGCGCGCTCAACGCTCGCCATTACCGGTATTGACCAGTCGGTGCTGGGCCTACTGGCACGCCTCGACAACAGTGAGAATACGTCCGCAGCCATTGCCGCTGACGTCGAGCGTATGGTCGATGAGCTGCGCGAAACCCATGAAGCGCTTCACGCCAAAGTCGAACAGCTCGACCAGGACGACACCGCCCGCCAAAATCTGGAAGCCATGAAGGCCCTGGAACAGGCGCTGGGGAAACTCGCCGCGCATGTTCACGAAGAAAACAGCCTGCAACAGGAAGAGGCCCTGGCCATAAAGGGCCGGGTCGAAGCGGGTTTCGGTGATCTCGGCGAGCGCGTTGAGGACATGGAAGTGCGCGTCGAGACGACTCTGTCAGAAACCGCCAAACGCGTCGAGAAAGCAGTTGAACAGGCCGAGCTTCGCGCCGAAGGCACATCGCGTCATCTCTCGGAACGCTTTACCGCCGTCGAATCAACTGTCGCCACGAAGCTTGCAAAGGTCGATGAAATCGATGTGCGGATGAATGGGGTGGAAGACGATGTCTCCGGTGCCATCCAGTCAATGGAAGGCACTTTGCTGCGGGTCCAGGAAAGGCTGAACCGCGCCGAATCAACAACAGATGCCGCGCTGACCGGCCTTGAGCAGACATTTGAAAACCTCGACAAACGCCTTGAAGTGGTCGCGAGCCATTCAAGCCCGGAGCGCGCCGAAGCTTTGCGCCGGCAATTTCAAGAGCAGTTTGAAGGCATGGCAGCCTCCCTGCGCGCATCGGTAGAACAGGCGCGCACCCAACTCGCCAATGAGATCGAACGCGCGGCCGCTGGTGCCAATCCGGAACTGATGGGCCGTCTTGAGACGACAGTTGATCACCTCAAGGAGCGGCTGGACAAAGGCGAAGCACACTCAAACGCAGCGCTTGAGGAAATCTCCGCGCAAGTCACCGAGCTATCTTCCAATGTCGATGATCGGCTGACGGCTATGGAAGACCGCGACGATCATGTTGCTGAACGGCTTGGCGAACAAATGACGGAACTGGCCGACCGCGTCGATCAGCGTGTCAGTGACAGCGAAGAGCGCAGCGCCGAAGCGATCAGCCAGGTTGGCGAACAAGTGGCCGGCGCCGTCGGCCGGTTGCAGGCCAAACAGGACGCGCAATTCCAGGAGTTTGGCGCCCGGCTCGACGCGGCCAACAAGCGTCAGGATGCGCGCCTGTCAAAGGCGCTTTCAAATGTTTCCGAACGCCTGACTGAAATGCAGCACAAAACGGCCTCGGTCGTCTCGCCAGTGCAAAAGGCGATCGCTTCACTCGCGTCCCGGCTGGAAGATGTTGAAGGCTTTAGTGCCCCGCCAGGTGTCAACACACGCGCCAAAACGCTGCCGCCCATGCCGGTGATGCGGCCCGAGCAACCAAAGCCCATTGATCTGCCGCCAGAGCCCGCGCCAGCGCCAAGGCGCGAGCTCAAAATCGAGGAAGCTGAAGCGCCATCAGATGTGGATTTCGTTGCCGGCCTGCCGGCCGGTGATCCCGCCGCTGCCACGGCCGAACAGGACGAGGTCTTTGAAACAGGCTTTGAAAACTGGTCCAATGGTGCCAAGCCATCAGCCGAGGCTGACGACAATTATACCGCCTCAGCCGGCTCCGGCATTGAGACAGCAAGCGATGACCCGCTCGCCGCCTTGAGCGATTGGGACGATGCACGCCACGAAACACGTGAGAACGATATCTTCGCGGATGAGCCCGCTGTACAAGCCGCGCAGGACGAGACAATCGATGATCCGTTCGGCGCCACCGTGTTTGTCACCGACGCCCCCCAAACAGCTGAAGCGCCCGTCGAAACCAAGGCAGAGCCGGCTGAACCGCAGGCCGAGACCAATCCGGATGCGAACCCTGAAGCAGGTGACGCACAAACGCGTGACTATTTGAGCCGCGCACGTGAAGCTGCCATCGCGGCGGCAGAGACTGAAACTGACAGGCCCGTGCGCCGCGCAAGGCGCATCCCGCCGGCGCCAAAACCCGATCCGCAAGCGGTAAAGAAGAAATCCTCCAGCAAGCTACCCATCCTGATGGCCGCATCGGTGTTGGCCATCTCGGCAGCCGGCGCCGGCGCCTATATCTCGCTGCGCGGCAAACAACCGACCGCTGATCCGAATTTCGCCCAGCCGAGCTCCCCGGATACGCAAGACACCGCCAGCGCGACCACAGAAGCCAGCCTCCAGGGTGTGAGCTATGATGCCGGCGCCGACATTGATTCTGACCTCTTCGAGGAAGAACAGGGCAGCGCGGCACCGCGCGCCGAAGCGCCTGTGACCGCGCCTGCGGTGCTGGCCGGTGCAGCGCCCGCCGCATCTGAGCCAGAAACAACCCGCCTGGCCGCCGTCCAACCGGCGCCAGCACCCGTTGCAGCTCTACCGCTGGTGCCAGAGCCGATTGCGTTGAACAAAGCCGCGCTCCTGGGTGACCCCATTGCCGAGCTGACCTTTGGCGAAGAACGCCTGGCCAAGGAAGACTATATCAAAGGCGCTGAGTTCATCGGCTATGCCGCCAAACAAGGCCAGCCCACAGCCCAGTATCGCTATGCGAAACTGTTTGAAAAAGGCCTTGGCCTGCCGCGCGACCTCACCCAGGCCCGTGCCTGGACAGAGCGAGCCGCCCAAGGCGGCAATGTAAAAGCCATGCATGACCTCGCCGTTTTCTATGCCGACGGCGATAGCGGCGAACAAAGCTATGCAGCCTCGGCCAAATGGTTTGCCTCGGCGGCTGATCACGGGCTTGTCGACAGCCAGTACAATCTCGCTGTGCTCTATGAGAATGGGCTGGGTGTCTCGCCAAGCCTTAGCGATGCGCTCTACTGGTATGAGATCGCGGCCGCGAACGGTGACCCGGCGGCCTCACAAAAAGTCACGGAACTACGCGCCAAGTTGACATTGCAAGCTGCGCAGACCGTGCAGCAACGCGCCGCCAACTGGACCGCCACGCGCACTCAGCCGGCCGCGAATGGCATCTTTCCAGCCCAGGCCTGGGATCTTGGCAACCGGCGTCAGGTCAAGGCGGTGCAGACCGTGCTGAATGGGCTGGGTTACGAGGCCGGTGAAGCCGACGGCCTGCCCGGCCCGGCAACAAAAAATGCGATCCTGGCCTTTCAAAGCAAACAGGGTCTGCCCGCAACCGGAGAGATTGATCAGGCCTTCATCCAGCGCCTGAACACGGTCTCACAGGCGCCGGCCTAACTCATCGGCTGGTTTGCCCCTTGTGCCCCATAGCGGGCCCGCCGCCACAACACGTACAGGCCAAAGACAAAGACGGCGAGCGCGAGCGCGTGGGTTTGCGTGCGAAACCAGTTGTTCGCGAACACGCCGATCAATCCCCAGGCGAGCGCCGCAAAAAACCACCAGGATTGACTGAAACGGCTGGCAAACAGCCAGGCAAGGCCCGCGGCAGGTATAAGCGCGAGCCAGAGCGACGGCCAGACATAGTCGCTGGCGCCATAACCGAAAACCGTGCGCACAACATCCGGCACACTGATTGACACCGCCACGGCTAGCCAGCCGGCTAGCAGGCCGGTGACAAGTTCAGAGATATGGCCATTGACGCTGCGCCCGCCCCCGCCGGTCAGTTCCAGTCGCTGCGCCGCTTCCCACGCCATCAGCAGGATGGGCACCAGCAACAGAAAATCGAGCCAGGCCAGACCAATCAGCTGCGCGCTGACCATCCATACCACATTCCCGAGACCTGCCAGCCACAGCGGCGCCAATATGACCGCGCTGACAGTGTCGGGCGCCCGCAGCGCGGCAATGGCAAGCCACAAATAGCCAAGAAAGATCACGCTCCATATGGAGAAGAACAGGCCAAGCGGAAGCTCAGGCGGAATGCCGCCCTCAACGGCGCGTACACCCATTGTCTCGCCAAAGCCCGCCAGCGGCATAAGCGGCGCAGCGAACTGAAGCAAGGCGATAACAATCAGGGTCTTACGGGCAAAATCGCGCATGACAGGGCCTCCTTGAGCGACAGGTTGCAAAGCTTGCGCGCCGCGTCCAGTCAGGTCTTTGTGATATGATCATCGCAGCAGCGCCTGCAAGGTTTCCAGGCGGTCTGCATCCCGCGCCGGTTTATCCCAGCGGATGCGGTTGATGCGCGGAAACCGCATCGCAATGCCGGACTTGTGCCGGCTTGACCGCTGCAAGCCGTCAAATGCGACCTCCAGCACAAGCCCTTCATCCTTTGTCGCGGTCACAGCCCGTACGGGGCCAAAACGGTCCACCGTGTGCTCGCGCACAAACTGGTCAAGCCGCCCAAGCTCCTCGTCGGTGAAGCCGAAATAGGCCTTGCCGACCGGCGCCAGTTCGTCGCCCGCTTCGCCGGACCGCCACACCCCGAAGGTAAAGTCCGAATAGACACTTGATCGCCGGCCATGGCCGCGCTGGGCATACATCATAACCGCATCAACCAGAAACGGATCACGTTTCCACTTGAACCACAGACCTTTTGGCCGTCCGGCCTGATAGGCGCTGTCCCATCGTTTCAGCATAACCCCCTCAATCTCCGGTGATGGTGGGGTGTTGCTAAGCGTTTCGAGGCCTTCCAGTGTCTGCAGGGCGACAAGCGGCGAAAGATCAAACCGATCCCCCTTATGCTTGCTGAGAAACGCCTCCAGACGCGCCCGGCGCGCGGTAAAAGGCAAGGCACGGATATCGTCATCCCCGTCGACCAGAAGGTCATACGCTCGCACAAAGGCCGGAAACGCGCTGAGCTGCTTCTGGCTCGCCGACTTGCGGTTAAGGCGCTGTTGCAGGTCGTTGAAGGGGGCAACACCGCCATCGGCGGCGCGCACCAACAACTCGCCATCAACCGCCCCCTCAAACACCATGCCCTCCAGCACATCAGGAAAGCTGCGTGAAATATCGTCGCCCGTGCGCGTATAAAGCCGCTTTTCGCCCCGCTCGCTCACGGCCTGAACGCGCACGCCATCATATTTCCACTCCGCTGCAAACGCGTCAGGCCTAATCAGCGCCGGATCGACGGCGTTCGGGTCGTCGCGCTTATCCTTCGGCACAAGCGGGTGAGCCAGCATGACGGGGCGGAACGGTGCGGCAATATCTGGCGCCGGGCGATCGGCGTGCCCGTCGAGCCAGGCAAACAGGTCGACATAGGGCGCCGACAGGCCATGCCAGATCTCCTCAATGTCAGCCGGGTCCACATCGCCAAACTGCGCCGCCGCCAGTTTTGCCAGCCGCGCTGATACACCAACACGCAGGCCGCCAGTAACAAGTTTCAGCAGCGCCCAGCGTCCCTTGGGGTCCAGCGCGTCCAGCCAGGCTTCAATCTGCGCCTCTGCCTGCACGCGTGTCGCACCTGTCAGACCATCGATGACTTCGGACAGTTCCGGGATCCGATTGGCGCCATGAACCGGCGGCCAGATCAGACTGACCGTCTCGGCGAGATCCCCGACATAATCATATGACAGGCGAAACAGGCCCTCATCAACACGGGCCTCGACCAGACGGCGGACCATGCCGGCTTTGACACCAGGCAGGTCCAGCCCGCCGGTCAACGCGGCGAGCGCCCATCCGCGCTCCGGGTCAGGCTGGCTTCTGAAGTGCGCTGTCAGCAGGGCCAGCTTGCCATTGCGCGATGGCGTCAAGAGCAGACGCTCCAATAAGTCAGCGAAGGCGTGCATAATCTAAAACATGGCAGGGCAAGCCAGCGAGGTCCAGAACGCCTATCGGTAGCCAAGCCTGAAGCGAACGCCGCCAATCACGCGCCGGGCATAATACGACAGCTTCCCGCTGAGATAATGGCTGAACACTGTTTGCAGAAGGCTCTCCACATCGCCAGAGCCGGTGTGCGCGATCTTGTGGCGGTCCATGCCCTCAAGCAAGCGCGCGCGCGTTTCATCGGACACATCACGCATATAGGCGTCATAACGCGGCTGACCGCTTGCAGGCGCGGCCTCACGCGCGCCCAGCAGCGAAATCCCTGAGGCGGTTTCCAGCCAGCGAAGCTGATTCTCTTGTTCAGCGGAAATATGCGACCAGACGATGTCGGCCGGCAAAACAAACTTGCCTTGCGGAAACTGGCGGCGCAGAAAATCGACCATCCTCTGGCGCGCAAACATCAGCTCGACGCGCCCGGCTGAACGCGTACCGCTTTGATTGAACACATAGACAAGGCGCGTGGCATCCAATGACAGCCGTTCATTGCCCTGCCGCGCCTCATCGGGCATGCGCTTCAGTCCAGCCCGATCGGCAAAGTCCGGCAACACAGAACCATCTCGCGCCAGGCAGTCATCAAATGAGGAAAAGGCCACAGCGTCCTGGCCGAACGTATCGAACACATTCTGAAATCGGCTCTGAAAATCTGGCACGCCGGGCTTATGGTTCGGCCCGCCATTCTTGATGCGCTCTTGAAGCGCCGAGGCGCAGTAGGGCAAAATCTCCCGAACATAGGCGATCAGCCGTATCCCTCCGGCATAGGGCGCTGCAAAGTCCCGCAAGCCGGTCAGGGCCGATGCTGACAGGGAATGGATACCCTCGCCGGAGACAATAAGCGCCTCTCGATCATGGGACAGTTCGCGCTCGAAGCGACGGAAAAATGTTTGTTTCAGCCGGTCAATCCGCGCTGTGGAGGCACCAGACCGGCGATAAGCGCCGATCTTGTAGGGGTCGCGGCCAAACATGGTCACCAACGGGATGCTGTGATTTGCCGGCCCCAGACGCGCATAGCGCGCGTGTCCATCATCATAGCCATAAAGGCTGTTCTGAATGGCCGTCGTACCTGTTTTGTGAATGCCAATATGAAGGACGAGTTCCAACGCGCCGCCGCCAACCGCTAAGCGACGCGCTCAACCATCATCGTCTTGATCTTGGCAATGGCCTTGGCCGGGTTCAGACCCTTCGGGCAGACCTGTGCACAATTCATAATCGTGTGACAGCGATACAGTTTGAACGGGTCTTCGAGGTCATCAAGGCGCTCGCCGGTGGCTTCATCGCGGCTATCAATCAGCCAGCGATAGGCCTGCAGCAAGGCGGCGGGCCCAAGATATTTATCGCCATTCCACCAATAGCTGGGACACGATGTCGAACAGGACGCACAGAGGATACACTCATAGAGACCATTGAGTTCCTCTCGGTCTTCCGGCGACTGTTTCCACTCTTTTTCGGGGCGCGGCGTGTCGGTCTTCAGAAACGGCTGAACATAAGCGTGCTGGGCATAGAAATTGGTCAGATCCGGGATCAGGTCTTTCACAACCGGCAGATGCGGCAGCGGCGCGATCGTGATTGTGCCGCCAGCCACCTCGTTCCAGCCGCGGGTACAGGCAATCGTGTTGTGGCCGCCAATATTCATCGCGCACGACCCGCAAACACCCTCGCGGCAAGACCGGCGGAAGGCCAGCGAGGCATCAATAGTATTTTTGATATAGAGCAGAATGTCGAGCACCATCGGGCCGCACTTTGACGTATCGACATAATACGTGTCCCAGCGCGGATTGCCGCCGTCTTCGGGGCTATAGCGATAGATCTTGAAGGCTTTGACCTTGGACCCGCTCTCCTTGACCGGCTTCGGCCAGACCTTGCCTTTGCCAACCTTGGAATTCTTCGGAAGCGTAAGTTCGACCATTGTGAGTTTCTCTAGCCTTCTAGTAAACGCGGGCCTTCGGCTCGATATATTCGATCTCGTTTGACATCGTATATTCGTGCACTGGGCGGTAATCGATGGTGACTTTGCCAGCCTCGTCGACCCAGGCGAGCGTGTGTTTCATCCACTCCTTGTCGTCGCGGTCGGCATAGTCTTCGCGGGCATGCGCGCCGCGGCTTTCCTGACGGTTCGCGGCCGAGTTCACCGTAACAGCCGCCTGGCCGATCAGATTGTCGAACTCCAGCGCTTCCATCAGGTCGGTGTTCCAGATCATGGTGCGATCTTCAACTTTCAGTCCGCCAAGCTTGTCATAAACGCTCGCGATCAGCTCGACGCCCTCGTCCATTACCTCGCCGGTGCGGAACACCGCGCAATTGTTCTGCATGGCTTTCTGCATCTCAAGGCGCAGATCTGCGACAGAGTTCTGGCCGTCCGCATTTCTGACCCGGTCGAACCGGGCAATATGTGTATCGGTCTGCGCCTCATCGATTTGCGGCTGAGAGGCACCCGCTTCCAGCACCTCGCCGCAGCGCAGGCCTGCGGCCCGGCCAAAGACGACAAGATCGATCAGCGAGTTGGATCCGAGGCGATTGGCCCCGTGCACAGAGACACAGGCGGCCTCACCCACAGCCATCAGGCCCTGCACCACGCTGTCAGGATCACCGTCCTTCTTGGTCAGGACCTCGCCATGATAATTGGTCGGGATACCGCCCATATTATAGTGCACGGTCGGCAGAACCGGGATCGGTTCCTTGGTCACGTCAACACCGGCAAACACACGCGCTGTCTCGGAGATGCCAGGCAGACGCTCGGCCAGCGTGGACGCCGGCAGATGCTCCAGGTGGAGATAGATATGGTCTTTCTCCGGTCCAACGCCGCGGCCTTCCCGGATTTCGACCGTCATCGCCCGGCTGACCACATCGCGCGAGGCCAGATCCTTGGCGCTCGGCGCATAGCGCTCCATAAATCGCTCGCCTTCCGAATTGGTCAGATAACCCCCTTCACCGCGCGATCCTTCGGTGATCAGGCAGCCTGAGCCGTAAATACCCGTCGGGTGGAACTGCACAAATTCCATATCCTGCAGCGGCAAACCGGCCCGCAACACCATCGCGTTGCCATCGCCGGTGCATGTGTGCGCCGATGTGCAAGAGAAAAAGGCGCGGCCATACCCGCCTGTCGCCAGAATGGTACGCTGGGCGCGGAAGCGATGCAGCGTGCCATCATCCAGCTTCCAGGCGGTTACACCGCGGCAGACGCCGTCATCATCCATGATCAGATCGAGCACGAAATACTCAATGAAAAACTCGGTATCGTTTTTCAGGGCCTGGCCATACAGCGTGTGCAGCATGGCGTGGCCTGTCCGGTCCGCTGCCGCGCAGGTGCGTTGTGCCTCCGGGCCCTGCCCCATATTCTGCATCATGCCGCCAAACGGGCGCTGATAGATCTCACCGGCGTCAGTGCGAGAGAACGGCATTCCCCAATGCTCAAGCTCATACACAGCGGCCGGCGCGTTCTTGCAAAGATACTCAATCGAATCCTGATCGCCGAGCCAGTCAGAGCCTTTGACCGTATCATACATGTGCCAGCGCCAGTCATCCGGGCTCATATTGCCAAGCGAGGCGGCGATCCCGCCCTGCGCGGCCACAGTGTGAGAACGGGTCGGGAAAACTTTCGAGATACACGCCGTTTTCAGCCCGGCTTGCGCCGCGCCAAGCGCGGCCCGCAGGCCCGAGCCACCCGCGCCGACAACAACAACATCATATGTATGGTCGATAAACTCGTAATCGCTCATCTTATTTCCTCACATCACGTGGCGCGGCTTACGCGCCCGCAGAAATCCAAATTTTCATCACCGACAAAATCGTCCCCGCCATCAGTGCAAACACGGCAAATGTGTTCAAAATCAACAGGGCCTGACGGGTGCCACTCTTAGCGATGTAGTCCTCGATGACCGTTTGGACACCTAGACGCATATGATAAAGCGCCGCACCAAATGTCAGGATCAGCAGGATGGCATTCCACGGCTTGGCCACGAACGCCTCGGCGCCGCTAAAGCCCGACTTGGTCGCCGCGATCACGGCATAGATGAACCAGGGCACCAATATGGCGAGCGCAATTGCGCTAACGCGTTGATGGATAAAATGCTCGGTTCCAGACTTTGCCGCGCCAAGACCGCGAACAGAACCGATAGCTGTACTCTTATTTGTCATCTGCCCGGCTCCCTTACCCGATCAGCGCCGCAGCGGCAAAAATGCCTGCGGCCGCCGCGACGGCGAAAATATAGTTGAACACCGCGACACCGCTCGCAACCTTGGGCGAGAAGCCGATTTTCGGGCCATCCCAGAACAGGTATTTGATCCCATTGGCGAGGTGAAACATCACCGCCACGGCCCACAGGAACAGGACAATATTTGAAAGCGGGTGCTGAATAACGGTTTCGACAAAGCCATAAGCCTCCGGCCCCGCAGCCAGGCTAATAATCCAGGCCGCAATCAGGAACGACCCAAAATACATCGCAATGCCCGTCGCACGATGCGTGATCGAGGCGGCCATGGTGGCGTGATATTTCCAGATTTGCAGGTGCGGCGAGAGTGGACGCGGGTCTGTCCATTCTGATCCAGCCATATTTAGCTCCAAACGCAACTTCTCTTCTCGTGATCGCGGTTCTAAGCGCACTGCAAGCACTGTCAACGCGTCACAAATGACTTGTCGGTGCGCATCGACGCGACAACCTGTAGTGATGGATGATCGAACGCTTGCAGCCCATCATGAAATATCGCAAAGCGACCACATGCCGACACTGACCATTATTGAAACAGGCAAGATGCCGGCGCCCATACGAGGCGACTGGCCAGATTATCCGGGCATGTTCGAGGCGCTGCTGGCGCCTCATACTGGCGATATGCAGTTCGAAACCATCGCGCTTTGTGAGGGCGAGGCTCTGCCCGACCCGCAGAGCCTCGACGCGATACTGGTGACCGGCGCGGCTGCGGGCGTCTATGAAGATCACCCCTGGATGAACCCGCTTATGGATTTCATCCGCTGGGCCGGCGCCGCGCAGACACCCCAGATTGGCATCTGTTTCGGCCATCAGGCGATTGCCCAGGCGCTTGGCGGTCAGGTGCGCCAATCGAATAAAGGCTGGGGTATCGGACGCCACGAATATACATTGCACACGCGTCCGGGCTGGATGAACGGCTATGCAGCAGACACATTCGCGCTTGGCGTCAGCCATAAGGATCAGGTTGAGGTGCTCCCGCCGGCAGCGGAAATCATCGCCTCAAGCGCGTTCACGCCTTATGCGGCGCTGGCTTATCCAGCTGCCAATGCGATCAGCTTTCAGGGCCATCCGGAATTCTCACCGGGCGCGATGAAGGCGCTCTACAGCGTGCGCAAAGGCACGGTGTTCCCGGAGGATATGGTTGAGGCGGCCGAGCAAAGCCTGGCCGCCCCAATTGACAATGATCTTGTTGGCCAATGGATGGCCCGTTTTC
>JBCCMX010000001.1:0-47954 GCA_039026135.1 Pseudomonadota bacterium | reverse complement strand
GGCCATTATCTTGCCGCGTGCATCGACATAGTCATCCCAGCTGAGGGCCTTCAAAAAACTGGCAATCTGATCACTATAAGGGACGCCGAATGCGTAGCCGATGCCGGCACGTTTGAGCCAGCGATCCATTTCCCAGTCTTCGACGACCAGGGGCACCGCGCCGTAAAAGCCGCCTTGATACATTCGGCAGGCGAGCAACAGGGGTGAGTTTCCAAACTCGTCCAGGAAGTCGAGGCACCAGGAGAAATGCACGCGGCCGTACATCGCTTCCAAGTCGTCCGGAATGGTATACTCACCTTCATAGGTCCAGTTGGGGTTACGGTTCACGATTTCCATATAGGCCTCAAGGCCGGTCTCGGTGGGATAACCGCGCGTGTAAATCTCGACTTTGTCGCCGAGCGTCTGGGCGATATGCTCCAGCAGTTTCATGCTTTTCGGGCAACGCAGCGTGCCGAACCAGCCAATCACCCAGCGATCCTGGATGGTTTCCCATGCCCGGCCGAGCGCAGTGCCGTCGGCCGATTTATCACCAAGCTGGATCTTGTTTTCGAGCACGTAATGCGGGCCGGTATAGCCCTGTATCGGTTTAAAATAGCCATGTATGAAACCGGGTGAGAGTGGCACCAGGAGGTCGATACGCCTCAGTGCCCAGCGCTCAAGCCATCGGAATATGCGCCCGCCCAGAGTGTTCTTGAAGAAAATCTCCTGAACATCTTCGACTTCATAAACGAGCTTGGCCTGGCTGCCGGTCCACCACCGGGCGACGAGGCCAAGAAAGAGAAGATCGATATTGCGTGCGTAGATGAAGTCTGCTGCGCGAAACGCCTGCTTTTCGCGGACCATGCGCAGCAATCCGCGAAACAGGGTGGGCAGGCGCGCAATATAGTTGCGGTCACTGGTTTTGCCCAAATGGACATTGTCCCATTCCGGCTGAAAGGACGTGTTGAACTTATGACGGCGAAACGTGAAGGCTTTCAGCTCAACCCCGGCGCGAAGAAAGGATCTAATACGCAAAATCAGCGTCGGGTTGGTGGCATCGACCCCAACATATATGCCCTTCATCCAGCTCTCCCAAACGCCCTGCTGTCGGCGCAATACCAGACCGGCAATGGGTCTTCAACAATTGCTCAGTGTCAGGATCAGAGTCTTTGCGAAATCCAGGCCAAGAGGGCAGCGGTGACCTCATCGCGATTGATTTCGTTCAGCATTTCGTGCCGGCCATGTTTGTAGAACTGACTGTCAATGTCGCTCAGGCCCGCCTGGCGATAGCGATCCATCAGAATGTGCAGCAAGCTGAGCTCGCCGTTGAGCGGATCGGCATCACCCGCCAAGAACAATAGGGGCAGGTCGGCGCGCACCTTTGCGAGGCTCTCTGGGGCAGTGCCCTCGCCAGCATGCATCATCATCGAGCCGAGAAAGTCATCCGGCGCGTCCCAGCCGCAGGCGGCGTCATTCACATAGGCGTCGACTTCTGCTTCATCGCGGCTGAGCCAGTCAAAGGCCGTGCGGGCCGGTTCAAAGGCGGCATTGTAAGCCTCAAAGGACGGGGCTTCACCGGTCGCTGCCACCAGTTCCAAAACGGTGGGAATATCGGTGGACCCTGACAGAATGACCCCGGCCAGCACGTCGCTGCGGTCCAGAAGCGCCTTTTGCGCCGCGAAAGAGCCCATGCTGTGCCCGAAAACGAAGAGGGGCGTTTCGGAGTGCTCTGCGCGAATATGATCAGTCACCTGAACGAGATCGCGGGTGAGGGCCGGCCAGCCCTCTGGCCCCGCATTGCCATAGTCCCCCTCGCCAAGCAGCGAGTGACCATGGCCGCGATGATCATGTGCATAGGCTCCAATTCCGGCCGCCAGAAGCGATGCGGCGAACCGATCATAGCGCAAACAATGCTCTGCCAGTCCGTGTGATATTTGAACGATAGCGCGCGGCGGTTCAGGCGGTAACCAGGACCGGCCGGCGAGTTTCGTGCCGTCCGCCTGTGAGACCAATTCAAACGTCAAATGACCTGCCACGTTAAACTCCCAGATTAGTTGCCTGATTTTTATGCATTATTCGGACTTATTGTGTATCATTTATTTTGATGGTGATGGCCGAAGAGCTGAACAGAGTAAATAAAATGGCGAGAACAAATATTGAAGACCTGATCGAGGATATCTACGATTCAGGAGAAGGCCCTGAAATTGCAGCGTTTTTTGATTTCGATCGTACGCTGATTTCTGGTTTTTCTGCGAAGGCTTTCATGCAGGAACAGCTTCGGGAGCGTCGTCTTCCGGCTAAGGCGATTGCCAGCACACTGGCCTCAATTGCGAAATATTCGGCCGGTCGCACGAATTTTTCGGGCTTTATGGCGGAAACGACAAAACATCTGGCGGGCGAAACGGAAGCCGATCTGGATGAGGTTGGCGAAAAGATTTTCCGCGAGAAACTGGTGGCTGCGATCTATCCGGAGGCACGCGCCCTGCTTGAGGCGCACCGCGAGATGGGACACACGATCGCCATCGTGTCATCGGCCACCAAATTCCAGATCGAAGCGGCCGCACGCGAACTTGGGATTGAGTATATTCTGTGTACCGATGTCGAGATTGAAGACGGTGTTCTGACCGGCCGCGTTCTGAGCCCGACATGTTTCGGCAAGGGTAAGCGCACGGCAGCCGAAGATTTCAGCGAAGACTTCGGGCTCGATATGAACCAGAGCTTTTTCTATACCGATAGTGAGGATGATCTGCCGCTTCTTGATGTGGTCGGCCGCCCGCGTGTCGTTAATCCGAGCAAGGCGCTCGCCAAGATTGCCCGTGCCCGGACATGGAAGGTCTGTAACTTCAGAGACCGCGAAAAGGTGAAGATGCTCGATCTGGCGCGCGCCGGGTCTGTCTACGCGATGATGCCAACTTCGTTTGCCCTTAGCAGCCCACTCTGGGCGGTGACGCGTAAAAAGCGGCCCTTGCTTAACGTGAGCACGACGATCTGGGCCGAAGCAGCCTCGGCGCTAGTGGGGCTTGAGTATGACATTGAAGGCGAGGAGCATATCTGGTCGCACCGTCCGGCGATTTTCATCTTTAACCACCAAAGCTCAATCGACACGGTGATCATCGCGAAACTGCTGCGCCGCGACTTTACCGGCATTGGCAAGAAAGAGCTGAAACACTTCCCGATTGTCGGCCAGGCGATGCAGCTTTCAGACGTTGTCTTTCTCGACCGCAGCTCCCCGGCCAAGGCGATAGAGGCGATGCGCCAGGCCGGCGAGACCATGATTGAAAAAGGCCTGTCTCTGTGTCTCGCGCCGGAAGGCACCCGCAGCGTCGGGCGCGCGCTTGGCCCGTTCAAGAAGGGCGCGTTTCATCTTGCCCTGCAGACCAAGCGTCCGATCGTGCCGATTGTGATTCACAATGCAGCCGACTCCCAGCCAAGCGGTAACAATATTGCCCGGCCGGCCAAGATCCGCGTGACGGTTCTGCCCCCCATTCCGACCAAGACCTGGCGTCTGCGCTCGCTCAACACGAAGATCGCCGAAGTGCGCCAGCTGTATCTCGATACGCTTGGACAGGTCGACAGTCAGTCAGCCTAGCGTTGACGTAAACGTCGGCTTCCCGCGTGCCTGCTAGTCGTTGACAAAAAACGACTATTTGCATGTTTCCGAGTCTGCCCTAGGGTGAGATCAGACGGGCGCGATAAGACGCACGCTGAAGAAATAAGGGAGGCCGATTTGGATCTACAGGTTGCTGTATTGGGCGCTGGATCATGGGGTACAACTGTGGCCTCCATTATCAGTGCAAACGCGCCGACAATTTTGTGGGCGAGATCGCCAGCAACAGCAGAGCAAGTCAATACAAGCCGGTCCAACGCGACCTACCTGCCGGGTCTAAAATTGCATCATCGCTTGCGCGCGACGGCGGATTTGGAAGAGGCGGTAAGGTCGGCGGATCTTCTGGTGATGGGTGTGCCGTCCAAGGCGATGCGCGATACGCTGATCGAGGCAAAGAAATATTTGCGGCCCTGGGTGCCCGTTATCAGCCTGGCGAAAGGGTTTGAACTGTCGAGCGGTCTGCGTATGACGCAGATTATCGAGGACGTGCTTCCGGGCCACCCACCAGGTGTTTTGAGTGGTCCGAACCTCGCGCGGGAAATTGTTCAGGGCTATGCGGCAGCCAGTGTGCTCGCCATGGAAGACGCATCAGTTCTCCACCAGTTGCACCCCGTCTTCCAGTCGCTCAGATTTCGCGTCTACACCAATACGGACATGGTTGGCTGCGAGCTTGGCGGTGCGCTCAAGAATGTCATCGCGATTGCGGCTGGCATGGGCGACGGGGCTGGAGCCGGGGACAATACACGCTCGGCCGTGATTACGCGTGGGCTGGCTGAGATTACCAACCTTGGTGTGGCCATGGGCGGGCAGGCGATGACGTTTTCGGGGCTGGCCGGTCTTGGTGACTTGCTGGCGACCTGCACCTCCAGTCTCAGCCGGAACCATCATGTTGGCGAAGAGATCGGTAAAGGCCGGACAATTGACGAGATTATCAAGGACATGAATCAGGTCGCTGAAGGTATAAATTCGAGCAAAATCGTCATGGAGTTTGCAGGCGACCTCGATATTGAAATGCCAATCGCGCGAGAAGTGTATAAGGTGTGTCATGGGGGCTCGACGGTGCAGGAGGCATTTCGCGGCTTGCTGAAAATGGAAGCAGGATCCGAAGCCGACCCTGGATAAGGCGAGCCGCGGGAGTGAAGAGAATGAATACTGGCGTTGATATTATCGGGTCTCTTCCTGAACGCGGTGAGCGTGCGCGGGTCTTTCTTCTGTATGCCAACACCAAGACCGAACGGAAACTGCTGCAGTCATTCGTCGATGAGGTGAATGGCGACCTGAAGGGCGCCGCCAAGCCCTATGTTGCTTGGTTCAGCGACACGCGGGCACACGACCATTTTGAACATGAGGGCCTGCTTGATGCGCTCGCCCAAACCCCGTCACTCGATATTATTCCCATCGGGGTGATTTGGCGGCCAAAGTCCGACGAGCGCCTGAGCTGGCTGCAGACCATGTCATGGATGCGCATGCTGGAGAGCAATATTCGTCAGCAGAGCGTTCTGAAACGTCACCCGGATCGCTGTGCGATCGTGATCGGTGAGTTCGGCACGCAAAAAGCCCTGATTGCAAGATACCACCATATGGCAACAAGCCAAGGCCTGACGCCTGAGGATGATCCAGCCGCGTTTGCTCAATATGTTTCGCTTCAGGCCGGTATTACGCTGGAAAGAGACTCGCGCGTGGCCACCGGCCAGACCGTCAAATATCCCCGCTACGTCCACCGGGCGATCTGGGGGCGCCCTGATTTTCAGGCTCGGCTTGCTGAACTTGCCAAGGAGTCTGGCGAGGATCTCGCCACGGTACAGGACGAAGCCAGAGGGTGTATGAAGGAGCTGATCCCACGGGTCAGCGCGCCTTATGTTAGCCTGACAAGCGTGGTCGGGCGGAACATTTCGCGGCTCGGTTATGATCAGGAATTTGTCTACGACAAGGACAAGATGTCCGAGATTCGAAAGCTCGCGCTGACACGGCCCGTCGCGCTGGTCTGGACGCACAAGACACATATGGACGGGTTTGCCCTGATGCTGACCACGCAAGAGGAGCACTTCCCGCTCGTTCATGTGGTCGGCGGCAATAATATGGCCTTTTTCGGGATCGGCTCGTTGATGCGCCGGTCGGGTACGATTTTTATTCGACGCTCAATGAGCAGCGCGGTCTACAAGATCATCCTTCGCTATTATCTCGCTTTTCTGCTTGAGAAACGCTTCCCGATTTCCTGGGCGCTTGAAGGAACGCGCTCGCGCAATGGCAAATTGATGCCGCCGCGATTTGGTATTCTGAAATATGTGGTCGAGGCGGCCGAGAAGGGCGAGATGAAGGATCTCACCATCGTGCCAGTCTCAATCTATTATGATCTGATTGCCGAGCTTGGCGACTATGCCAAAGAGCAGACAGGCGCGACCAAGCGGAAAGAGAGCTTTGCCTGGTTCACCGGCTATTTGCGCAGTCTCAGAAAGCCGCTTGGCCGCATTTCGCTGGGGCTTGGCGATCCGGTTGTGGTGGACACAACGGCAGAGCGCTTTGTCACCGCCAGAGAGGAAGGCCAGTCCAGTCTTTCAATCGAGTTGCAAAAGCTTGCCTTTGAAGCCTCGGTCAATGTCAATGCGGTCACGCCGATCACGCCGTCGTCGCTGATCTGTCTGGCCCTGACCGGCGCTGCCCCCCAGGCGCTGACCGCGGAGGAACTGGTCGATCAGGTTTGGCGCCTACGCGATTGGGCGCTGGATCGTGAATATGCGATGACGGACGAGTTGAAAAATAGTGATCCCAAGCGTGTGCAGGAAATTGTCGAGTCGATGATCGAGATTGATTTGCTGGATCGCTATGATGAGGGGCCCGACACCGTCTATTCCATCGCCCACGGCAAGCATTTTGAGGCGAGTTACTATCGCAACAACTCGATCCACTTCTTCGTCAACCAGGCAATTATCGAGCTGGCGCTTGCCAAGGCCAAAGATGTCTCGGCGGCTGGTGCCCTGGAGGCCTTTTGGAGCGAGGTCGTCGCCTTGCGCGACACATTCAAGTTCGAGTTCTACTATCCCGAGCTTGATCAGTACAAAAATGATATCGTCGCCGAGTTGGATCGCCATGATATTGGCTGGAAAAGCACTATTTCGAGTGGTGGCGCCGAGGCGCTGTTGAAAGAGGTTTCCCCGCTGGTCTCACACGCGGTTCTGCGACCCTTCGCGGAGGCTTACAGCGTTGTGTCTGATGTGCTGCTGGGGCTTGATGCCGGACCGATCGATGAGAAGACGGTCGTCAACAAAGCCCTGAAGCTTGGCCGCCAGTCTTTCCTGCAGCGCAGGATCAGCAGCGAGGAATCGATTGGCAAACTGATGTTCTCCAACGGGTTTCAGCTGGCGAAAAATCGCGGGCTGGTGCCGGAGAATGCCATCGACATGAAAGCAGCGCGGAAGAGCTTTGTACGCGAGATTGATGATGTGGTGCGTCGCTTGCGTCTGGTGGGCGACATTGCATCGCAGCAGCGGCGCGACGCCAAAGTCGGATATGACGCAGGTTCAAACGATGACAGCGTGCTTACTGTGGTGGGAGAGAATTAAATTTATCTGTTCTGTGACAAGAAGCCGAAAGAATTTTGTGCTAAAACAGGACAGAGTTTAGGGTGTAAGGCGGACCAGAATGAAACAGCTAAAACCACAGGACGCACAATTCCTGTTTATGGAGGACGCGAACCTCGCCTCGCACATTACCGGAATATCGATCTACGACCAATCCACCGCGCCGGGCGGGATTGTTCGGTTTAAGGATATTCTGAACCTGGCCGAAGAACGGTTGCACGATTCACCGATTTACAGCCAGAAGCTGATGCGGCTGCCGCTCGACATGGATTTTCCATATTGGGTTGAAGACAAATTCTTCGAGATCGAAAATCACGTCTCGCACCGCCGCTTGCCACAGCCGGCCGACTGGCGCCAATTCTGTATTCAGGTCGCCCGGCTGCATTCAAAGCCCATGGATATGACGCGCCCGCCCTGGGAATTTCATGTCATCGAAGGGCTGAACAATATTGACGACATCCCCGAAGGTGCCTTCGCAATCGTCATGAAGATGCATCATGCTGCGTTTGATGGCACATCCGCGCTCCGGTTCATGTCCTCTATTGCTGATCTTGGCCCAACTGGACCTGCACTATTTCCGCCTGCGCCGAACAAGATCAAAACACAGACATCAACCTCGCCGGCAAAGCTGGTGCGCCGGGCGGCTGCCAGCAATGCCTCGTCTCCGGTGAAATTTGCGCGCTCGGCATTGAAGTATGCACCAGCCCTGGCCCGCGAGAGTGCCATGCGCGCGATGGGGCAAATTGAGAAGTCCACCCCGGCGGTCAAGACGCGTTTTAATGGTGAGATCTCACCGAACAGGGCGTTTGATAGCGTCACGTTTGATCTCAATGAATTCAAGCGGATCGCCAAGACGTTTGGCGAGGCCAAGGTGAATGACATTGTCCTGGCCGTTGTGGCCGGTGGGCTGCGTGAGTATCTCGGTTCAAAAAACGAGCTACCTGACATTCCGCTGAAAATCTCGGCGCCGGTAAACCTGCGAGCCAAGGATGCCAAGGCGAGCGATTCAGACGGTAATAATATCTCGACAATCGTCCTGCCGATCTTCACCAATATCAAGAACCCCGTTGATCGACTGAACGCCATTGTCAGTGCCTCGCAGGCGGCCAAGGCCTCAAAGTCGGGCGTCATCTCACGTCTGGCTATGGAGGCGATACAGCACGTGCCAGCGCCTGCCATTTCTGTTCTGGGGCCTTTGCTTGTGAGGGCCGAAGTTGGCGGCGATCTCGCGGCGAATGCCGTGGTCTCAAACGTCGCCGGCCCCCCCATCCCGCTTTATGTCTGCGGCGCAGAAATGATCCGCAGCATGGCTATGGCACCGATTGGTAGCGGCCTTGGTCTGTTTATCGCCACGCCAAGCTATAATGGCCAGATCTCATTCAGCATCACAACAACGCGCCAGATCATGCCGGACACGCCTTATTTCATGGATTGTCTGCGCCGCGCCGTTCAGGAACTCTCTGAGGCCACCGACAAGAAGTTGGGCATTGACGGTGTCCCGGGCCAGCCGCGGAAAACCTATCATCGCACGCGTGCCAAGGGCACATCAGCGCTGAAGCCGAAGCAGACTGAGCAAACTGCAGAAGCGGCCGTTATTGAGGCGCCCGTGCCTGCTGCGCCGCGCACCAAATCGCGCCGGAAAGCTGCCGCACCGTCACCCAAGAAAGCGCCCGCCCGCAAGGCGGCGGCCGAGACGGCCAAGCCGGCGACGACCCGGTCACCGAAATCGGGGTCAAAATCGAAAACCACCGCGAGAAAATCATCCGGGCGCAAGGCCGCATCATCGACAAAGCAAGCCGGCGCGCCGCGCAAACGGGCGGCCAAGTCCAAAGCGCCATAAGAGCCTAGCCGTAGAGCTCTTGCTCACGTGCGTTAAAGGTGGACGAGGCGACGCCGGCGTGAAATCCGGCCCTCAAGATCCAGAAGTTTCTCTGGCTAGGCATCGGCAAGGTGACGAGCGCCGCCAAAGCGCAATAGGCGATCTTTGCAATGGCGAGACTAAACAGTTTGGCCCGCGCCAGGAGCGTATACTGAGCTTCGGAGTGGCGCCCGTAGCTGATGCCCGACCGATATTTGCGCGTCATGATCCATTTGAATGACAGACGTTTGGGATCAACCGGCTCATAGACAGTTGCCTTGTCCGAGATCCCAAGCTTGGCACCCTTGCGCCAAAGCCGGAAAAAGAACTCGGTATCTTCACCGCCTGTGCGGCCCTTATCCAGGCGAAACCGTTCGTTTACAATGAGAGGGTGGGCGCGTTCGATCATCGCATTGCAGGTGTGGCCTGTTTGAACCACCCCGCCGCGCGTTTCGGGCACATTTGAATGATAGTCCTGCGCGATGATCCAGGCCGGCGTCCCGGCGTCATATTGGGCCCTGGCTGTGCCAAACACGACATTGAAAGGCCCCTGCTGGGCGCGAGCGAGCAGGTCGGAAAGCCAGTTGGGCGGGGCGACCTCATCATCGTCAAGAAATGCAACCCAGTCGCCTTTGGCCGTGTCGAGGCACGCATTACGTGCGATTGAAATGTTGCGGGCAGGGGCGTGGACATAGGTGATCGGTGTGTCGATGTCGGATGCCAGAGTGTCGATCAGGTCTTTGGCAGAAGGGGTCTCATCATTGTCGGCCACGATGATCGAGATGCTGACGCCTGGCGGCGTGTCCTGGGCATCAATGGACGTTATGGCGTGCGCAATACTGGCGCGGCGAAACGTGCAAATGCAAACGTCGATTGTCGTCACACCCGTGCTCCTGAGCTGTTGGCCTGCATCTGTGTTCGCTCGCACATTGCCGCGATCCGTTCTAGGGGGCAGAGGTGCCGGTCAGCCTGTTCGCGCCGGAATGACGGCCAGATATCCTGAACAGCTCGGGTCGCTCGTACAGCGCGATCAGCCACGTCTTCCTGATGAGGCGATGGAACACGAGCGGCGCGGCCACATTGACGGCCAGACAGATGGCATTCGACAGCCCCACACTTCCGAGCGCGTCGCCTGAATAATAGAAAATCTCTTCCATGATCAACATCGGCGCGAAGAAGGTGAGATAGATGACGATGGAGTTTTGACCGGCATAGCGCAGGCCGTCCAGAAGCGCGTATTTTGCCAGCAGGGCCGAGACAGCACAGATCGCGAAGGCGCCCGCCAGGCCAAGCAGCAGGCTATTGCCAGGTAATTGGTGAATGCCAAGGGCCACCATCTGATAATTGATCAGCCCCCAAATGGTCGTGCCTACAAGGACCAGCCCGCCGCGTGTCGCAGCCTGTTCAGCGAAGCGGAAAATGTAAGGCGCGCACATAAAGCCGATATAGAAAAAGACATAGCGCGCGCAGAACCTGTCAATCACGTTCCAGTCGGTATTGACCAGTCCGGCCGCATAGGCGGTCTGAAGCGCGATGGCGATGGCAAGGATGATCCACTTCGGGATATCGCGCACCAGCCAGGTAACCACGTAGAAAACTGCAAGCATGTGCACGAACCACAATGTGTTTGTCGGTTCGATGAGAGAGATCATCCACGTTTTCAGCACATAGCCCGGAGCTTCGAGTATCAGATCAAAATGAAAGACCGGGTGCTGAATGGACAGCCAAAGCACGTAGAAATAGATGAAGTGAACCAGTTTCCGGTCGAAATACGACAGGGTCGGTCCATGCAGGCTGCGCGAGAGAAAGAGGCCGGAGATAAGAAAGAAGTCCGGCATGCGGAAGGGCTGGGCAAAATCTACAACCAGGCTCAGCCAGCCGGTTTCGCCAGCCATGTGTTCATACCGATGCACCGTGTGCATCATCACCACAAGGATGATACAAATACCCTTGGCGTAATCGACCCATTGGATCCGTTCGGAGAGCGTGTCAGTCTGCATGTCTTGATGTGCACTTTAAGCATATCGGGCTTTCAGCTGCGTAAACGACCGGGCCTTAGCGCAGTGCCTCCGTTGTGTCGGGGAATTCATAAAAGTCCGAGCAGGACCGGCTATTGTCGTAGAGCGGGCGATAGGAAACGCAGGCATAGCTGACCACGGCCTGGCGTCCAAATGTCGGTCTGCCGTGCCATTCTTTCGGGCGACCAGACCATAGGTTCAGATAGATCGCGCCCGGCGTCTGGGGGATAACGCGTTCATCACCGACAAGCTCGCCCACCAGGCGACCATTAACGAACCATCTGATACTGTCAGGTCGCCATTCATAGGCATAAAGGTGATAATCAGCCGTCGCATCGAACCAGAGATTGACGCGTTTATAGCCGTTGCGTCGTCCGTTGCGGAACGAGTTGATCTCCACCTGCCTTGGATTGCGGCCGACGAACTCGAAATCGATCTCGTCATGCGGATCACCAAAATACGGGCCGGTATAGGTAAAGAAGGATGAGACCAGGCCCGATCCGTAGGCGGGCTTCATAATCGCCTCATAGCGCCCAAAGCCCGGGCGATTTCGCGAGCTCAACTGCCCTGCAGTCCAGCGAAACCGGTCAGTGGCGGCCGCTTTTTCCCGAATATAGATGTCCAGCCCATTTGCCGTCGACACCACATTGTCCCGAATGAAGTCGACCCAGTAATGGTTCTGTCCGCGATAATGCGCATAATACCACGATTTGGAGAGATCCCCGTCGCCAAACATGTTGATGAAGGCATCGGACTCGAGCGCCAGAGGGTTTCCGGTCCGGGCCGGGAACATGTCGATATATGGCAAACCGGCGGTCTGCACGGCGTCGGATGTCGTCTTGCCCGCGGGGTGGACGATGGGCGCCATGCCGATCGCGTCAGGCCCGGAGGGGATATCGCCGAGACCAAACGGATCTGCGTATAGCGGGCGCAGTGTGGCCGCCGCTACGGCAATTGTCAGCGCCAGGCCGAGGACGATGAGAACGTCCATGCCGGCGCCGGCGCGGTAGATGAAACTGCGCGGCATTGTCTGTCGAAGATGATCGATATCCTTCATACTTCATTAACAATGCAGATCGTGGGCCAAATCTCTTAAGCCATTGGCGTGGCTTCACTTTCATTCGGCGCGAGAATGTAATACATAGCTATTTCAAGACAAACCAGCTCTAGAAGAAGATGTTGGCATGCATGTTGCGTCGAGACGGCGCATCGACACGTTCGGATAAAGGCCGGACAATACAGAAGGTAGGGTGACATGAGCGTTTTAGGACGAGTTGGACTTTTGGGTGCTGTGGCTGTTGTGCCATTGGCGGGGGCGGCCTTTGCCCAGGACGACTTTTACAGCCGGAACAAATATGAAGCGGTGCGAGATCGCTCACAGCCGGATTTTGATCCCGAACCGGTTCGAGTTGGATCACTTATTGTGCGGTCCAATGCGGAAATCAGCGCGATATCCGACAGCAATATTTTTGCCGATTCAACTGACGAGCAGTCCGACACCATCATTCGTGCCGGTGCGCGCGCAAATGTACGAACAGACTGGAGCAATCACGAACTGTCGGCCAATGCCTCTGCATTTCGCAATACGTATTTGGACTTTGACGATGAGTCGAACGAAGATTTGCGGGCCGGCTTGGGTGGACGGCTTGACGTGACGCGGTCATGGTCTTTCACCGCGAATGTCGACGCCGCCCAACGCACAGAAGAGCGCGTGTCGCAGGCGAACGCGGTCTCACTCGACGAACCGGTTGAGATCGAAACCCTGTCGGGCCGCGTTGGTGCGAATTATCGCAATGACCGCATTCGCTGGGATTCCAGTGTTCGCGTTAGCGAAAACGACTTTCAGGACGGGGAGGTCAGAGACACCGACGCCGTTTTCGATCAGGACTTCCGCGACAACACGGCGGTTGTTGGACGCACGCGCGTCTCTTATGCGATTTCTCCAAATGTCGCTGTGTTTACGCAAGCGGAATACAATACACGCGAATATGATCTTGATACCGGCCGCGACAGTTCCGGTTATGCCCTTTATGGCGGTTTCGATTTCGAGCTCGACGCGCTGGTCCGCGGTGATGTGGCTGTCGGCTATTTCGATGAAGACAAAGACAGTGACGCGTTGGAAGATGTCAGCGGTCTTGCGGTTGATGGTCGGCTTCAGTGGTTCCCAACGCGTCTGACGACGGTGGGTTTCAATGCAGGTCGCAGTGTTCAGGATCTTGGCCTGGTCGAATCGTCGTCGGCAACACAGACACGTTTCGGTGCCAGAGTTGACCACGAACTGCGTCGCAACATTATCGTTTCCGGTTTCGCGTCGATTGCCGATGAAGACTATGATGATATCGATCGGACAGATGAAGTGCTCAGCTATGGCATTTCGGCCACCTATAAGTTGAACAAAAATGTGCATACCGAGGCATTTGCGCGCCATACAGAGCGTGATGCGAGCGGTGCTGACATTAGTGGCGATCCAAACTTTGAAGCGGATGTTATTGGTCTGGTGGTTCGGATATTCCCGTAACGGACGGTTCCCCGACCGTCGCCCAGACAAGAAGGCAATTGGTGGTAAACAGTGAGCAAAACGATTAGTTTCGAGCTGCCGCGGTCAGACGGTACGGGCGCGCCAGCGATCGGCGGTGATCTGCCGATTGATCTGCGGTCGCTTGTGAACATGGTGTTCAAGCGGTTCTGGTTGATCTCGATCACTGCCGGCCTGGTCTTCCTGGCTGTCGCCTATGCGACCTTTACGCAGACGCCGATTTATCAGGCCCGGGCGACCGTCATTGTCGATAGTTCCCAGCGCAACGTGATTGATCTTGGCGCGGTGCTCGCGGGCGGCGCGTTGACGACGTCTGTGATCAATACGGAAGTTGAGGTCATGCAATCCAAGCGGTTACTACGGCGCGTGGCGATTGAACATAATCTGATTGCTGATCCGGAGTTTAATCCCACGCTTCGACCAGCCGAAACGGGCCCCTTGTCGACGCTCAGTGGCATTGTCAGCAGCGCGATCGATCAGGTGATCGGCGGCGACGAGGATGACTTCATTGATACCCGTTCTGAGGCTGAGCGTGAAGCCGATTTGCTCGATTGGGTGGTCTATATCCTTGGAAGCAAGGTCCACGTTTCCCGCCACGGCACAACCTATTTGATTACGACGCAGGTCACCAGCGAGTCGCCAGAAACCGCGGCGCTGCTCGCAAATGCGATTGCTGACCAGTACCGTGTTGAGCAGATGGAAGCCAAGCTGGAAGCCACACAGCGGGCGACCGCCTGGCTGTCTGAACGGGTCGCCGTCCTGCGCGAGGAAGTCGAGGAACGCGAACTCGCCGTTGAGACTTTTTCGCGGCAGAACGGGCTTCTCAGCGCCGAGGGTAACCCGCTAACGGAGTCAGCGATCAGTGACCTTCAGGGGCAGCAAATTCAGCTTCAGGGCGAGTTGACCCGTGTTCGCGCACGATATGATGGGATGCGCCGTCAGATGATCGGGCCGGGCGGTGTAAATGCAGTAGCGGAAGTTCTGAACTCGCCGGTCATTTCAAACCTGAAAGACGATCGCGCTGAAGCCCAGAGCCGGGTCGCAGAGTTCGAAACATCGCTTGGACCGCTCCATCCGTCTCTTGTGGCTGCGCGAAGCGAAGTCGCTGATCTTGATCGCCAGATCGCAGCAGAAGTCGCACGTGTGGTCTCTAATGTTGAGGCCGAAGTTCGCGTGGCAGAAGACCAGTTGGCCACGGTTAACAGTCGTCTGGGCGCCGCGCGCGCGCGTCTAGTAACCGAGAATACTGCGCAAATTCGTTTGCGCGAACTCGAACGTGATGCAGAGGCGAGCCGCGCTATCTATCAGGAGTTCATTGAGCGTTTCAAGGAAACACGTGAGCAGAATGATCTGGTCGAGGCCGATGCAAGAGTGTTGTCAAAGGCAAATGTCCCGAGCTCTCCAGCCGCGCCGCGCGTCGAACTGAATTTGGTGCTCGGTCTGCTCTTGGGCGGTGCGCTTGGTTTTGCGCTTGCTCTGCTTATCGAGATTTTTGATGGTCGTATAAGCTCGATAGAAGATCTGGAGCATCGCCTGTCTTTGCCGTCTGTTGGCTCGATACCGGTTATTTCACGCTTCGGTTTTCTCGGCTTTGGCAAACTCAGTCCGGCTGACTACCTTGTGGAGAACCCGCTATCTGCCTTCACTGAAAGCATTCGTTATCTGCGCGCGGCGATCACATTCTCAGACATTGATAATCGTACAAAAACTGTCGCGGTCACATCGTCTCTGCCTGACGAGGGAAAGACCAGCGTGACATTGAGCCTTGGCCGGATGTCGGCGCTGTCGGGCTCCAAGACGCTGATCATTGATGGCGACTTTCGGCGTCGTCAGCTAACAGAGGCGGCGGGTGTGCGCACCGATTTCGGCCTTGTCGAGCATTTGATTACACCAGGTGCCCTGGAAAATCTCGTTCAGCATGACGAGAAGTCGGGTGCCGATATTCTGCCGCTCTCGCTGAACGGACATAGCCCCCATGATGTGTTCGGCACGCATGCCTTTGATGAACTGCACAAACAGCTGCGGGAGAAGTATGATCTGATCCTGATTGATACGGGGCCATTGCTCCTCATGGCTGAAGCGCGGGTGATTGCAGGTAAAGCCGACAAGACGATCATGATCACGCGCTGGCGCAAGACAACGCGCGCGGCGGCCCGTAAATCGGTTAAATTGCTCGAGACATTCCATGCTGATTTGCTAGGCGTGGTGCTAAATATGGTCGATGTAGAACAGCGTCGCCATCACAATGAGCCAGGCACGAATTACCGCGACTACAAGAAATACTATATGACCGAGGGCAAGCGGCGGCTTTGGGGAAATCGCAAGAAATCCAAAACCGATGTCGGAACCATCCCGGCGGCCGCAACGACAGCCCCGACAGCCGACACCGATACGTCGCCAAAGGTTGCAACCTTGAAACCCATTGCCGCATCGCGCGATGAGGTATCGACCGCGCCTGACACGCGTGATCCCAATCTGGGCGGCTTCAAGAGCAAGGTTTAATCATTGCGATCACGTCCGGTTTGACGCTGAATCTGGTCAGATCAATGAAGGAGGCCGGCGTGACGAGAGTTGCATTTTTCGGACACGATGTCTCTGACTCCGCCATTCGGCGACGCGTAAACGCTTTTATCGCGGACGGCCTTTGCGTTGATGGATTTATGATGCGTCGCTCAGATGCAGCGCAATCCGAATGGTCTAATGTCGATCTTGGGCGGACCTATGATAGCGCCTTTCTCCATCGCCTGCGCCAGATTTTCAAAGGGGCCCATATCGCCGCCGGGCAGGCAGACACGCTCCGCAGCGCGGACGTTATCTATGCAAGAAACCTTGATATGCTGGCCTGCGCCTTTCTGGCTAAGCGGCGCCTGTCTCTCAAGACGCCGGTGGTTTATGAGTGCCTTGACGTTCACCGCCTCCTGGTGCGCAAGGATATGATTGGTGTCGGCCTGCGTTTTATTGAACGCCGTCTATTGGGACGCACAAAGGGATTGGTCGTGAGTTCCCCGGCTTTCCTGACCAATCATTTTGAACGCCACCATAAAGACCAGTATCGCGCTTTCGTGATCGAGAACCGCCTGCCAGCCAGTGCAGAGTATGGCCCGCGACCAAATTCGGGCGTGTCGACACAGGCAGAGCGCGCGCGCCCGCTTCGAATTGGATGGGTTGGAATCTTAAGATGTCAGCGCTCGTTCAAGCTCTTGCAGCAGCTTGCTGACACGTTTGGAGACGCAGTGGATATTCGCCTTTACGGAAAGCCGGCGCGGACCGAGATCGAGGTGTTTGAGCCTGAAATCGAGCGGCGCGACAATATGCAATATTTCGGGCCCTATAAGGCGCCCGAAGACCTGGAAGCGCTTTACGCTGATCTGGATGTGGTGTGGTCGGGCGACTTTATGGAGGCCGGTTACAACTCCGTGTGGTTGCTGCCGAACCGGATCTATGAAGGCGGCTATTATGGTTCACCGCCAATTGTCGTTGCGGGCACCCAGTCGGCTGAGTGGGTGGCATCGAAAGGCACAGGGTTTGTGATCGACGAGCCGCTTGAGACGACGCTTCCAGACCTGATTGGGCAATTGATTGCCGACAGACAGCCCATCGCAGAGCTGCGCCAACAGCTACTGATGTTGCCGGAATGTGTATTCGTTCAGCCACGCGGCGAGCTTGGCCATCTTCTGTCCGATATTTGTGGTCGCGCGCCCTCGCGACGTCGCGATGATCACGAAAAAAAGAGATCGACCGATTAAGCCTCTGTCTTTTAACGGTTAATGCAGCGCTTCTTGAAGCGCCAAGCTTGCGAAAAAACAGTAACGGTTTGGAAAGCCGGCGCATGCATATATCTTCTTACTATGCGATTGATTGAAACAAGTCCGCACAACCAGAATGTCCACTTTGATTGTCGCGTTCCAGCGGCATCGCCAGCGTCCCATTCTATTCGGGCCGACGCGCTTTATCCAGGCTGGCTGCGCATGCTTATCCTGTTCGGCGCAAGCGGCATCTTGTGGTTTGCGATTATACGTTTCGTCTCGGCCATCGCGTCCTGAGCGCGCTAGAACCGCTTCATTAGAACTTTCACGATTGACCAGATGTGCGCCGGCGCAGAGAGCGGGTTGCGCGCAAGATGACCAAGAAAACGGATTGGCGCGCGTTGCAGCAGATCGTCGCGCAGCGTTTCATATTCATGTGTATGCGTTAGACCGTCCAGGCGACGTTTCGCGATTTCAAGCCCGGCCGTTCCAAGACGGTCTGCGTGGCGCTTCTGAAAGGCGCGCTCTGCCGCCAGAATGGCCGAGGTCTGTTTCGGATTGAGGCGATGGGACGTTGATCCCTCATGCAACCGGTAAACATAGAACGCGTCCGGCATGAGGACCATACGTGCGCCGTGCGCCAGCATTTCGGCGATGATGTAGAAGTCCTCACTGTTTGTCAGTGACGTGTCATAGGCAATACTGTGCTGATCAAGAAACTCGCGAGATACAAGCGGTTTCAGATATCCAAGCGATCGCCCGAAGCGGCGATCGGATTGGGGGTCAAGGTACGTCTCAAGCGTGATTTGTGTCGGTGTTTCGGTGTCCTGCAATGTCAGGAAGGGTTTGAACAGGGCCGCGTCTGTGATGTCCGGCGTTGCCATCATATTGTCGACGACAATATCGGCGCTGTGTGCGCGCGCCGCTGCGTGAAGCGTTTTCAAACGGTTTGGCAGCATCGCGTCATCGGCGTCCAGCACCGCGATATAGGCCCCGTTGGCGGCTTGAATGCCAGCATTACGTGCGCCTGACGGCCCCGAATTCTGCGGCAATTGTATAAAGCGAACCCGTTTGTCGTCCTGGGCGATGGCCTCGACAATCGGCCGGCACGACACTTTGGAGCCGTCATCAACCACAATGACTTCAAATGACACGTCATTCTGTTGCAAACAGGACGCGATCGCTGCGCCGACAAAGTCTGACGCTTCGTAGGCCGCGACAATAATCGAAACATCAATTGAAGGTGTCACGTTGCAACCTGGCCCTGGGGCGGTTTGCGCCGCCCGCCTTTGATGGCCCGCTGAACCAGCTTGCCAACCAGCGCCCAACTTGCTGAGGGTGAGACCGCGAAACAGCGCAGGAATTCAAACACATGCCGGTTGCGGACGGCCTCGATGGCCCGCACCCACACCCATAGTTTCTGGACCTGGCTGCGGTGGCGCTCGATTTCCTGCCTGTCCCGTGGTTCGAGTGTCGGACGCTGTAACAGGTCCGTATCGGCAGCGATCAGGCGCTCAAAATCAATGCCGCTCGGCGTGCGGGACAGGGACCCCCGGCGTTGCACGGCATAGTAGCCGGCGCTGTCGATCAGGCAGGCGCGCGCGCCGTCCGCCAAAAGCCGCGTATAAAGATCATAGTCTTCGGCAAATCGCATCTGCTCTCTGTACAGACCGATCAGGTGAGGGGCCTGGCGCCGGTCAATCAGGGGCTTGAGAAAGCCCAGCTCGCTGCGCTCGTTCACCGCTGTCAGATTGTGGCGGACAAAGAAGGACAGGGTCATCTTGATCATGCCCGCAGGTTTTTCCGGCCACAGGGTGCGAATGACCTTGTCGGGTGTCTGGCTGTCAGAGATTAGAAGATTGTCCGCGACAATCTGCCAGAGACCGTCTCTTGCGACGCCGATCAGGTGGCTCAGGCGGTCCGGCCCCATGAAATCGTCGCTGTCGAGCGGGGTAAACCAGGCCGCATCCGTTGCGTGCAAGGCCGCATTTCGCGCCGCCGACGGGCCGGCATTTTCCGGCTGGCATATCAGGCGAAGACGGCCCTGGTGTTTAGTCATCAGTTTTTCGACAACGTCCACGGTGCGGTCCGTCGAGCCATCATCGACCACGATCAATTCGAGTGAAAGCGCATCCGGCAAATTCTGTGACAAAACGCTTCTGGCGGCGCGCTCAATTGTGCTCTCGCTGTTGAAAGCCGGGATGATGACCGCAATCTTATTGTCGTCAAATACAGTCATGTCATTTCGTCCCCCTTTCGGGTCGCCGGTTCCCGCCCATAATGCTCGGATTTGCTGTGCCAATCAAAGGAATAAGGCGCGCACCTCTGCGATGAGTTCATTCACGACCGTTCGATAAAACAGCCAGAGCGTAAGTCCATAAAGCGCCGCGCCCATACCGGCCAAAAGCACCAGTTGCACAAAGCTTGGCAGTGTCCCAATGGAGGGAAAAACAAGCTCGAGCGCGTAGAGGCCGAGCACCATGATGCCAGCTGCCATGGCTTGCGGCCAGACGGCGTTGAGGAAGGCGCGCCTGGAAATGCCCATAGATTTCAATGAGATGATGACGAAGGGCAGGGCGATGATCGCATTTGTAATCGTATAGGCCACGACGAGGACGAGCAGGGACTGGAAGGCTATTCCGATCACGAACGCCATCATGTTCACGATTGTTCCAATGATTGACCATCGCAAGAGGACATCGGATCGCCCTTTGGCTTTCCAGCCAAGACGCAGGAAGGCCGGCAGCATCTGGATCAGTCCGGCATAGCACATCCACTGGAGAAGCGGGGCGGTTGGACCCCATTGCGAGCCCAGCATCGCGCTGGTGAGTGGAACCGACACAGCTGATATGCCAAGCAGCGCGGGAAAGCCGACCGCCATGAGCAGACGTGTTGCGCGCAGGCACATTGCGCAAAATCGATCAGGCTGATCTTTCACCAGTGACATGGCCGGGTAGAGCGCATAAGCGCTGCCGCCGCTGATCAGGGTTGCCATGCGCAGCCTGACAATATTAGCGCGTCCGTAAAATCCAAGCTGTTCTGCCCCGAGGGCCCGTCCGATCAGGATGTTGTCGATCTGGTTATTGAGGGAATTGACCAGACCAACGGCCGTAATGCCAAGTGAGAAGGGAAGGACCTCGACAATTGAGGACCATTGGAAGACAAAACCAATCGGTGCGCGTTGAACACCGAGCGTGCAGATGGATTTGGTCGCAAACATTGTGAGTTGTTGACCCACAAGGGCCCATACCCCAGCGCCATTCAGCGCCAAACCAACGGCAACCGCGGCGCTGGCAATTGCCGCCAACAAGTCAATCGCGGCAAGCTGACTGAATTTGAAGTTTCGCTGCATCCAGGCAATCGGCACAAGCAGAAGGCAATGCAGCATCAGAATTGCGGCCAGTGCCTGAACAATGTCTTCAACCAGCGGCTCGCGGTAGAAGGCAGCAACAAATGGCGCCGCCCACAGCGCAAAACACGTCATGATCGCGCCGAGCCCCAAATTGGTCCAGAAGGCGGTCGACCAGAAGGCGCGACTTGGATTTTCCGCCCGCACCAGGGCTGCGGAGATGCCGAAATCATTGAAGCGGCTGAAAAAAAGAATAAAAGCACTGGCCATTCCGACCAGGCCGAATTGGCTTGGGGGAATGAGGCGTGCCAGGATGGGCAGCACGATAGCAAACTGTAGAGCGAGGCTGATGACGGAGCCTGCGGAGGTAACAACGCCGCCGCTGGCTGTCTTGCGCCCAAGTTGGTTCATTTACATGCCATCCTGTGGCTGGTGGCCAGCGCTCAAAGCCATGCGTTTCGATACACCTTCCACGTTGGGCCGAAACAGGCGTCTCAGATTGTGGCACTCTTTGCGCAATTCAGCCGTGTTAGGCAATTGCTTGCAAACACCGTGCAGGCCGGCGGTGCCACGCTATCTGTGGTCGATCAGTGCATGGAAACGCGTCGAAGTTTTTGGGTCTAGCGCGCGCCGCGAGAGGAAAAGACAGCCGGCACGGTCAAGATCATGATCTTGATATCTCCCCAGAATGAACGGGTCTTCGCGTATTGTACGTCCAGCGACACACGGTCTTCATAGCTGGTATCGCTGCGCCCCTTTACCTGCCACAGGCCGGTAATGCCGGGCCGCAAGCTGCTATAATATTCAAAATTCTCGGCGTAACGGGCCACCTCGTCCCGGACGATCGGGCGCGGGCCGACAAGCGACATGTCGCCCATCACCACATTAAAGAGCTGTGGCAGTTCATCGAGGGAGGTTTTCCTCAGAAATTGACCGAGCGGCGTCACACGCGGATCATGCTCAAGTTTTTGAGTTTCTTCCCATTCTTCACGCGCGTCCGGGTCTGTTGCCAAAAGATGCTCAAGCTGCTCAGCAGCGTCCGGCACCATGGTCCTGAGCTTGTAGCAGTGAAATGTATTTCCGTGCTGACCAAAACGGACCTGATAAAACAGCGCACGATGGCCGTCCTGCAAACGAATTGCCACGGCCAGAATAATCATCACAGGGGCAAAGAGAATGATGGCGATCAGCGCGACAACCAGATCGAAAACGCGCTTGAGGCTGGTATCGTGCCGGCGATTGTGCCCTTTCAGGAACAAGGGCCGGCCTGCCTCTATTGGCCGCGTGTGGTTTGTTAGTCTAAAGCCCATTCTGGCCCCCTCAACTCCACAGTGTCTCTGGTCCCGATGCGAACCGTTACGTTTCCAACACGCTCGCTATAATACCCAACCTCGACTGGCCTGTGACACTGCGAACGAATTCGTCAATGCAATGTTCAGACCATGTTTGTTCTAGGCGAGTTTCATAAAGTTGCCCACCGCATTCCCTCAATACGCGAATAGTTTGTGCAGCGCACATCAGCAAGGTTAACAATTGTGCAGAGATGCTGTGATACCACGCAATGGCGGGTATGAACCACCCTCATCAAGGCCATGGTGCACTGCAACATGACAATGTGATTCGGGAACCTGAAACGGGCCTTGCCCGCCTAGAACAGGCGCTCGCCAATTCGGATCGTATCGCCGGGCTGCACTTGCAGCGCCGTGTTCAGCCGGATCGCAACCTCTTCGGTGTCATCAATGGCCGTGATGAACACGGTTTTGCGGTTGGCCCGATAGGTAAAACCGCCGGCCGACGCGATGGCGTTCAAGACGCTGAGCCCTGCCGTGTAGTCATATTCACCCGGATCGCCGACCTCGCCGAGAATGTAAAATGGCCGGTAGTTCATGACCTCAACGCTGACATTCGGGTCGCGCAGATAACCGGCTGCCAGTTTCGTCTCGATGGCGCCGGACAATGCCGTGGTGGTTTCACCAAGCGCGGCGACTTCACCGATAAGCGGCACGGTAATATTGCCAGATCCATCGACTTCATATTCGCCGGAGATGTCTTCCTGGCCAAAAACGGTCACGCGTAACTGGTCGCCGCTGCCAAGTGTGTAGACAACCTGTTTGCGAGATTGTGCGATGTCCTCTGCGTCGCTGGCCGCAATACCAGACTGGCAAGCGGCGAGGAGCGCAAGACAGCTCGCCGCTGCAGCTGATTTGATCAGTGTTGAAGGTGACATACTCGTTCTCCCGTGGCCCGTCTCTGGATCGTGCGTTTTCCGCGCCAATTTGGCGCTAAGTCGATATGATTGCTATATCTGTGCCAAGAAATTTTGCCGCAGTCAGCTGGCCACTATAATAAGCACCTGTATCCAGCCCGATGCGACGATTGTCGCGCCTGACTTCATCGGTGGGTGTGTGACCATGGACGATGAAGTGCTCGAATTCGAAAGGATCTTCGAGGAATTCGTCGCGGATCCACAGCATGTCCTTCGTTGTCTGGTCCTCCAGCGGTACATGCGGTCTCAGGCCGGCATGGACGAACAAATAGTCGCCGAGGCTGAAATAGTGTTTGAGCGACTGGTAGAATTCCAAATGGGCGCTTGGGAGTTTCTGGCGAAACTCATCCCAAATGCCTTGCCAGACTTCCGGGTCGTCCATTCCGCCGATACGCCCCTGAATTTGCGGTGGTTGTAGGCCATATGAGTACATGGTTTCAATGCCGCCATATCGCGCCCAAATCGGGCCAAAGCCCGGATCGTTGCGGAATTTCAACAGGGCTTCTTCATGATTTCCCATCAGGAAAACGGTCTCATAGGCATTGAACCGATCGCTCATCAGTAAATCGATAACCTGGCGTGACTGCATGCCGCGATCGATATAATCGCCAAGGCAGACAATTGTGACACGTGTATCAGATGGCAGTTGGCGCGCATCCATTTCGATCGATTCAAACAGCTGCAGCAAGAGATCGAAACGGCCATGCACATCGCCAATAGCATAAACGCATTCGCCATCGGGCAGGCGCGGCGTTCGCTGGCGCGTGGCCGGTACCGGCGAAACGGCCGCGTTGGCATCTTGGTCAGCGGGCGCACGTCTTATCTGTTCGAGCTGGCGCGGAAGCTGTTGCAGCATACGCGGAACAGTTTTCGGTGCCTGTTTTGAGTAAGCCTGCGTGCGTTGCCAAAACCGGTTCAGCCGTCCCGACAGGCGCTGCAGCCCCAATCGCGCTGCGATTGCGCCGCGCCGCGCCAGAACCTGCAATCTTGAAGAGGTTATTTTGCCAATCGCCACCATTCGGCGATTGGCTGAGTAAAGTTTCTTTTGCAGATCACTCATAGGGATCATTCTGCCAACGAACGTGTCGAAAATTTGTTTTGATCGTGCGATCCTGAACATGACACATTTCAACGTCTTGCGAAGAGCGTTTCACACAAAAAACCCATTGCCCAACTCATATGCATGGTGCCCGATGCTGGCCCGGCGAGCAGGCCACAAACTGAGCGAAATTTGATCGCGGTGAACAGTGATGCAGCCGCCAAAACGGCGATGTATCCGGCCGGAACTAGTCCGGCGGGCCAAAACACGGGCGATAGCGCAAGGCCGAGACCGCTGGCGAGCAGAGCGAGGACGGGTATGGCCTGGCGAAGTTTAAGCTGCATTTTGTGTTTGTGGACGGTTTTTGCGCGGCCGCGGCCATAACGGAAGTACTGTTTGGCGAGCGTGGTAACGCTGCCGCGCGGCACATATTGGATCCTGTTCGTGGCATCCATGTAGATTTTCCGCCCCGACAGCGTGACCCGCCGATCATACTCCGCGTCTTCATTATGCGAAAAACTGGCATCATATCCGCCGAGCGCCTGAAACGATTTCAGCTCAAAACCAGCATGGTGGCCATGATCGACATATCCTGATGCGGTGCCGCCGCGATGGGCTGATCCACCCGAACCCAAAGGCGTATCCACAATCCAGGCATTGGCTTTCTCGAAACAGGTCTGACCCACTGCATCCATGGGAACGACAAGGGATGCGGCTTTCGTGTCCTTGAGGGCCTGGGCCACTTTCAGGATGAAATTCGGTGGGTAGATCGAATGAGCATCGCAGCGCACAAGCCAGCGCGTGCCGGGCGTTGCGTGCGCGTCCGCCGCCAGATTCACGGCCGCCGACTGCAGGCGGCCAGGATTGTTGATCGTCCGAGTGTTCGGATAAGCTGCGGCCAATCGCTGAACAATCTCAACCGTTTGGTCGCTCGACCCACCATCGGCAACGATCAGGCTGATATCTTTCAGGCGCGGGTCGCCTTCCAAAAGCGATTTCAGACATGTCTCGATATGGTCGGCCTCATTCAGCGTGGGGATCACAGCCAGAATGGCCGCAGGGTCGACGTCCAGCGAGCGCATCTCTGTCTTGTGTGCATGTGTATCCATTTTGATCGGCCTAAAGCGGTATCGGATTTCTCCAGCAGCAAGAATTATTCCAGTCAAGTTCGCCTAAAACGCCATCGCCGAGGCGGTATTTCGCCTTAGATCTGGTTTGGCGCTCACTTTGTGTGATTTTTCTGCTTGTTTTCGCACTCTTGAAACTTATTTTTGCTTTATAACTGACCGGTCAGTCATTTCTCCGAAGGATGTGTTTGTGGCAGATTTCAGCAGATCAGCGTGGGTCATGGGTATCGCTCAGATCGTTTTCGTTATCTTTGTCATGGGTAGCGCCGTTGCCTTGTCCAACGCTTTGAGACCAGCTGAATCGGACAAGCCGGCGCTGGTTGACTTCTCGGCGAGTGGTGAGCCGTCGAGCGTTTCAGCATCAATCCCCCAGAAGACAAGCTATACGCCGCAAATCAAAATCAATGGCGTGATTCAGTCTCAGGCGCAGGCCGACATTGCTCCGCAGGTTAGCGGTAAGGTCATTCGCGTCGGCAGCCAGTTCAAGCCGGGCCAATCTGTTGCAGCCGGCGATCTCCTGTTTGAAATTGATCCGACCGATTTTCGTCTCGCCGTCGAACAAGCCGATGCAAGCGTTGCCGAGGCGACATCGGATCTGGCTTTGTTGCGCGCCGAAGCCGAGCTTGCGGTGGAGGAATGGGAAGATGTGTTTCCGGGCCGTGAGATCACTGATCTTGCCGCCCAGAGGCCGCAAATCGCAGCCGCCGAGGCGCGCCTGAACAGCGCGATTGCATCCAAGAAGACCGCGCAATTGGCGCTGAGCCGTACAAAGGTCCGCGCGCCTTCGGATGGGCGTGTCATGACAGCGGCGCTTGATGTCGGTCAAATTCTGACGGCGAACCAGACTGTCGGGTCCATGTTCGCTGTTGGCAGTATCGAGATATCAGCTGCGCTGTCGACCTCGCAGCTGGCACGGGTCGAGCCTGTGGACGCGCGCACGGTCACATTTGCGGTGCGTGGCAACATGAGCGACGTGCGCCAGGCGGCGGTTGAGCGGGTCGACTCGACGCTAGATCCGCGGACGCGTCTTGCGACGGTTTACATTCGGCCGAAAAATGGCGCCGATCTGACCATTGGCGACTTTGTTGACGTGTTTATTTCCGGAAACGAGCTGACCAACGCGTTTATCGTGCCATCGTCAGCTTTTGTCGGGCGCGACCAAATCTGGGTCGTCTCTGACGGGCTGCTGTCGAGCCGGCGCGTGACGGTTCTCGGCGAGCAGGACGATGAGACATTCGTCGCCGCGTTCGACTATGGCGACGGTGTTGTGGCCCTGCCGCCGGTCGAGGCTTTTGAAGGACAAGAAGTTGCTCTGCGTACGCCTGTAACCCGTCTGGTTCAGGGAAAAGAACATGCTGCCGAGCGCTGATAAGACAAATGGCGGCCTTGTCGGCTGGTTTGTTCGCAATCCTGTCGCCGCGAACCTGTTAATGGCGCTTTTGCTGATTGGTGGAATTCTGACCGCCAGCAGTATCCGCGCTCAGGTATTCCCGACGATTTCACCTGGCGTTGTCAACGTCAATGTGCCTTATCCAGGCGCGACACCTGCCGAGGTCGAGCAGGGCATCACCCGCCGGGTTGAAGAAGCCATTATCGGTATTGATGGCGTCAAAAGCGTGACATCAAGCGCGCAGGAGAACAATGGCTCCATCACTGTAGAACTGGCTGATTTCGCCGATCCTGAACTGGTCAAGGATGACGTTGAAGCCGCCGTTGATCGCTTGACGGAGTTTCCGCCGGAAAATGCCGAGCGTGCCATTGTATCAATACCATCAGTGACTGAGACAGTTGTCTCGCTTGTTGTGATGGGCGCCGTGCCGCCTGAAGAGCTGCGCCGCTCCGCTGAAGCGCTGGAGCGCTATCTCCTCAACCAGCCGGGCGTTTCTCTCGTCAGCCTGTCGGGTGTGCGCGATTATGAGATCTCGATTGAGGTCAGCGAAGACACATTGCGCCGATACAATCTGACTTTCGATGAGGTCGCGACAGCGGTGCGCGCATCCTCTCTCGATCTCGCCGGCGGATCGATCAACACTGATGGCGGCGAAATCCTGCTTCGGACAAACCAGGAGCGTCAGACCGGCGAGGCCTTTGAGTCCATTGTGGTGCGCACAGATACAGACGGCTCGCAGATCCTGCTCTCGGATGTGGCGACGGTTCGGGATGGCTTTGCTCGCCAGAAGCTTCGAAACACCTATAATGGGCGCCCGGCTGTTTTCGTAGACGTGTCGGCGGCCGAGGCCCAGGGATCGCTTGATGTCAAAAGCTTGGTCGATGACGCTGTGGCGACCTACACGCCCCCGGCGGGTATCGAGATTGCCGAGTTCAAGGATCAGACTTTCGTCCTGTCTGAGCGGATCAGCTTGCTTGCCCGTAACGCGCTATTTGGTTTTGCGCTCGTCTTCTTCTTTCTTGTACTGATGGTCGATCTCAAACTGGCCGTATGGGTTTCGGTCGGCATAGCCATCGCCTTTATCGGCAGTTTCATCATCTTCGGCTCGCTTGGCGTGACCATCACAATGGTATCGACATTTGCACTCATTGTGGTCTTGGGGATCGTAGTGGATGACGCGGTGGTGATCGGCGAGAATATCGATACAGAACGGGCGCTGGGCAAAAACGGTGAACAGGCTGCGATTGACGGCGTCCTCGGCGTGATGGCACCTGTTGTCGTGGGTGTTCTCACCTCGGTATTCGCGTTTGCGCCATTGATTTTCCTCGATGGGACATTTGCAGATGTCACACGGGCGATCCCCATTGTCGTGATCAGTGTGCTGTTCATCTCTCTTGTCGAGGCGTTTCTTATTCTGCCGTCTCACCTTGGACATGCGGGTAACTGGTCGCGCGGACCGCTCGCGGCCATTCAGGAAAAGGTTGCAAACGGTGTCTCCTGGGTGGCCAATACCGTTGTGGCGCGCGCCGTTCGCCTCACCAGCAAATGGCGTTATGCCACGCTCGGCTCGGTTGTCGCCTTCACGCTCTTCTGTGTCGGGCTGCTTGGCAACGGTGTGGTGAAATTCATCTTCTTTCCGACGATTGAAAGTAACGAGCTTTCGGCAACGGTCACGCTGCCAGAGGGGACCCCTTTCAGCCGCACGGATGCCACGACAAAACAGTTGGCGGACGCGATTTCTCGTGTGGCAACAAGGGCCAAGGAAGAACAGAACGAAGAGCTGGTGCGTTCTATCGCCATGACGGTTGGCGGCGGTGCGTCCACATCCTCAGCACCCGGTCCGGATGGCGGTTTCGAACCGCAGGAAAATGTCGGCCAAGTGCAGATCGAGCTGGTGCCTTTTGGTGGTCGGCAACGTTCGGCGCAAGAAATCGAACGGGCTTGGCGCGAGGAAATCGGGCAGCTGGACGGCATTGAACGGCTCAGTTTCTCCACCGGGGGGGCCGGTTTTGGCGCCGATGTCGGCTTTGATCTTGCGCATGAAGATGAAGGTCAGCTGATCGCTGCCAGTGATGCGCTCAAGCGCGCCATCGCCCAGGTTCCGGGCGCCAATCAGATCACCGACAGTTTCGATGTCGGCAAACGCCAACTGGTGTTTGAACTGACGCCTGCCGGCCTTGCCGCAGGGCTGACACCAGCCGATGTTGCCCGTCAGGTCCGTCAGGCTTTCTTTGGTGAAGAAGTGCAGCGCATTCAGCGCGGGCGCGAAGAAGTGCTTGTCTATGTGCGCTATCCCGACCAGGCGCGCCAGAGCCTGTTGGCGCTCGACGAGTTTCGGGTCCGGCTGCCCGATGGCGCGAGCGTGCCGCTTAACACGGTGGCCGAGGCCACAGAAAGCCGCGCCTATTCTGTAATTGAACGTGTCGATGGCCGGCGTGTCGTGACCGTGGAAGCAGCCATCGATTCAAAGTTGAACACACCCGGCAATGCGAATGCGGACCTGATCGCGCGTGTCGTGCCTGAACTGGAAAAGGCCTATCCCGGCCTCGTTATTGTTCAATCCGGCGATACCAGAGAACGCAGCGAAGAGATGGCCGCAATGGCCCAGTCTTTCTTTATTGTGGTGATTGTGATCTTTGCCGTCGTGGCCACGCAGCTTCGCTCCTATCTGCAACCGCTGGCGATTTTGATCGCGATTCCGATTGCGGTCAGCGGCGCCTTGCTCGGCCATCTTGTCCTTGGATATGCGGTCTCGTTCGTGTCAATTTTCGGCATTATCGCTTTGGCCGGTGTGTCGATTAATGCCTCGGTCGTGCTGCTTGATCTCTACAACAAGCAACGCCGAGAGGGGGTCCCGTCCGTTGAGGCGGCGACGCGCGCATCGGTGCGGCGGTTTCGTCCTGTCCTGCTGACCACGCTGACAACGGCGCTTGGCCTGGCGCCGCTACTAATGGAGACCAGTCCACAGGCGCAGTTCCTCATGCCGATGGCGGTTAGCCTTGGCTTCGGAATCGTGATTTCTGGCTTCATGGTCGTTCTGGTTACTCCGGCTGTTGCGCTTATCATCGAAGATATTCAGTTGCTGCCACAGCGAATCCGATCGCTTATGTCTGGATCTCAAGGCGCTGCGTCGGCGCCGGTGAGTGCCGAGTAATGCCAGTCCAATCGCTTTCCGCAGAAGACCGGCGCCTGGCCCATAAGGAGCAAAGGCGCGAGGATCTTATCAAGGCGGCGCTGGATGTCTTCTCTCGGGTCGGCTTTGCCTCGGCAAAGCTTGACGATGTTGCCGAAGAGGCCGGCGTGTCAAAAGGGACAATTTACCTTTACTTCGACAGTAAGGAGGCCTTGTTCGAGGATGTCGTGCGCACCCAGCTGCTGCCCGTGATTGAGCAGGCCGAGGCACGCCTCTCACAGTTTCAGGGCAGCGCGGCCGACATGCTGCGTCAGCAATTGGCGTTCATGTACAACAAGGTTGTCAGCGAAGACCGGCGCGTTGTGATGCGACTGATCATTGCTGAGGGGCCGAATTTTCCCGCGCTAACAGAGTTTTATTACAAGACTGTGCTTGCGCGGGGCATGACGGCGACGCGCAAGATTATCGAGTATGGTGTTCAGACGGGCGAGTTCCGACAAATGGGCGGAGATACTTTGGCGCTTAATGTGATGGCCGGCGCAGTTGCAGCGGGGATATGGGCTCAGGTCTTCCAGCCCCACCATCCGCTCGACCTCGACGTCTATAGCCAGACGCATATCGATCTGATACTTGGCGGACTCTGCGTTCGAAATGAAGACTGATCGGGCTGGCGGTTAAGCGGTCAGAACCGCAATTGTCGCGTCAGACTGGAAGCCATTGAAACCTGTCGCCATCGCCTGACCATAAGCGCCAAGGTGGCAAATCTCAATCCAGTCACCTTCACAGATATCATCAGGCAACTCGAAGGGGCCGGCCATCATGTCTGTTGAATCACAGGTCGGCCCGAAAAAGCGAAATGAGCCGGCCGGGCCATCTGATGATGCTGGCGTGAGGCGATGGCGTTTGACCGGATACTTCCAGGCAAAGTTCGCCGCATCGTAAAGCGATCCATACGCACCATCATTGAGGTAGAGATCATTGCCTCGCCGCAGATCGACACGCGCCAGTGTCGAGCCGCCTTCAGCGCAAATAGCTCGACCGGGCTCAGCCAGTATATCGAGCGCGCCAAAACCGGTTTCGCTCAGCGCATCTGAAATCGCGTCAAAATATGTCTGCAAGGGCGGCGACGTCATCCCCGGATAAGCGACAGGGAAACCGCCGCCGCAATCGATCAGATCGATCGCAATGCCGGCCGTATCAACCAGGGCGCGCATATGATGCAGCGCGTTGGCGAAGGCGTCCGGCTCCATACACTGGCTGCCGACATGAAAACAGATGCCGAGCTTGGCCGCGAGCGGTCTTGCCGTCTGCAGAAGGGTCACCGCATCATCGAAACCCGCGCCAAATTTGCCCGCCAGCGGCATGGCGGCGTCGCCCTGTGAGACCTGTACACGCAGATGCAGGTTGAGATCATCAGCCTGGTTTGTTTCGTCGATGATTTTCTGCAGCTCGAATTTGCTGTCAAACGCCAGATCGCGCACGCCGAGGCGATAGGCATGACGAATGGTTGCCCGCGATTTGACCGGGTTCATCAAATACAGGACAGCGTCCGGGCAGGCGGTTGCCACAAGGTCCATTTCGCGGATCGAGGCGACATCAAATCTGCGCACGCCGCTTGCCCAGAGGATTTTGAGGACTGCCGGATGCGGGTTGGATTTGACCGCATAGAGTGTCTCGCCTGGAAAGGCGGTCAGAAATTGCTGGGCCGCTGAGGCAATCCTCGCCGGATAGAGCACGTGAAGGGCATCATCGCCGCGATAGGCGTTCAGCGCAGCAGCAATCGTGTCAAACACGGGCAGGCCGGACGGACGGTCAAAACCCGGGAGCAGGGCAGGCTGCGCGAGGCGTGTCGAGGGAGAGTGAAACATTGGCTGAAGGGTCCGAACAGATCGGTATTTACCGAACATAACAGGGCAGGCGGAAGGTCGCCTGGCGGTCACCGATTGGGCGGGCAATTGGCCCGCTACAGCCTGGAAAGTTCAGCCACAGCCGCCATATAGTCGGCGTCTTTGGCAAGGTTCCTTAGCAAGGATGATGTGTCGAATGCCACATCGATTTTTTTGATCAGGGTCGCGGGTGCGAGCAGGTCTAAGGTCATCCAAGTATCCTCATCAAGCAAAACCGGCGTGCCGGCATTGAAAGGGAAGACAGTTGGGCTCACTCGTACTGACGGCTCTTTCGCCCGCCGTAGCTCGCTTGCTTGTCGAGCGTGGATGTAAGAGGCAAAGCCAGCTGGGTCAAGCTGGCTTTGCACGTTATCTGTCGTGTAAATCGTTGATCGGTCTAGCCTTTTGACCACCAGCCGCGGCGCTTTTTCTTTGCTGCAGGCGCGCTTGTTTCCAGAACTGGTTCTGTGGCGATTGGCTGACTGACGCTCGGTGTCGGCGCCGGCTCAGCCGCGACAGCCGGCTCGGGCGTCACGTCAGGTTCGGGAGCGGCTTCAGGTTCCGGTTCGACCGCCGCTTCTGCAGCTACCGGTTCAGGTGCAGGCGCGGGCGCCTCGGATTCGACCGTTTCGATGACAACAGGCTCGCCATCGCTTTCAGGTGCTTCGGCAACTGGATCAGCGCCTGAGACCTTTTCCGGCTCAGATGCTGTCTCGTCGTTGCTCTCGGTGGCCTCGACCGTCTGCGTCTCGTCGCCCTCACTTCGCCGGCGCCTTCGGCGCCGACGGCGCTTTTTCTTGGGCGCGCCCTCATCGCTGCCGGCCTCGGCCGTTTCGGTTTTCTGTTCGACAGGGGCGCTCGCTTGCGCCAGCACGGCCACCGGCGAGGAGATCAGACCGCCATCTTCTGCGGCGGGAAGCGCGGGCGGTTCATCGTCAAGCAGGTTCGTGACACTGGCTGAGATTCCATCCAGCAGCGCGCCACCATCGCTTGGCGGCGTGCCAGGATCGATGAGATCGCCCTCGCGGCGCCGTCGGCGCCCGCCGCGGCGTCCACGGCGGCGGCGCTTACGACCGGAAGCTGAATTCTCGCCGCTCTCATCCTCGCCTTCGACTGGGGCCTGTGATGTTTCGCCGTCTGCGAGGGCTGTTTCTTCGCCTTCATCGTCTTCGGGCTCTGGTAGCAGGTGATCGTCCTCGTCGCCTTCGAGGAATTTGGAGCGGTCAAACTTTGCTTTGCGGCGCCGGCGTCCGCCTTCCTTGTCGACTTTCAGCTCGAAATCGCCGGGGATCATCTCGACCGAAGACGAAATCGCGATCGTGAAGCCGGCCGCGTCTTCTATGCTGGAGATCGCATCGCGTTTTGCGTTCAAGAGGTAGAGCGCGACATCTGTCGGTGCGGTGACGGTAATGCCTTTCAGCGTGTCACCCGCCGCGCGGCTTTCCAGCGCGCGGATGAGCTGCAGCGCTGCCGAAGGAATGGAGCGGCGGCTGCCCGTTCCATTACACGCATCACAGACTTCCGATGTCGCCTGCAAAATACCGGCGCGCCGTCTTTGGCGCGAGATTTCCATAAGCCCGAATTGGGAGATCCGGCTGTTCTGCACGCGTGCCCTGTCCAGTTTGAGCGCCTCTTTCATACGTTTTTCGACGGCGCGATTATTCTTGTTCTCGTCCATGTCGATGAAGTCGATCACAACGAGGCCAGCCAGATCGCGCAGACGCATCTGGCGGCAGGCCTCATCGGCCGCTTCCAGATTGGTGCGCAGCGCGGTCTGTTCAATTGAGCGTTCGCGGGTCGACTTGCCCGAGTTGACGTCAATCGCCACCAACGCTTCGGTCTGGTTGATCACCAGATAGCCGCCTGACTTCATTTGAACGACCGGGGAGAAAATCGAATCGAGTTGATCCTCAACACTCTCGGCTGAGAAAAGCGGCTGCGGCGCTGTCCAGCGCTTCACTTTGCGCGCCTGGGTCGGCATCAGGACTTTGGCAAGATCCTTGGCTTCGCGGTAAGCTTTGTCGCCCTGTACGATCACGTCTTCGATACCGCGATCGAACATGTCCCGCATGGCGCGGTGGACCAGGCCACCTTCCTCGTGGATGCAGGCCGGCGCAATCGATTCCATGGTTGCAGAGCGAATATTGTTCCACAGCGACTGGAGGTAATCATAGTCGCGCCGAATGTCGGATTCGGTCCGTTTCGCCCCGGCTGTGCGGACAATCAAGCCCATGCCTTTCGGCACATCAAGCTGTCCCATGATTGCCTTCAGCCGGCGACGGTCGCCTGTATTGGCAATCTTTCGCGAAATACCGCCGCCGCGCGGCGTGTTCGGCATCAGAACTGAATAGCGACCGGCCAGAGACAGATAAGTCGTTAGCGCTGCGCCTTTATTGCCGCGCTCTTCCTTGACGACCTGAACCAGCAGGATCTGGCGGCGCCGAATGACTTCCTGAATCTTGTAGCGCCGCGCCAGACTGGTTGCGCGCGTCTTGCGTGCGCTGCGCCGCCGCGCTTCGGGTTTGGCCTCGCTGTCGGATGCCTCTTCGTCGTCGTCGCTGTCATCAGACGGCTCATCACTTGCTGCATCGTTGGCCTCATCCGAGGCGACAATGTCCGGTGCGTCGGGATCGGCCTCAGCGATATCATCGGCTTCGTCGGTCGTGCCAGTTTCGCCGGCGTCATCCGCATCGGTATCTGCCGCCGCTTCGAGATCGGCCTCTTCGCTCTCATCGAGCTCGGCGCTGGGAATATCGTCCTCGTCGGGTGCATCGAAATCATCATCATCATGATCGTCGCCGGCCTCTTCGGCGGCGCGCGCCGCCTCTTCCAGCAGGGCGTCGCGGTCCGCCTGGGGCAGCTGGTAATAGTCCGGGTGAATCTCGCTGAAGGCCAGGAAGCCGTGGCGGTTACCGCCATATTCGACAAAACAGGCCTGTAGCGAGGGTTCTACGCGGGTGACTTTTGCAAGATAGATATTGCCGCGCAGCTGTTCTTTGCCGGCGGTTTCAAAATCAAAGTCTTCGATCCGTCCATCGTTGACGAGGGCGACACGGGTCTCTTCCGGGTGGACCGCGTCGATTAGCATTTGTTTGCTCATTATAGTGTGCCTTGGGTGTTGGCGGCGCTAACGCCCGCCGCAACGGCGGGCGATGGCGAAACGCGCCAAAGTCTTCGTGTTCCTGGGGTTCAGATCGATCACCCAGCGCCCGGAGGCTTGTCTGGCCGCCGGTCTCTGCATGGGAAAAACTGATCTGAAAACTCATTACCTATCCGTTCCGGTTTGGATCTCGTGCAGGCGGCCAAGCCTGTTCACATGCCCATTCGGGGATTCTGTTTCGGCCCATTCATCAGGGCTTAAACCAACATGCCCAATAAGTGTCGCAATTGGAAGTCCAAATTGGCTGTGTGCTGAGAGTTTATTCATTTCATCACGTAAATCTGCGATTAAGACAGGGACTGGCAAAAAGAAGAGCAAACTGGCGCCATGAGATTTGGGCGGCGCGGCAGTGGGTCAAAACGGTATGGTGTTCGCACGAACAACTTTTTTTATGGTTCTGGCGCTGATCTTCAGCCAGATCGCTGCGGCGCAGATCAGGTCGATCGGTGTCGCCGGCGATGGCGAGTTCACACGCATTACACTGGCATCGGATCACGATATGAATGCCGGGGTTTTTGCCAGTACGCAAGGCGGGTTGCGTGCGATCCAGGTCGTGCCGTCAACATATCTTCTCAGCGCCGATGCGTATCTCGGCACGCCAACTGGCGGTGTTTCGGCCTATACGCTCGACGATGGCCATATCGTTTTCGAGCTAGACCGGCCAATGATGGTGATGCGTGAGCTCGACCTGCCGCCCACCGGCGGTGAGGCCCGCTATCGCCTGGTGCTCGACCTTGTCAGCGTGTCAGAGACCCGATTCGCAAAGTCAGCCCATGCTGATGCCAAACGGTATCGCAGCTGGCGCCCGAAAGCGGAAACCGTCCGTGCAAGCGCGCCGCAAGACATCGCCGCAGCCCCCTCTCAAAAGCCCTGGTCGCTGGAAGACAGCTCTATTGTCAGACCGGCGCCGCGCCACAAAATCGCGATTGATCCGGGCCATGGCGGCCGGGATCCGGGCGCGCCGGTTGTGACGGGCGGTGAAGAAAAGTCGATTGTGCTGCAAACCTCTTTGAAGTTGCAGGAGTTTCTGGAAAAAGACCCACGCTATGATGTCATGCTGACGCGCACCAAGGATGTCTATGTGGAACATGAAGACCGCGTCTCGATGGCGCGCGAATGGGGCGCTGACCTGTTCATATCCGTGCATGCCGACGCGGCGTTGAAACCGGATATTTCCGGCGCATCGGTCTATACGATCTCGACCCGTGGTGAACGCCGGATTGAGGGCACAGCTGTCAAATATGGCTGGGAAATCCCGATTGAGGGCGCGGCCAATGATGAAGTTGAGGGCATCCTGACCGATCTTGTCAAACGTGAAACCAAGTCAAACTCGGCCATTTTTGCCGACTTTCTTGTCAGCGAACTTGCCGAGGCGGGGCCATTGCTGCGCAATACACATCGCCAAGGCAATCTGTTTGTGCTGCTGGCCCCGGATGTGCCGGCTGTTTTGGTTGAGATCGGGTTTCTCAGCAACAAGCAGGATGCCCGTCGCCTGAAGTCCAGTACAGGCCGGCGCAAATCAGCCGAAGCCATTAAACGCGCCATTGATACCTATTTCGACCGGCAGGAATTATTACTCGCTTCTAACTGAGACATGGTCTTTTCGTGATGCGGCAAGCGCCTTAGTCTTGCCCCGTTCGCATGTGATTCACACGCCATATGCCGGTCCTGAAAGGCTTTGAAGATGTACGAAACGGTTGAGCCAAATCCGCACGAGCCAAGCCTGTTCATGAAGATCGTCAAAACGGTCTTCACATGGCGAAACGCGCTCTATGCGCTGATTTTCAGCGCTGTTGTCGGTATCATTGCGCTGATCGCGCTATGGCTGTGGCTTGCCGCGCTGGGGCGCACGGTGCCGTCGGTTGAGAAGCTGGCAGAATATAATCCGCCAATTACATCACGCGTCCATGCCGGGGACGGCACGCTAATCTATGAGTTTGCCGACGAGCACCGCGTTTTCGTGCCGTTCGAGGCGATCCCGGAGCATGTCGTGCAAGCCTTTGTGTCGGCAGAAGACAAGAATTTCTTTGAGCATAAGGGCATTGATTGGACGGGTGTTGTGCGCGCCGCTATCAACTCCGCGCGCTCGCGGCTGTTTGGCTCTGGATCGCTGCAAGGCGGTTCGACCATTACCCAGCAGGTCGCCAAGAACATGCTGCTGACCCGCGATCAAACCATCATCCGCAAGGTGAAAGAAGCGATTGTTGCGAGCCGCATGGAAGAGGCGTTCACCAAGGAGCACATTATCGAGCTTTATATGAACGAGATTTATCTTGGCGGGCGTTCGTACGGTGTCGGCTCGGCCGCGCTGAATTATTTCAACAAGTCGCTGCCCGAGCTTGATATTTCAGAGGCAGCCATTCTTGCTTCGCTGCCCAAATTCCCGGGACGCGTAAACCCCTACACCAATCCGGAACGCCTGTTACAGCGGCGCAATTACGTGATCGGCCGCATGGTCGAAGACGGCTATATCGATCAGGAACAGGCCGATGCGGCCATCGCCTTGCCATTGAACACGACCAAGCGCCTGCGCGGGCCGGAATATTCCGCCGCGACCTATTTCGTTCAGGAGCTGCGCAAGCAGTTGATTGAGCAATATGGCGAGGAAGGCCTGGAGCAGGGCGGCCTGTCCATCCGCACCACCATCGATACCAAGCTGCAGATTGCGGCCCAGGAAGCGCTGCAGTTCGGTCTGGAAACCTATGATCGCCGGCATGACTATCGCGGGCCGCTGACACAGCTCAATGCCGGCGCCGCCGACGTCTTGGAGCAGCTGAACAATGTTCGCCTGCCGGGCGGTTATGGCAGCTGGGAACGCGCCATGGTGCGCGCGAAGAATGATGCGGGCGCTTCGCTCGTCTTGTCTGATGGGCTTGAGACCACGATCCCGATTGAGGATCTGGAATGGGCCGAAACTTATGTCCGCGAGGATGGCGGCGCAGGGTTGCGCCGCGGGGATGTCGTGCTGGTTGAGGTAAAACGTCAGATCATGGCCGGCGAAGAGATCGCCACGGCGCGTGAAGGCGAGCCAGCTGATGACGACCAGACCGTCAGCGTGCTGGAGCCGATTATGGTTCCCACCGGCGTGTCCGAACTGAAACAGGTTCCGGAGGTGGATGGCGCGCTGGTTGCGCTTGATCCGCATACAGGCCGTGTGCTCGCCATGATGGGGGGATACTCCTTCTTCAAAAGCCCGTTCAACCGCGTCACCCAGGCCAAACGTCAGCCTGGCTCGTCCTTCAAGCCGTTTGTCTACGGCGCCGCCCTTGAACAGGGCTATACGCCCGCGACGCGTATTCTGGACTCGCCCTATGTGTATTATGACGAGTTTACCGGCGAGGTCTGGAAACCTGAAAACTATGCCGAAGGTATAAGCTATGGCGATGTCACCATGCGTGTGGCGCTTGAGAAATCCTTCAACCAGGTCACCGCGCGGGTGGCGACAGATATCGGCATGGAAGCAGTGTCAGAGTTTGCCGAACGCTTTGGCGTCTATGACAATTTGCTTGCAGTGCCTGCAATGGCGCTCGGCTCTGGCGAGACAACGCCCTGGCGGATGGCCAAGGCCTATGCCGCGTTCGTCAATGGCGGCAAGGAAGTCACGCCGACCTTGCTTGACCGGGTCCAGGATCGCCATGGCGCGACGCTCTACAAACATGATGAGCGCCCGTGCGAAGACTGCAGCGCCGCTGGCTGGGATGGTGTCAGCGGGCCGCCTGTCTTGCCCGATACCCGCAAGCAATTGGTTGATCCGATTGTCGCCTATCAACTGGTCCATATGCTCCAGGGGGTCGTGGAGCGCGGCACGGGCCGGCGCGCACGGCGTGTCGGCAAGCCGCTCGCCGGCAAGACCGGAACAACCAATGATTATGTTGACGCGCTCTTCTTTGGCTTCTCGCCCGATCTCGTCGTCGGCATCTATATGGGCTTTGATGAGCCGCGCACGCTCGGGCAGGGCGAAGGCGGCGGCTCTGTGGCCGGCGTGGTTTTCACCGAGTTCATGGAGCGCGCGCTCGCCGACAAGCCGGCGCTGCCCTTCCGCATTCCGCCCGGCGTGCGGCTCGTCAACATTGATGCGCGCACCGGTCGCCCGCCAACCTTTACCAGCGAGACGATCATTCTGGAGGCATTCCGTCCGGGTACAGAGCCGGGCATGTCCTTCGACATTGATCAGGGCATCTCCATCTCCGGCACGGGCAGCAGTGACTTTGAACCCCTCTTGCCGCAGGTCGACCCAGAGACCGGCGCGTTGATTGAAAGCGATATTGTCGATGTTGATATTGACGGGGATGTCTATTGACGCGGGCGGCAAAGACGCCCATCTCCCCGCGCTAGATCGATAGGAAAGACCGGACATGTCCGCAGAAATTCTGGCAATGGCCGAACAGATCCAGCAGTCAGCCGAGCTGCTGAGGAGGCGTCTTTGACTGGGATGTCGCGAGCAAACGCCTGGATGAGCTAAACGCGCTCTCCGAGCGTCCTGACTTCTGGGACGATCCGGAAGAGGCGCGCGAATTGATGGCCGAACGCCAGCGCCTTGAAACAGGTATGCAAACCGTTCTGGAGCTTGAGCAGGAAGCGGCCGACGGGCTTGAGCTGCTTGAGCTGGCCGAGGGCGATCCTGACATGTTGGCCGATGTCTCCGCGACCCTGACGGCGGCGCAGACCCGCGCCGAGCGGGCAGAGCTTGAAGCCTTGCTGTCCGGTGAGGCTGACGGCAATGATTGCTATATCAATATCAATGCGGGCGCCGGCGGCACCGAAAGCCAAGACTGGGCGGCCATGTTGCGGCGCATGTATGCGCGCTGGGCCGACAAGGGCGGCTATAAGGTCGAAGAGGTCGAAAGCCATGAAGGAGAGGAAGCCGGCATCAAATCAGCGACGCTTCTGGTCAAAGGCGAGAATGCTTATGGCTGGCTGAAATCAGAGCAGGGCGTGCACCGCCTGGTGCGGATTTCTCCCTATGACAGCTCGGCGCGGCGCCATACCAGCTTTGCCTCGGTCGCTATCTCGCCGGTCATTGACGAGACAATCGAGGTTGAGGTTGACCCATCGGATGTGCGCACGGACACCTATCGCGCCTCCGGCAGCGGCGGCCAACATGTGAACAAGACGGACTCAGCTGTGCGGCTGACCCATGAACCGACGGGTATCGCGGTGGCTTGCCAGTCGGGCCGCTCGCAGCATCAAAACCGTGCCACCGCATGGGACATGCTCCGCTCGCGGCTGTACGAGGTTGAGCTTCAACGCCGCCAGCAAGCCGCCCAGGACAGTCATGACAACAAGACCGAAATTGGTTGGGGCCACCAGATCCGCTCTTATGTGCTCCAGCCCTATCAATTGGTCAAAGATCTGCGGACCAATTATGAAACCTCCGACACAGGCGGTGTCCTGGATGGGGATCTGACACCTTTTTTGAGTGCGGCGCTTTCACATGCGCTCGGTGAGGGTGAGGCTCTTGATGGCTGAGGTGCGGGCGCCATGGCGCGGTGAGGAAAGTGGCATGACCAAAGACATCGCGATTATAACAACCGGCGGCACGATCGGATCAGTACTGGGCGAGCATAGCGTCGGTGTTGATCAAGGCGGCAATGCGGTCGGCCAGGTCTTGCGGGCGGCAGCGTCTGGCGGCGAGCGTGAATTGAAAACCGTCTCGGCCTTCAATTTGAATTCTGAAAGTATCGGCCCGGAAGACTGGCTTGTCTTGATCGATCATGTCGAGGGGGTGCTGGCCGATGGCTATAACAAGATCGTCATCACGCATGGCACGGACACACTTCACTATACGGCCGCAGTGATTGCAGGTGTCTTCTCAGCACGTCGAGCAAAGATCTGCCTGACAGGATCGCTGCATGTTCCTGAGCACCCGCGCAGCGATGCGCCCTTATCGCTGCGCGCGGCGATGGCCGCCGTGTCGCATGTCGAGATGCCGGACGGTGTCTTCGTCGCGTTTCGGGCTGACGAGCGCAACGCGCGGGCGCTTATCCTTCCGGCGCTGGATGTGAAGCCAATGGCTTTTGATGATATGGTGTTGGGGGCGGCGTTCGCATCACAGGTCGCGCAATTTTGTCCCTCGACCGGGCTTGCCATGATCGAGGCAGATGTCAGGCCTTCAAGTGAGGCGCTGCCGCCGCTGACCCGCGTATCCGCTGAGGCGCTGCGCGGCGCGATGGATCGTGTGGGCCTTGTCAAACTTCACCCCGGACTGACCGAGCGCTTTCTCTGCGATGCGGCGCAGGGCCGTGATCTTCTGATCATGGAACCCTACCATAGCGGGACCGGCCCGGCTTTACCGTCCAGTGGTCTCGGCGCTTATCTGCGCGGCGGCGCGCAGCCGCATATCATGATCAGTCAGTTTCCAGACCAGGCCCTGCCGGCGCCATATGCCAGCACTGTTTCGCTTCAGGCATTGGGTGCGTACGTTTACAAGGCGCTGCAGACGCATGTTCTATATGTCTGGGCGATTATGTTGCTTGCCCGCGGCGATGACCCAGGCACCCTCATCGACCGGCTGTCGCCCTGGGCGCTGACACGATAGGGGCTTGCCCAAACAAAACCCCGGAGCGCGGGCTCCGGGGCTTCAACTCTGGTCTGCCTTGTCCCATAGGGACACGATCATTTAGGCGTTGCCGAAAACACCGTTTGGCTTGTCGCTGGCGGCTTTTGGCGCGCTGTCCTTCAGCGGGTCATCCTCGCGCTTGACCTGACCTTCGAAGGTTGCGTCCGGCTGGATGATCAGTGCGGCGTGGTAGATGTCACCATCAACAGAGGCACCGGTTTCCAGTTCGACTTTCTTGGAACGGATCGAGCCTTTGACTTTACCCTTCACGCGAAGCGTGTCGGATTTGATTTCGCCAGTGACCGAGCCGGTCGAACCGATTGTGATATCGCCAGCCTGTACGTCGCCATCGACGCTGCCATCGATCTGAAGCGCACCTTCCGATGTGATTGAGCCGACAATTTTCATGTCGGAACAAATGATCGACGCGCCGACGCGGGCGGCTGGTTTTGATGAGGCACTGCGGACAGCATCCTGAGCGGGGGTGATGCCGGGTCCCTCTGGTTTATTTGTCTTGGTGAACATGTTTTCCTGCCTTCAAAAATTCTTCGGGGTTATAGGGTTTGCCATTGAAGTAGACTTCATAGTGGAGGTGCGGTCCTGTGCTACGCCCCGTTGACCCCATTGTGCCGAGTTTATCTCCAATTGCGACCGATGCACCGCGTTTTACACTAATGCGGTTAAGGTGAGCATAACGAGAAATAAAACCTTGTCCGTGATCGACATCTACGACCCGACCATACCCCGATTTTGTTCCGGCGAAAATGACTTTTCCTGGCCCCGCCGCAACGATCGGCGCGTTCCAATAAGCTGCCATATCGATGCCATTGTGCCAACCTGGCCGCTTCGTGAACGGGTCTGTCCGCAGGCCAAATCTTGATGTCAGTCTCGCCGGCACACCAATTGGCTGCGCCAGCGGCAGATTTTCCACCAATTCTTCAAAATGACGGGCCTCTTCCATTCGCGCTGCAACCTGGGCGACACGGCCGGCAAAGGCTGCCTCTTCAGGGGAGTCGAACTGACCCGAAATCAGGCTACCAAACTCGATCGCTGGCCCGCCCATGTTCTGCCCGCTTTCAATCCGGCCAGCGCCAACCGCCGTCAGGCGCAGTACACCGCGCGCGGCCTCGGCGCGGTCAACAGCCATGTCTTCAAGCTCGTCGAGAAAGCCGTCCTGATCTGTGCGAATATCAGAGACCTGTCCGCTCAGTCCGACTTTCGGCAACAGGCTGGCGGTTTGCTGCAAACGCTGTGACTGGCGCGCGTCGGCCTCATCAATCGATGCGGTGACCAATAGTGAACCTGAATCGCCGCGCAGTGCGGAGACATTCAGCTCGCCGCCATTCTTCAATGCTTCAAGCATGGTGGAGAGGGTCTGGTGACGGCGCTCAAACTCCAGCGTGGCATCCTGGAAGGCCTCGGTGCGCGCAGCGAGCTGCGCGCTCGACAGTTCATCGCGGGCGCGCAATTCCTGGACCCAACGTTCCAGCTTGTGCACCTCGCCGTCGGCAACAATTGTTCCTGCGCCGCCTTTGCCCAAGAGGACACTGGCGGTGGCGAACATGGACCATCCAATCAGTGCGGCCGCGGCGGTCGCAAGCACCATTTGCTGAAACGGGGACACGGTGAAATAGCGGACGGTTCCACCACTGCGATGATAAATCTGTCGCTCTGGAAACAGTGCCTTGAACACATCTGTGACTTTCGAACCGGACTTCATTCTACGCACCTGACTCCACAGGAAGACTTCCTCCCAGCGAGGTCAGCTTCGATACCGTGTGATTTGGTTTATTCACAATAACCTCATTGGGAACAGTCAGAAAAGACCTTTTTCGTGACTTATAGCAGAGTTTTACCGAAGATCGGTAAAGCGCTGCTTAAAGAGTGTTCACTTGACGAAGAATTAACCCAGCGCGGTTTTTGTGGCCTCCAGAACCGTTTCTGCATGGCCTTTTACCCGCACTTTGCGCCACAGCTCTGCCACTTTTCCGTCGCTGCCGATGAGAAATGTCGAGCGTTCAATGCCCATATATGTTTTGCCATACATGGACTTCTCGACCCATACGCCAAACGCCTCGCTCGCGGCGCCATCTTCATCGCTCGCGAGTGCCACCGTCAGGTCTGACTTAATGATGAACTTCTCATGTGAGGCGAGCGAATCACGTGAGATTCCTATGATTTCGACGTTAAGCGCTTCAAACGCGCTTTTCAGGGCCGAAAAGTCCTGCGCTTCGGTCGTGCAACCCTTTGTTGAGTCTTTTGGATAGAAAAACAGAACTAGGCCCTTGCCTTTCGGCTGAGATAGGTTGACCTGCCTGTCATTGGTGGCGGGCAGTGTAATGGCAGGTGCAGTATCGCCTTTTTCTAGTCTGTTTGTCATGTCATGGTCCTGTAAATGCGGTAAAATTTCCGCCGGTGAGTTCTATGTATAGTGTTCGCTGAGATTAAGATGGAGCAAACAGTTTGGTTCGCCAGACCACAAAAGTGATTTTGCTTGAAATTCTAGGCGTGATCTCACTACTGATCATGGCCGCGATCGCGATTCTGGCCATCATGCTAGCCAGCGGCCCGGTTGAGCTCGGCATGTTCCGCGATGATGTCGAACAGTCCCTGACCGATGCCCGTGGGGGACGGGCGGTCTCAATGGAGCGGTTGACCCTGCAATGGTCGCCGAGCGAGCGCCGGCTTTTTGTTGTCGCTAATGAGCTCAGCCTAAAAGACGATCAGGGCGAGGAGGCGGCGCGGGTTGGCGCAGCGCACATGACGCTCGATGCTGGCGACTTGTTCCTGCGCAAGTTTACGGTGCTTGGCGTCGACATCTCTGACGGCTGGATTGATGTGCATAGTACCGGACCGAATCTCTGGAGTGTGGCGGGTGAACCCTTGCCGCCGATCCAGGCTGGCGTGTTGCCGACAACCCCGGCCGGGTGGATTGAGCTGACCGAGCGTGTGCTCAGCGATACGCGCGGCGCGCTCGACGCGAGCCACGACCTGTTCGAACTTGAGACGCTTGAATTCAGCGACCTGGAAATACGCGTTCGCGGCCCGCAGGGGGAGCTTTACGGAATAGTGACTGAGGCGATGGGGCGCGGCGAAAAAGGTGTTGCAGACATGTCGATTGCAATGGAAGGCGCGGGCGGGGGGCTCGGGCTGCCGGGCCGTGTCGCCGCTAGCCTGTCGACCTCTGACAATTATGGCGCCTTGCGGGCCGACATTACGGTCGATGATTTGCCATTTGCGGATCTGGCGTCCCGATTTGGCCTCGACATGATGGACACAGGTGACCTTAAGTTGGATGTCACCTTTGCAGCTGGCATGACCGAGCAGGGCGGGCTGGAGCAGATTGGCTTTGCGATGGAGCACCAAGCCGGCAGTCTCGACCTGCCGACAATTGGCGACGTTTTGCGCGACATCACGATGGGGGTGACCTACCGCCCGGAGCAGGATGCGATCACGGTCGATCAGCTGGTGATGCGTTCTGACCTGATTGAGACGACCCTGACCGGCCGGTTGCAGAGTGTTCTTGAAGAGAACATTCTGCGACGTGTGGAGCTGTCAGCAGAGTCATTGGCTCTCAAGCAGACGCCGATCTCACCGCTCGGTTGGAACATTTCCAATCTGGAGTTTGGTGCGGATGTCTCTGACGACTTCTCGCTGATGGTGTTTGACAAATTCACGGCTCGTGTCGGCGAAGGGGTCTTCAATGCCAGCGGCGAACTCGACCTCAGCCCCAAGGCCGAAGAGGGTCAGGTGCCGATTAGTCTCGACCTGACGGCTGAGCTGGTCGGCGAACTGACAAAGGACGAGGTGCTGGCCTTCTGGCCAGAGAGACTAGGCGATGGCGCGCGCCGGTTTGTTGTGGCGCGCGTTGAAGATGTCCGTCTGACGGAGGCGAGCGTCTCGCTGGCCCTGCGCCCGGACAGTCTAGAACAAGGCCACTTGCGAGATGGTGACCTTGGCGTGTCTTTTGGTTTCAAGGACGGACGGGTGCGTTTTCTCGATGATGTCCCGCCAGTGGAAAATGCGGTCGGGTCCGGGCGCCTCAGCGGGAACAGCTTTGGTTTGAGTGTGCTGGCCGCCACTTATGGCGACTGGGAGGTTGAACGCGGCCAGGTTGAGTTTCCCGCATTCATGCCGCGCGGCGAGCCCTTCACGGTCACGGCGCAGGGGCGCGGGCCTGCCGTATCGATCATGCGCTATATTTCTGATTCGCGCTTGCAGCTGGAAGCTGAAACCGGGTTCGACCCTGACCGGATTTCAGGCGAAGGCGAAGCGGTCTTCTTCATGTCGCGTCCCGCACTCAGCAATGTTCCCTTTGAAGATCTGCAGCTTGAAGCAACCGGAACCATTCGCAATGCCGGCCTCTCCCAAGTGGTCATGGGGCTGGACCTGTCCGAAGCAACAGTCGATGTCGATTACAAGAACACACGCCTGGTGCTGACCGGGCATGGCGAGATTGGGCCAGCGCCGGTTCAGTTTACCTGGCGCGACGAGTTTGGTCAGGACGAACGGTCAGCCGATATCTCGGCCAGCGCGATTGTCACGCCGGATGTCTTGAACGAACTTGGTCTTGTCGGCCGTGCCTACCTGACCGGCGAGATCCCGATTGAGATGCAGGGCAAGGTCAGCGCCGATGGTCTTGGTGATGCGGCCTTCGGCCTCGATTTTCGTGACGCACGGATCGACATTGAAGAAATTGGCTGGATCAAACCGGCTGGCGAGCCGGCAAGGGCCAGCCTGTCCTATTCCGGTGACGGTGTGGCGCAGGCCTCTGCTCTGCGGGTTGAAGGTCAAGGCCTGTCGATGACGGGCGATGTGCTGCTGGGCCAGGGCGGCCGGCTGGAAAGTCTCACGCTCAGCAAACTCTTCGTCGAAGGCAGCGCCGATGTCTCTGGTACGGTCCGCCGAACGCCAGAGGGCGATATGGCGATCAACTTTGTCGGCGACTATTTTGACATCAGTTCCCTGCTCAGCAGTATTAGCGGTATTGGAACGGGTATGGGCGGCGGGGCGGTCGACGATCCCGTTCTGCCGGTACTTCTCAATGCGGAAGTCGGGCGTCTGCGGCTGCAGCGCGGACTGGATCTGACCGACGCGACGCTGGCGATTGATGCGCGGGGCGGCAAGCTGCAATCAGCCGATGCGTCAGGCACCATGCGCGGCGGCAAGACGCTGCTGGCGACATACGAAGACAAGATACCCGGCGCGGCGCCGCGCATTTCACTAACAACCGGTGATGCCGGTTTTATTGCAGAGGCGTTCTTTGGCATGGGCTTCATTCGCGGCGGCGCGATGACGCTGACCGGCACGCTGGCCGCCAATGGGCAGCCGGCCAAACTGAACGCATCGGTGCGCGATGCGCGCCTCTCCGACGCGCCGGTGGTCACGCAGATTCTCTCTCTGGCATCCTTGCGCGGTCTGGCCGACACCTTGTCAGGTGATGGTGTTCTGTTCTCGCGCATCGAAGTGCCTGTCAGCATTGGCGGCGGGCGCTATGTGATTGATGGCGGGCGCGCAAGCGGCCCGGCGCTGGGTCTGACGGTGAATGGCTGGATCGGTACGGACGGACGCGGGATCGAACTTGATGGCGTGCTGGTGCCGAGTTTCGGTGTCAATTCCGTGCTCGGCGGTGTGCCGATTATTGGCGACCTATTTGTCGGGCGCCAGGGCGAGGGCATTTTCTCGATTACCTATTCCGTGCGCGGTACGCTTGAAAAAGCGCAGGTCGCGGTGAACCCGCTTTCGGCGGTTACGCCCGGCATCTTGCGGCGTATCTTTGAGAACCCATCCGACACCTCTATTCCGGACGCCATCCCTGTCGACCCAAGTCTGCGCCCGCCAACAGCCAAGCTGCCCTCTCTGCCAGAGGATGAGGTGATTGGCGAGACGCCCGGCGCCGGGTAGCGCGGCGGATCGCCCTGATCAGATCGATCGCTTAAGCCGGCGCCGTCTCGATCACGTAAACGGCCTGGCGAAAGACACCGGCAAAGCGATGCACCTCGCCGTGCAGGAGTTCAAATCCAAGGTGAGAGAATGTGTCTCGCCATGCCATGTCAGATCGGTTGCTGTGAGGATGGCCGAAGACTTCCAGATTGGTGATCGAGTCAGCGAACTTCGTGTATTTGCGCTGCCAGGTACTTTCGAACACGTCTTCAATAATGATGACGCGCCGAGCCACGCGCGCGGCTTCCTTCAGGATCATGTCGGGATCGGGCACGTGATGCAGGACGGTCAGTAAGAGCGCCGTGTCGTAAGCCCCGTCCTGAAAAGGCATAACCTCGCCATCATAAAGGGCTGGCTTCAGCGCCGCGCTGAAACTGCTATCGGCCACATCAAGTGCGTCGACCTGAAAGCCGGCGCGTCGAAACTCATAAAGCACGCTGCCTGGACCGGACCCAATTTCCAGTATCCGGTCGCCGGCTGTCAGCCAGGGGCTGACAAGTTCAAGCTTTCGCCGGGCATCTGCGCGCCAGACCGAGAAGACCAGCGCGCCAAGAACAGGTGTTCTCCATAAAGACGACATGCCGGCCTTATAGCGCGGCTGCACTGACTTTCATTTAAACTCCCCGTGACGTGTGGGCATGTTTAATTGGCCCAGATGATATATTCGTCATTCTCGCAGGGTCGGTCATTGATGGTCTTGTCGATACAGATCGGGCTTTCGGTCTGGTGGGGATAGAGCGGGGCGCGTGCATCGGCCCAGTGTGCGTCGATCAGGGCCTG